>CBESOB010000080.1:0-11807 GCA_965530995.1 uncultured Flavobacteriaceae bacterium
GACAATTGATATTGTATTGATTTTTTCATTATTGATCAGTTAGTTAGTATTTGTTTAGTTTAGGTCTTTAGATGCTGCAATGAGTAAATCTCGTGTAGCTTTTATACCATCTTCTTCATTTAGGACATCACCTTCATACTCCACACCAATATAACCTTTATAGCCAGCGTCTTTTACAATTTGAAGCATTTTTACGTAATCTGTCTTCGTCTCATTTCCATTTTCATCAAAGTCGTGCGACTTGGCACTTACAGCCTTTGCCCATGGCATTAACTTTTTAACGCCCACATATCTATCATACTCCTTAATACATTTCGCGCCCCATCGCTCTCCTCCTTCTTTCTCTAAACAAAAATTGCCAAAATCTGGCAACGTACCGCAATTGGCCATTTCCACTTTCATCATGACCATTTTAAGTAAGTCGGCATTAGATGACAAATACCCATGATTTTCAACCAAGACATTAATATTCTTTGTTGCTGCATATTGAGAGAGTTTAACTAGTCCGTCTGTAGAAGCATCCACCCAGATATCTGAATCTCTACTACCAAAAAGGTTTACTCGAATAGAATGACATCCTAAAAATTCTGCAGCATCTACCCATTTCTTATGCTTCTCAACTGCTTCATCACGTTCTTTCTCTTCTGGCGACGCTAGATCACCTTCTCCATCGATCATGATCAATAGGTTTTCAACTCCTGATTCTTCACTTTTCGCCTTCAGGGTGTCTAGTAAAGATTGCATACCCATTTTATCAATATGCAATGTATAAAGCCCACTTACATATTCGATGCCTCCAAATCCCAATGTCTTAGCCTTTTCTGCAAAATCAATTGGGTCAAGTGTTTTATCTTCAATTATTGCTTTATGCAATGACCACTGCGCTAGGGATAGTTTAAAGAATGGTTCTTTCGTCATTTCTTGTTTGTTTATTACCTGATCCTTCTTTGTATCTTCCTTATTTTTGCAACTTGTAAACGAAATCGATAAAATGGTAAACACATAGAAAGATTTCGTAAAGTATGATGTTAAATTTTTCATGATAGGATTATAATTAGATCTCTAATTTAAAAGTTTAAAGTTTAAAAATCACTTTTATGAAAGTAACTTTTCAACGTAAACGTTTTCGTAAGTACATTTTATACAAGTTACTTGTTACTGATTGATTATTTGATTAGTTTTAATCTTGATTTTTATAGAAATCACACTTATTATCAAGTATATTTATCAAATTGACAATATCTAACTAAAATTTCAAAATAACATTAAATCAATTCAACACCTATGAATTTAGATCAAGAATTTGATGCCATTGTAGTCGGGACTGGAATAAGTGGTGGCTGGGCAGCAAAAGAACTATGTGAAAAAGGACTTAAGACCTTAGTCCTTGAACGTGGTCGCATGGTAAGACATATAGAAGATTATCCTACAATGCATGATGATCCATGGGATAACAAATATAAAGGACAGTTGACTCCTGAAGAAGAATCCACACAATTAAAACAATCGAGAACTGGTTATACAACAAAAAAGGAAAGACGTCATTTTTTCGTGAATGATCTTATTCATCCTTATAATGAAACGAAACGTTTCGATTGGATGCGTGGTTATCATGTAGGTGGTCGTTCTCTCATGTGGGGCAGACATAGCTACCGTTGGAGTGATTATGATTTTGAAGCCAACAAAAAAGATGGTATTGCCGTAGATTGGCCAGTACGATATAAAGAAATAGCTCCTTGGTACGACATTGTCGAATCCTATATTGGAGTCATTGGTGAAAAAATAAATAACCCTGTTCTTCCTGATGGCGTTTTCGAACCACCCATGGAATTAAATTGTGTTGAAGAACATTTAAAAGCCAACATCGCCCAAAATTATAAAGATCGCGTACTGACTGTTGGAAGAGTGGCTCACATTAATGGAGGCAAGAATTATGAAGGTCGTAGTAATTGTCAATTCCGAAACCGATGTATGAGAGGGTGTCCATTTGGCGCCTATTTCAGTAGTAACTCATCAACATTACCAGCTGCCGAAAAAACTGGAAATATGACGCTACGTCCAGATTCTATTGTTCATGAAGTCATTTATGATGAAGAAACCAAACGTGCTACTGGGGTGAAGGTAATTGATCGAGTCACCAAAGAAAAAACAGAATTCAAAGGAAAAATAATATTTCTCTGTGCCTCTGCCATAGCTACTGCAAGTATCTTAATGCAGTCGAACTCGAAGCGATTCCCTAATGGCATGGGCAATGATTGCGGTGAGCTAGGACACAATGTGATGGACCACCATTTTAAGGCTGGGGCTTATGCCAAGTCTGAAAATTTCAAAGATAAATACTTCAAAGGGCGACGACCTGGAGGGGTTTATTTGCCAAGATTCAGGAACATTGGAGGCGATACAGACCAAAAAACATATATACGTGGCTATGGCTATCAAGGAGGTGGCGGTAGAGGTGATTGGGAAGAAAATATTGCGGAAATGGGATATGGTAAGAATCTTAAAGAGACTATCCAAAAACCAGGAGGCTGGACAATCGGTCTCACAGGATTTGGTGAGTGTTTGCCGTATCACGATAATAAAATGACCTTGGATTACGATAATCTTGATGAATGGGGACTACCAACGATTACATTTGATGTAGAGTGGAAAGAAAATGAATATGCAATGCGCAAGGATATGGTGGCACAGGCTAAAGAAATGTTAGAAAAAGCTGGCTTTCAAGATGTACGAGGATATGATGATCCTGGTGCTCCTGGGTTAGGAATCCATGAAATGGGTACGGCTAGAATGGGTAATGATCCTAAAACATCGGTAGTGAACAAAAACAATCAAGTACATGGCGTTCCAAATGTATATGTTACAGATGGTGCATTCATGACATCAGCGAGTTGTGTAAACCCTTCATTAACATATATGGCATTTACGGCTCGAGCTGCAAGTCATGCCGCAGAACAATTAAAAAAAGGTACGGTCTAAAAATATATTATGAATAGAAGAGACGCAATAAAGAATTTAGGATTAGGAGCTGGATATGCATTGGCGACACCAGCAATTTTCGGCTTACTACAAAGTTGTAAAAGCGAACCTGTCTTTACTCCAGTTTTCTTAAATGCTGGACAAGGTCATGCTTTACGCAGAATAGTCGATCTTATAATTCCTTCAGACGAATTAGTGCCTGGTGCAATTGATTTAGGAGTTCATCAATTCATCGACGGGTTTTGGAAAGAGATTCTAAAACCAGAGGATCAAGCCATGGTGAAAATGAGATTCTCTGTTTTTGAAAATAAATTCAAAAGCATGTTCAATAAAGAACTGGGTGATGGCAAGGAAGAAGATTTCGATCAAGTGCTATCTACGTATTTAATGACTTCAAAAGAAGAACAGAAAGCCTATAATACTAAAATGGGCGAATTCGGACAGGCATATGCTAAAGACAAAAATGCAAAGCCAGATGAAGATGCTGCCACATTCTCTTTAATGAGTCAAATTAGAAGCATGACCATTTGGGGATGGAAAAACACTGAAGAAATTGGTGAAAATGTGTTAGCATACGATCCAATACCAGGGCAACAAAAAGGATGTATTTCAGTAGAAGAAGCTACTGGTGGTAAAGCTTATTCCATTTAGATAAATAATTGATTAAATAGCAACAGTTTTAAGTGTTATTGGCCCATCCTAATTCATATTAAGATGGGTTTTTTTAAACCATATATATGAAACTATCATCAACCATAATCGTTTTCTTCTTGTCTTTACTATTCGTAATTAGTTGTAAGGAAAAAACCAAGCATGAAACACAAGTCAAGGACACTGAAGAATGGATTTCTTTATTTAATGGTACGGATCTAGATGATTGGGTCATTAAGATCACAGGGTTCCCTCAAGGTGAAAATATCCATAACACTTTTAGTGTTCTAGATGGTGTGATGAAAGTATCCTATAAAGACTATGATACGTTTAATAATCACTTTGGTCATATCTTCTATAAAAAGCCATTTTCGAGTTATAAATTGAGAGTTGATTATAGGTTCATTGGTGACCAAGCGACTGGTGGAGCAAGCTGGGCTGAGCGGAACAGTGGTGTCATGGTACACTCACAATCACCGGAAAGTATGGGATTGGATCAAGCATTCCCTTTATCAATAGAAGTTCAAATGTTAGGTGGTGTACAAGAAGGGACACCAAGACCCACAGGTAATTTATGCACGCCAGGCACTAATGTGGTCATAAATGATGCATTGGTGACAGAGCATTGTATGGATTCATCCGCTGATACGTATTACGGAGACCAATGGGTAAATTTAGAAATACTGGTCATCAAGGATTCCATAATCACTCATTCTATTAACGGAAAGGAAGTCATGCGCTACTATCAGACACAAATTGGCGGAGCAGATATTGAAAATTATGCTGGTAATTGGAAAGATATGATCGGGCAACCATTAAAAGAAGGGTATATCTCCTTACAAAGTGAAAGCCATCCTATAGAATTCAAGAATATAGAATTGTTAGAGTTAGATTTCTAGCACAGTAATAAACACCATATGAAAAGACGTAATTTCATCAAGAATACTGCGATGGCAGGAGCGTTTACGACCTTGCCTCTCTCCCATTCGTTTGCCGGTTCAAGCAAGGCTAATGAAAAAAACCATAATTTCAATTTAAATTACGCACCACATATTGGGATGTTCAAACATCATGCTGGTGAAAACGTGATAGACCAATTAAATTTCATGGCAGATCAAGGCTTCACCGCCTTTGAAGATAATGACATGCGCAAAAGGCCAATTCCTGAACAAGAAGCCATGGCTAAAGTCATGGAAGAACGTGGATTGACCATGGGCGTATTCGTTGCCCATAAGATCTATTGGAAAGACCCTAATCTCGCCAGCGGCAAGCAAGAATGGCGTGATGAATTCCTCAGCGAGATAAAATCATCCATTGAAGTGGCTAAACGAGTCAATGCTAAGTGGATGACTGTTGTTCCAGGTCATGTGGACCTGAGACAGGATATGGCGTACCAAACTGAACACGTTGTTGAATCATTGAAACAAGCTGCTTCCCTATTAGAACCTCATGGAATTATCATGGTCCTTGAACCATTGAATTTCAGGGATCATCCAGGGTTGTTCTTGACGGAATCCCCACAAGCTTATCAAATATGTAAAGCCGTGGATTCACCGTCATGCAAGATACTTTTTGACATCTACCATCAACAAATACAGGAAGGCAACTTAATACCGAATATAGAAACATGTTGGGATGAAATCGCTTATTTCCAGATTGGGGACAATCCAGGGCGAAACGAGCCAACCTCTGGAGAGATCAATTATAAGAACGTATTCAAGTTTATTCACAGTAAAGGCTATAAAGACGTTTTAGGCATGGAACACGGTAACTCCATATCTAATAAGGATGGCGAAAAACGCGTGATAGAGGCTTATAAAGAAGTAGATAGTTTTAAATAAAAAAAGGCTGCAATGACGTTTTGTCATTACAGCCTTTTCTAACTAGCTATTAGTCAATCTTGAGAATACTTGTTGACTTATTGCTTAATCAGTTTAACACTTTTTGTACCTGATTCAGAGGTTAATCTTGCAAAGTACAATCCAGCAGGCAATGTCGTTGCATCCAATTTAACAGCACTGCTGTTTGGAGTTACAGTCATCACATTCTTACCTAATATATCAAACACTTGTACCGAAGATATATTCTGACCATTGGTCTTGATATTCCACTCGTTATTCGTTGGATTAGGATATACCTTAAATTCACTTTTAGCAAAATCGTCAGTACTCAACACTGTGCCTTTATGAAAATATAAATTATCAAAATATAGTGGGCCATATGTTGTTGGTCCAGCGCCAACAAGTTGAATTAGTGTAACAGCATCTCTTGATGCCGGTGCTCCGCTAAAAGCATCTAATGCAATATCTGCAGAAAACCAAGTACCAGAACCTACAGCGTTTATATCAATATTAGTATTTAAACTTGTATCACCTGTCCCAGGTTGGTTTATAAGATTAATAGTTAATACTTGACCAGGGGTGACAGGTCCATCAATAAATATGTCCATGTGCACATTAGTGAAATCAGTTAAATCTAAACCATTACTTAGATATAAAAATTGCATTCCTGATCCAGGAGCGGCAAATGTTATACGTCTAGTGTCGTCAGGATTTTCTACAGTAAAATTATCGTAAAGAGTGCCGCCAAATGTCTCAACACCATTTGATGGATCGACATTAGTATACTCATCACTAAATACAGATATTACATCCGCAGGTGTGCGCGCTGGTGCCATTGGTGCACCTGTAGCAGGACCTAACACTACAAAATTCAACGTGTAAGTTGCAGTAGTTGTCATATCACTAGCAGTAACTAGTACTGTAGCTGTTCCAGGAATACTTGTTGCATCCGTAATAACACGAGAAGCACCTGCTTCCGTTGTAGTTGCAGTGGTAATCAGCGGAACTGTAACTGTACCTGGAGGTAATCCAATAGTATAATCTAATGTTGAACCACTGAATCCTGTAACTGGAGAACTGTCAACTTCTAAAGCACTTAAAGTAGCATCCATTGCTGGGTCTAAAACAAAAATATCAATATTATCCACTAAATAGGTTCCGTTATCGCTATTAGGATTTGTAGCAGCTCCAGAATCTACAAAAATTCTTAATTCATTTAAATCGCCTAAAGCATTAGGAGGATTAATTAACACTGTTTCCATAACCTGACCTGTCGTCGTAAAGTCTTCTTCCCAAACACCAGCCGTCGTACCTAATTTAATTCTGTGGGTATGCACTTCCCCAGGAGGAGCTGTTGTTGATTGCATCATAAAAGTTACTGTATTGTTGGCATTATCAGAAAGATCTACTACATCTCCACCAACAAAAAGGATAAAAGCATTGTCCCATTGGTTGCCATTACCTATAATCTCTAATTGTTCTGAGGTTATTTGAGCAGTACCACCTGTACCGCCAGACGGATCCCATCCAAATGCATCCGCAGGATTACTGAAATCTAGAGGAAACGTTTGAGCATAACCAAAAGATACGGCTAGCATCATGAATAGTAAAGTAATTTTTTTCATAATTTTTTAAGGTTTAATTAATATGAATTTACAATAACCAACTATTTTTTGAATTTCACTGTTAAAAACACCTATACAAAAACCATACAGCAATTAATAATGGAAAAATAAAAAAACACTCCCACAAGCTTAAGAGCTTTAATTATAGGGCATTAATAACATTTTGGCCATAGGAATAACATAAGAGCAACTATACAGAATAACTTGAATTAATAAATATATCCATGACACCATGTGCCTTAAAATTCGAATAAAGCCAATGCATCATTATTATTGGTTACCACTATTAAATTCCTACTCTTTTGCTTTATTAATTCAATATCCCTGCTATCTTTTGCTATGAAGAAACCACTTTCCTGGGGAGACATGAATTGAAAATTATTTTCACCATCACCTAAAAGAACAGTACCATAGCCTGCATCGTAACGTGTGGTCTCAACTTCGACCCCGTAATGATTGCCAACGGTCACAATGTCTTTATGACCGTCACCGTTAAAATCCATGACCAAAGAAGACTTTATTGGAGAAAATTGTGCATGAACTGGCAAGGATTGTCGTTTAAGAATTCCATTATCATTTATCAGCACGATACTCTCAAAGCTACTTATTTCGTATACCACGGCATCTTCTATCTTGTCCTCAGGTAAAATATCCAATAATTTGGAGGACGCGAAACTATTGAAATCCTTAAATTTCTCTGACACAAATGGCATTTGTTGGCTCGTGCATTCTCGACCTCTTACAGGTACGTAATCATCTTTATAGTATTTCGCCAATACAATATCGTTGGTGCCATTATCATCAAAATCGTTGGCATACACCTTGAAGGGGTGCTCTTCACTGGCCTTAAACTTATTGTTTTTACCAAGGTTGCCAATGACATAATCATCATCGCCATCATTATCTAGATCACTTGCAGTAATGGACCCCCACATTCCTCTGGAATCATCCAGTCCATATTTCTCCGTGCTATTCTCAAAGATGCCTTCTTTATTCGTTAACACGGTTATGGTCATCCATTCACCAACAAGCATTAAGTCTTCATCTTCGTCTTGATCTATATCCGTAAAAACCACATCGGTCACCATGCCAATATTGCTAAGATCTGGAGCTATATCATTCGACGCCTTTTTATAATTACCGTTCTCATTGATCAGTAAATAACTGGTTGCTGGAAATCCATATTTGCCATGAATAAGTCGGGTTCCTACAAAAAGGTCTAAATCGCCATCATTATCAATGTCTGATGCTTTAACACATTGTGAACTTTCAAAAATATTTGGAACGGCTTTGTTATTTTTAACAAATTGCCCCTTACCATCATTTATATATAATCTATCCTTTAGTCTAACATCCCCTTGTTTAAACTCACTACCTCCGCTAGCGATGAATAAATCATTATCTTCATCTCCATCGACATCTAAAAACAGAATTCCAAGGTCTTCCGATAATTTATCTTTTTCCCAAGGCTGTGACTCACTTGTTACAAATTGTCCATTTTCTTTTTGTAAATAAAGGATGCCGCTTTGTCCAGATGCGCCACCAATAAATAGATCTTCCAACCCATCTCCATTAACATCGCCAACAGCCGTTAAAGGACCATTTTGCGAAATATTGTGTGGTAGTAAGACCTCTTCGTGGTATTCGTTATATTCATTTTCTTGATGTCTAAAATTGATTCCGAAATCTTCTACTTTTACTTCTGATACTAATGTTTGAACATCCACATCTAACTTTACGCCACGTTTTGCCTTAGAATATTTAGCTGTAAGCACCTTATTTGCTTTTACATCCTTATATGTATTTGTTTTACCACCTGGCCAAATCACTTCAACTTTCTCTACTTCTACATCTTTTCCTAATCCAAAAAATAAGCCTGATTCTACAGAAGACAAATATCCTCGAGTCACAGAATTCTCTGCCATTTGTGTTTTTCCATTATGATGTATTATTGCTATAGCGCCATATCCAAATTTATTATTCTCGGATCCTTCCATCTCAATCTTCAAGAAATTTCCTGTGGCATTGTTTTTATATACAAAAGCATCAGCTTCCATGTTGTTAATAACGACATCTAAATCGCCGTCATTATCTAAATCGCCATAGGCCATACCACTAGAAAAACTAGGCGTTCCTAAACCCCATTTCTCGGTAGTCTTTTCAAATTTTAAATTCCCTTTATTTTTAAACACATAATTAGAAAGCGGTACTGAAGGGGCAAGTTTACTCATACTGTAAAAGTCCTTAGAATCCGTTTCCAGTTTTTTATATAATCCTGTTAAAAAATCATTATTCCTCACATCCTTTTTAATTCCATTGGATATGATAACATCTTTCCTGCCATCATTATCCAAATCAACTAATAACCCTGCCCAACTCCAATCTGTTTGCGCCATACCGGTCATGCTAGCAATATCTGAAAAGCTTCCCATTCCTGTATTGACCTGTAAGGTATTTGTCATAAATTGATAATGCTTCCCATCAGCTACCATTTTATTAAACTTTGCAGAACTCATGGATCCCATATTGGTTTTTGATCTATAATGATCTGCGGCAGCCATGTCTAATGTAATCAAGTCCATAAAACCATCATTATTAATATCGCCGGTATCAGTGCCCATGCTAAAATTTGAAATATGTTTTAACTTCTCATTAATCACGTTATTAAAAGTACCGTCGCCATTATTATAATACATAAAGTCAGGTTCATCATAATCATTTGATACGAATAAATCTACCAAACCATCATTATTAAAATCGCTAGCGCTAACACTTAAACCATGGGTGTATTTATTTATAAGACCAGCCTTTTTAGATATATCTCTATAGCTGCCACCATCATTAAGATATAATTTATCAGTATAGAATTTATAGCGTTCTTTTGGAATATTAATGTAACGACTAAACAATCTAGAATCTGGAAGTTGATTGACTTGATACATATCTAAGTCTCCGTCATTATCCATATCAAAAAACACCGCTTGTGAAGAAAAACCAACATCTGCTAAACCATAAGCTATTGCAGATTCTGTAAACGTAAGATCTTTATTATTTATATAAAGTTGATTTCTTCTGTCTTCTGGCTGCATAGATTCCCCGTTTCTACTCACGTAGATATCTAAATAGCCATCATTATTAACATCTGCCATGGTGACGCCCCAAGACCATCCCGAATTCTTCGCTATTCTAGATTTTTTAGTGATGTCTTCAAATTTAAAATCTCCTTTATTTAAATATAATCTATCCGAAACTTGATTGCCGCAAAAGAAAACGTCCGGTAATCCATCATTATTAATATCGCCTATAGCAACTCCTGCACCACTGTATATTTGATTGTAATAGAGATGATTTACTTTTTCGGATTCTCTTATACTATTCTTAAAATCTATGCCTGTTTCTTCTGAAGGTAATAAATCAAAACCTCCAACTAATTCTTCAGGATACAAATCTCGTTGTGGTTGTTGACAGCCTACAAATAATATACAAACGAATACTAAAACTAAATACCTTATCATGCAATAAATTATTTTGTCCTAAAAATATTAATCAATTCCGTGAAATATAAAAAACTTTAGTTAAAGTTTTGATGCGCATTATACTGAAGTGATACACTTTTAGAATAGCACAATGCCTTTTTCTCAATCAGTACATAGATTAGGAAAACAATGATCTTACTTGTTTAAATTGCAAAAAGGGATTCCATAACTAATTTTGGTGTTCGATCCATTTTAAAAAGTCCCCAATGTTTTTCAGGTTCCAAGAATTCGGCCGATCCCTTCCAGGTTTCATCAAACGCCTCAAATACAAACGTAAGGATATTGTCTTCGTCATTCCAATTCATAAGATCCTCATAATAGGTCTTTTGGAGTTCTTCATTTACATTATGTGCATGAATACCTCTACCATTAGAATTAGTTGCCCATCCTGCTTCTGTGATCACGACCAATTTATCAGGATACGTATCGGCTACAGCATAGTAGTTTTGCTTAGTGTATTCTAGAGCTTCATGAATGTTCTTGTATTCCCATACTGGATATGTGTGAATGGATATAAAATCCACTTCATCCGCCAAAGCTTTCATCTTACCAAGCCATGGCAAGTAGTTTTCGCAAAAGGTAACCGGTTGTTTCGCCCCTTTTTTGATCATTCGAACGTACTTAATGACCCTATCGACTGGGACATAATGATCGGTCCAATCGACGCAAGCTTCATTTCCAGCTGACAATGAGAATATAATTTCTGGATATTCGTTAGCCAGTTTAATCAACTTTTTAATCTGAAAGACATTCTTGGCTTTGTTATGAATGAGCTCTTCTTCAGAATGAGTACCACCCCAAGGACAACCAAAATTATTAGCTTCAGCAACAATATATGCACCTAACATGACCTTAAAATCAAGTTTTTCTTTTTTGATGACTTCTAACACTGTATCGGTATGTGGGTCACAGTCATAAAGGCGTAAATATTTCCAGTTATTTTGAAGAATCAATAAGTCCTCTTTTATTTCATTGTACGTTGGATAGATACCTCCTGGTTGCTGCCCCTCCCTAAAACCAGAATAGCAAATGGCATTTCCTTTTGGTATATTCAATTGTTCTATATAGTTACTCATCATATGTTTTCAAATAATAATTAAATTGTGCACTAAACGATCTTAAGTTAGTATCCGTACTACCATAGGGTATGACATCTTTAATTTAAAGTATTCAAA
>CBESOB010000081.1:0-11706 GCA_965530995.1 uncultured Flavobacteriaceae bacterium
ATTTCTTAAAATTAATAAAGTATTCGTCGGCATCAAGTTGAATAATCCAATTTCCTATTCCCATTTGTTCCGCAAGCATTTTTCGCTCTTGGACCTCGCATTGCATGGTCGTCAATTCTGGATTATAAAAATCGGCTTCATAAATAGTTATTTTCTTTTTAACATCATAAGAGGTTATCCAATCAAAAAAAGATTCTGGGATAGATATTGGTGCTCCATTCCATGTTTTACGATTAATATCTATGGCCAAAAAAATAGAATCACTTTCGCTATAGATTTGAGGAATAGCATTTTTTAGCAACTCATAATCGTATGAAACCAAAAAACCAACTTGAATTTTCTCCATAAAAAAAGCTAACTTATTAAATTAAGGATATAAAGATACAAGACTTTTATTCACGATATCTAAAATTAAAAAAACTGTACATTTGGTTATTAATTAAAACTCTAAGCCATCACTAAATGAAGATTTGTTTAATCTCCTTTGATTATTGGAATTATGACGGCCATATTATAAAGGCACTACAGAAAAAAGGAATTGAGGCTCATCATATTGACATTAGTAAATTTAAATATGAGTATAAAAATATATTTCAGAAATTATTGAATTTCTGTTCAAAGCTCTTCTTAAAAAAGAATGTCAAAAAAATTAAACGTCAGGAGTTTATAATTCAAGAATTATCAAAAATTGGTAATCAGGATTCTATTTTAGTAATAAGACCAGACCTTATTGAAATTAAAACTCATATCGCTATAAAATCCTTTACTAATTCATATATCACCTACATTTATGACAGCTGCAAACGGTTTCCTGTGGATCATTTGTTAGTTGGAATATTTGACCGCATGTATTCTTTTGATTTGGAGGATGTGGCAAGCTTTGGTTTTAATCATATAACCAATTACATTTATCTGGACAAACAACCTATTTCATCTCAGTTTAATTACGAGGTATTTACTGTACTCTCAGTAGATAAAAGAATAAATCAATTAAATAAAATCGCACAACAATTGGATCAATTAAATATAAGTTATAAATTTATTGTTGTAAGTTCTAGAAAACCAGCTCATTTACACCCAAAAATAGAGCATAGAACAAAAGAGATAAAAACTAAAGAATTAAAGACCTATATAGATAATTCCAGAATCATATTAGACCTATTAAGGGAAGAGCATAATGGAATAAGTTTTAGGATTTTTGAAGCTTTAGCTTATCAGAAAAAAATAATTACAAACAACGCGTCAGTTAAAAACTACGCCTTTTATAATTCGAATAATTTTTTAGCCTTAGACCCTAAAAACATAAAAATTGATGCTTCTTTTTTTGCTACAAAATATACACCCTTAGCTGATGAGATCTATCATCAATTTACTGTAGATAATTTTGTAGACACTATCTTTCAACTGAAAAGTTAAGCATACAATCTTAACACTATTCAAGACGCTTAATTTTTAAAGCATTACATTTAATTCTTTTATTTTACTTATATGGATTACGAAAACAAACCCGATGCCTATTATAGCTTTCCCAGAAAGGAGATGCTTGACCTCCTTCCTAAGGAATCCAAAAGAATTTTAGAAGTTGGATGCGGTCAAGGTACTTTTGCTGCACAAATTAAGGCCTACAATAATGCTGAAGTTTGGGGCATAGAATTTATGCCTAAAGAAGGTGAAATTGCAAAAACCACTTTAGATAAGGTTTATATTGGTCCTGTGGAAGACTTCATTAATGATCTTCCAGATAATTATTTTGATGCCATCTATTTTAATGATGTCTTAGAGCATTTAACATATCCAGATAATGTTTTACGCGATTTAAAAATAAAACTCGTAGATGGAGGTTTGATTATCAGCTCTATACCAAATCTTAGAAACTTTAGAGTTTTAAAAATGTTAGTCTTCGACGGTAATTGGGATTATGCTGACCATGGTATTATGGATAAAACTCATTTAAGATGGTTTACCAAAAAAAGCATCAAAAAAATGTACGAAGATCTAGGCTTTGAAATTGTAAGTCATAAAGGAATTAACCCTAGTAAATCCTTAAAACCTTATCTCTATAATATTCCCTTACTATTTACAGGGATGGATATGAAATATTTACAATTTGCAACGGTTGCTAAAAAGCTTCAAAATTAAAGATTACGCTTAGATTGATCTTCAATAATGTCATCTAGACAAACAACCTATTTCTTCTCAATTTAAATACGAGGTATTTACTGTACTCTCAGAAGGCAAAAGAATTAATTAAAATTGCACAACAATTAGATCAATTAAATATAAGTCATTAATTTATTGTTTTGAGTCCTAGAAAACCAGCTCATTTACAACATCGTAGAGGAAATCTAAGGACAAATTCTTTTTAATTATATACCAGAGCAAGTAACTGAAGTGAAAATCATTAAAGGCCATGGAAAATGATGTATTCTCTCTTTACAAAGAATTCCCTCCAAGACATATCATCCCTAAGCCCACGGAATATCTAAAAGAATTTTAAGCTAGGATTTTACAATTCCAAAATCGGTCCACACCTTATTATCATTTTTAGTGGTTGCCCTGATCTTAAGATTGGCTTGGATCATTTCAGGTTTCACATAGCCTCTGGCATGATCCAAATGCACACAGATAATACTATATCTTAATTGCTTAGATTTAATGCCCTTGTTTTGCAGTCGCTCTCCTAATTCACGATCTTCCCCTCCATATTGCATGCGCTCATCAAAGCCATTGATAGCAAGCAGATCCTTTTTCCAACCTGAGGAATTATGACCATTCCATGACGAATTGGAAGGCGTCAAGGTATTTAGGATCTTTGCCATTATTGGTCCAGCCGTAATCTTATTGTTCTTGAAAGAGGACTTCAAACCATTCTTTTTTAACCAATCGATGTCAAAACAATTTTGGTTCTTGATATCTTCTTCCGAAATAAGTTCTGAAATAGCCATAGGAAGTTTGAAATAGCCTGCGGACAAAAAGAATCCTTCTTCCCTGAATCTTAAATGCATCTCAACAAAATCCATGCGAGCAATGCAATCGCCATCTGTAAAAATAAGGTAATCAGATCTACAAGCCAAAATGGCCTTATTTAGGATTATCGTCTTCTGGAATCCATTATCCTCATGCCAAACGTGCTCGACGTGTATAGAGGATTTTGACCTAAATGAATCGATAAGTAATCTGGTGTTTTCTCCCGAACCGTCATCGGCGATAACAATCTCAAAATCCAACTCTGATTGATTCTCATAACTCCAAAGGACTTTTTCGAGCCATTTAGGGTTGTTGTAGGTGCTTATTATTATAGATGCCTTGATGTTCATTTGAAGCAAAAATAGTTATTTTTACCGTCCGATACATGGAAAAAATTACAGCTATCATACCCGTTGGAAATGAGATTCATAACATTGAAGCTGCTATTGCTTCCGTGAACTTTGCCGATGAGATCATTGTGGTGGATAGCTTTAGTACAGATGGTACTTTTCAAAAAGCTAAAGCTACAGGAGTTAAAGTCCTTCAAAGAGAATTTGATTATCCTGCCGCACAGAAAAATTGGGCCATCCCGCAAGCATCTCATGAATGGATTTTTCTTTTGGATGCTGATGAGCGTGTGACCGAAGTACTAAAACATGAAATTCAGGAATTCTTGAAAAACCCACCAAAAGATGGCCCCGTTGGGTATTGGATCGGTCGAATGAATCATTTTATGGGTAAGCACGTGCAATACAGTGGATGGCGTAATGACAAGGTGATCCGCTTGTTCAAAAGGGATTTCTGCGTCTATGAAGACAAGCATGTACACGAAGAGATCATAGCTAACGGAACATTGGGTAATTTAAAACAAAAGCTTTATCATAACACCTATGTGTCGCTTGACCACTATATGGACAAAATGAATCGGTATGCCTCCTGGCAAGCCAAGGATTATGACAAAAAAACAGGGATGCTAACCCCATATCATTTTGTAATCAAACCGTTTTGGGGATTTTTCAAGCACTACATCGTGCAAAGTGGATTCAGGGATGGTGTTGTCGGACTAACAATAGGCTATATTCAAGCCTATGTGGTATTCATGCGATATGCAAAGCTTTGGTTACTGCGCCGCGGAAAGGCCTAGCATCTATTTCCAGAATTTGAGCTTTCCCTTTAGTTTTCGTTTACGATGGAATCGATATTGAAAATCCTCGGTGTTTTCCCATAAGGTCTCGAAAATTATCGCTTCATTTTCACCAGAACATTTTGCATATTCATTGCTCATGATTCGCACAATAGATTCATGAATGGTCAACTTAGATAGATTCTTCATGCGCGTTTCAAAATCCATGGTCTCAAAACGCATTCTATTCAAGTCAACTAAATAGAATTTAGGATTTCCATCATTCAATTGAATCAAGGTGTTTCCGGGAGAATGATCCAAGAAATTAATGCCCTTTACGTGTAGGTCGTAAGAAAACCGCGTAAAAGCTCTCAATAAATTCTCATGGTCAGGGAAATCGAATGTATCTGTTAGTTCCCTAAAGGTCAAATCACAGGGTAAATGCTCGCTTGCATAGTAACTTTCGCCAAATGTTAATCCTGATGATTTTTCAAAGTAAGCAAAAGGTTGTGGTGTTCCAACACCTATTTTCGTTAGTTCTTGGGCATATTCAAAAGACCGTTGTGCTTTAGATTTCCTAAAAAAACGATAAACAAATTTATTGATGAGATTGGGCTTCTTAAAGGACTTGACATTAACAACGACATCACCAATACTCAAAGTCTTTATTACATTTCGTTCACCATCATTCAATAAGTCGCCTTCTTCCTTAAAACTAGAAATGAAAGATGCTAGCTGATCATTGAAAATAGTATCATCGGAAGCCAAAACCTTAGTCATGCAGCAAAATTACGATTAATGCGAATATCTTCAATTTAAAAAGCATCATTCATTATTTTTATTTTTCTTTGTATAATGGCGAATAAAAATCTAGTATTTCTAGAATCCCAATACATCTAGAACTTGACTTTTGGGTTTGGGCAATTCAATTATCATTTAATCAAGGCCATTAATGATCTAGATCCTAAGAATTTTGAAATCACAATTCACGCTAATGTAACTGAAAAATTTAAAGAAGATTTTGACAACAAAGCACGATATGTATAAAGAAGAAATAGACAATGCCTTAAAAACCTTAAAGAAAGGTGGGGTCATACTATATCCTACAGATACTGTTTGGGGGATTGGCTGCGACGCTACGAATTCTGAAGCTGTCAAGAAAATATACAGGCTTAAACAACGGCATGAAACCAAGGCCATGATATGTTTGGTCAACAACTTCGGGATGCTAGAAAGACATGTCGATAATGTACCAAATATAGCATACAACATTTTGGAGCTTGCTATTAAACCAACCACTATTATTTACGACAACCCAGCTGGAATAGCTGAAAATTTAATTGCACAGGATAATACCTTGGCAATAAGAGTCACTCAAGATGAATTTTGTCAGAAATTGGTGCGTTTCTTAGGAAAACCCATCGTTTCTACATCTGCCAATATTGCTGGTGAATCCACCCCAAAAACCTACAAAGAAATACCTGAGGAAATTTTAAAAGGTGTGGACTATATCGTAAATTTGCATCACGAAAAAAAAGCATCTAATCCATCGACGATTATCAAGTTGAGCAATGATGGCAAAGTGCAAATCATTCGTGAATGAATTACAAAGAAGCCTTAAAAAACGACATCTTTAAAATCATTTCTAAGTCAGCACAAGAACTTGGGATAGATTGTTATGTGATTGGGGGATTTGTTCGGGATTTCATACTTAATAGAGGATCACATAAAGATATTGACATTGTTGCTATTGGCAGTGGTATTGACCTTGCTAAACAAGTATCCAACAACATAAAAGGGAAACCTAAAGTACAGGTATTCAAGACCTATGGTACAGCAATGTTGCAATATGACGATATGGAAATAGAGTTTGTTGGTGCTAGAAAAGAATCCTATAATCATAATAGCCGAAATCCTGTTGTAGAGAATGGCACGCTAGAAGATGACCAAAATCGTCGTGATTTCACCATTAATGCCTTAGCGATAGACCTCAGCTCCTCAAGTTATGGTGAATTACTGGACCCCTTTAAAGGCACGGAAGACCTAGACAACAAAATTATACGAACGCCGCTGGATCCAGATATTACGTATTCTGATGACCCACTGCGAATGCTTCGCGCCATTCGTTTTGCAACTCAATTAGGATTCAAGATTGAAGAAGAGTCCTTAAAGGCCATTTCTCGCAATAATGAGCGCATTAATATCATTACCAAAGAACGCATCGTAACAGAATTACATAAAGTACTCGAATCAGATGTGCCTTCTATTGGATTTCTACTATTAGAAAAAACAGGTCTGTTAAAATATATCCTTCCGGAACTCATAGCGCTCAAAGGCATCGATGAAATAGAGGGACAACGCCATAAAGATAATTTCTATCACACTTTAGAGGTCGTTGATAATATTTGCAAGCACACCGACGATCTTTGGTTACGCTGGGCTGCCTTACTACACGATATTGGCAAAGCGCCAACTAAGAGATTCCATAAAAAAATTGGTTGGACATTTCACGGCCATGAGTTCCAAGGCTCCAAAATGGTATATCAGTTATTCAAACGCTTAAAAATGCCTTTGAATGAGAAGATGAAATTCGTGCAAAAAATGGTATTGATGAGTTCTAGGCCCATCGTTTTGGCAGAAGACATGGCTACTGATTCCGCCGTTCGTCGCTTGGTATTTGAAGCAGGAGATTATGTAGAAGATCTTATGACATTGTGTGAAGCGGATATCACAACCAAGAATCCTAACAAGTTCAAGAAGTATCATAATAACTTTAAGATCGTAAGGGACAAAATCGTAGAAGTTGAAGAACGAGATCATATCAGGAATTTCCAACCGCCAGTTACCGGTGAAGAGATCATGAATACTTTCAATATAAGACCGTCACGAGAAATAGGCATAATCAAGGAAGCCATCAAAGAAGCGGTTCTTGAAGGTGCAATACCCAACGAACATGAAGCGGCTTATGAACTGATGCTAAAAGAAGGCGAAAAATTAGGCTTAAAGGTTTCTAAATAATTAAGCTGTCATTCCTGTGAATGCAGGAATCCAGTATGAATTGAGTTAATATCACAAAGATTCCTGCTTTCGCAGGAATGACGAAAAAAATGAAAAAAGACAACAAGAAAGTCATCTATTGGTTATTAATAGGCTGCCTGCTTATTTTTATCATGGTCGTGGTTGGCGGTATTACCCGACTTACACATTCGGGGCTCTCGATATCCAATTATAAATTGATTTCGGGAACAATCCCTCCTATGAATGATTTAGAATGGCAAGAATCATTCGACCTTTACAAACAATATCCAGAATACCAAAAACTAAATACAAATTTCACCCTAGAAGACTTCAAGGATATTTATTTCTGGGAATGGCTCCATCGTGTTATTGGAAGATTTATAGGTATGGTTTTTCTATTACCGTTCTTATACTTCTTGCTAACTAAACAATTATCAAAACCAACCATTAAGAAGTCACTAATACTTCTTGGGTTGGGAGCCTTTCAAGGTTTCTTGGGTTGGTATATGGTTAAAAGTGGCTTGGTGGACAGGCCAGATGTAAGTCATTATAGATTAGCAGCTCACTTGACCACTGCGTTTATAACATTTGCATATACGTTCTGGGTAGCCTTGGATCTAATGTTTCCAGATAGGAAACGGATTATAATTCCGTTAAGGAACCTTATCAGATTTGGTCTCGCTGTTCTTTTATTACAAATTATTTATGGTGCGTTTGTGGCTGGGCTGGATGCTGGTTTCATTCATAACCATTGGCCAATGATGAACGAAGGCAAGTTCATACATGAAACTGTATATAGCGAACAAAGCCCATGGCACAAGAATTTCATAGAAGGAAAAAGCGGCGTACAATTCGTACATAGGATTTTGGCATATATTGTTGTTCTTTTCGTATTTTTAATATGGAAGAGATCCAAGAAAATAGATCTTTCACAAGATCAATCCAAAGGCATTAAAGCACTTATATTCCTGGTTGGCATTCAATTCCTGTTAGGTGTTCTCACCATAATATTACAAGTACCGGTTTGGTTGGGTGTGGCACATCAAGTTGGGGCGTTTTTCTTATTGAGTGCAATGACATATACCGCGCATCGTTTCAGTAAATAATCTGCAAATAACCTATCTTTGCAACTACAAATAAGAATTCATGATCTACAGATTCAGAATCATATTGGATAACGACACCGAAGACGATATTTTTCGTGATATAGAAATCCGTGAAACGGATACTCTTGAAGACCTCCACAATGTTATTACCCAATCTTTTGGTTTTGACGGGGCGGAAATGGCATCCTTTTATATTAGTGATGACCAATGGAATCAAGGTGAAGAAATCTCTTTGTTCGATATGAATGGCGGAGTGGACTCTGTGAAGATGATGAATGAAACCTTAATTAGCGATGTAGTTTTCGAACTACAACCAAAACTCATTTATGTCTACGATTTTATGAACATGTGGACTTTCTTGGTTGAACTGGCAGAAATAGTTGACATCAATGATAGCACTGACTACCCCAATCTAATGTTCGTTCATGGACAAGTTCCTGATGAAGCGCCTCCAAAAGTATTTGAAGCTGATGATGATGATTTCGATTCAGAGTTTGAAGACAAAATCGATGTGGATGATTATGACGACCTCGAATTCGATGAAAACTGGAATTAAAGATATTCAGTGTTCATATTCTCATAATTGCGCTTGACAAAATCCAAAGCATTTTTAACAATATCACCCATATTCTTGCACTTCTTGAATTTTATATCCAAAGTATAATCGTAAATCTTTGATTTTAAAAGTTTGATGTTTTCTTTAGTAGAAATACTATCGTTGATCATACAATCAATAAGCCCTTTTATTCTATCGTCATAACTAAGAAGTCTTTTTGCAATCATGGATCTCTCTTCCAATTTATATTGATCTATGGATTCTTTCTTGAACTTTTCTGAAACCAACTCCACCATTTTTAAGTTCTCCTTGAAAAATTGTGGCCTATAAATGTTCAATTTCCCTTCATAACACTGTTGGTCAAAATCTATGGCTCTTATTTTGAATACAACATGATCAAAATCATGCGTGGGAACAATAACATAGTTATATGACCGCATGTCTCCTAGAAGCCGAATCATACAACGTTCGTTGAATTTCACAAACTCTTTGGCAATTTGGGCTTTCTCTGATTCGTTACATTCGCTTAGCTTAGTCTTGATAAACTCATCTCCTGGAACACCTGCGATATGCTCTTCTATCAATGTGTTTTTAAACACCAAGAAATTAAGATTGTATGGAGACAGCATATGCTCTAATTCTAAACCATAAACCCTTGAAGCATCAGCTTTTTTTACATAAAAATAGGTGTAATTATCATTGAGGATATTCCGTATTTTGACGCGAAATGGTTTTGAATTTCCGAAGGTGCAAAAATCGATGGTGTCAACATTTAGAAATGGTATGGTATTCTCATTTCCATCAGAATGTAGTATAGTGTAAACTTTTTTAAGGCTTAAATCTATCTCTTCCCGCTCAAACTCGTTATAATATACTCTTACCCAAAGAGTATCCACGTCATTTTTATCGTAAACGACTATAGATCCTTGAAAGCGCAGAAGGTCGTCATAAAATATCGGAATTCTAATATTCCTTTTATACTCCGTCAAGTAATCATGTAATTTATTTGACACTGGATAAGAGGGTTTTTTCTTGGATATTTTAAGGTCTTGCATGAGAATCTGAATTGATCAAATTTAAACCTTTTATTTTTTAGTTGTAACATTTCTTAGCAAGCTTCGTCTTACTCTTATAACCAATCTGTGTTGAATTTAATTCAACATAAAAACCAATCAACTTGGAGTCTATACTCACAATCAGTAATCTTACGAAGAAGTTTGGGTATCTTACAGCTGTAAGTGACCTCTCTTTCACTATAAATAAAGGCAATGTATATGGTATTCTTGGTCCAAACGGAAGTGGTAAATCCACCACGCTTGGTATTGTCTTGAATGTTGTAAATGCAACCAGCGGTGGTTTTCATTGGTTCGATGGAAATACATCTACACATGACGCTCTTAAAAAAGTAGGCGCCATTATTGAGCGACCGAATTTCTATCCCTACATGACAGCCATTCAAAATCTCAAATTGGTTTGTAAAATAAAAGGCGTTAGTGATGATAAAATTGAAGAAAAACTTGAAGTGGTTGGCCTTCTTGATAGAAAAAATAGCAAGTTCAAGACCTATTCATTAGGCATGAAACAGCGCTTAGCCATTGCTTCTGCGCTTTTGAATGACCCTGAAATCTTAATTCTTGATGAGCCAACCAATGGATTGGACCCTCAGGGAATACATCAGATCCGACAAATCATCAAGGATATAGCCAGTGAAGGTACTACCATTTTATTGGCATCGCATTTATTGGACGAAGTTGAAAAAGTATGTTCTCATGTTGTAGTTTTAAGAAAAGGCGTGAAATTATATTCTGGCCGCGTCGATGAGATGATATCCAGCCACGGATTTTTTGAATTGAAAAGTGAAAAACACGATGAATTATTAAAGGTATTGAGTGATGATTCACGATTTGGCAACGTAAAAATTGAGGAGCGATTAATTACGGCATTCCTGAATGAACCCATGGATTCTTCCGAATTCAATGAACTGATGTTTAAAAAGAATATCACGCTATCACATTTAGTACAACGCAAGGAAAGTCTGGAAGAACAATTCCTTCAATTAACCGATAACGATAACGTTTAGACTATGCTGCGCTTACTAAAAATAGAACTTCAGAAACTTTGGCAAAACAGAATAAGTAAAGTATTGATCTTTATATCATTTGTGTTGCCCTTTACCGTACTTGTTCTTTCGTCCATTAAGATAAATTTCTTTGGCTTTTTTACATTGGAATTGGGTGAACTAGGCATTTTCAATTTCCCAATTGTTTGGCACATAACCACCTTTTTTGCTGCCCAGTTCAAATTCTTTTTTGCGATTGTCGTAGTATCCATGATTGGTAATGAGTATAGTAATAAAACCATCAAACAAAATTTAATTGATGGCTTGAGTAAAAAAGAATTCATTCTATCAAAGTTTTATACCATAGTTTTCTTTTCACTAGCTGCAACTATTTTAATAGGATTAGCGACATTACTAATCGGACTTTATTATTCCAGCTATAATGAATTTAGGATCATCATAATGGAAATAGAATTCTTGCTGGCCTATTTTGTTAAGTTGATGGCATTTTTCTCTTTCTGTTTATTGATAGCTATGTGGATAAAACGATCCGCTTTTGCCTTAGCATTCTTATTTGTAGTGTTTATATTAGAATGGATTATTTTCGGTCTAATTGCGTGGCAAGCTGATAGTGCAGAAATCGCTGAGAAAATCCAAAATTTCTTCCCATTAAAGTCTATGTATAAACTAATCGACCAGCCAATTCAAAGGATTGTCATGAGTAAGTTTCCTGAAAAAACTGAAATTGTCTACGATTATGCGGTGCACTGGTATGAAATTACTATTGTTCTGGGTTGGACTGCCCTTTTCATCTTTTTATCGTACAGATTGCTTAAAAAGCGAGATTTATGATATATTTATAAGCTATTTTGCTTAT
>CBESOB010000082.1:0-11654 GCA_965530995.1 uncultured Flavobacteriaceae bacterium
CAACTACTTTTGTAATAGTTTATCTTGTTCCTAACTTGATCTATTGCCTTAGTGATTTCCTCTTCACTTTTGGCAATAGCAAAATCAAAGGGTGCATATAAATTTTCGGATTGCCAAGGTTTGCCTTGAACAAAACTATATTTGAATTTGCCGCTTTTAGGAAAAAGATAAACTATTACAAAAGTAGTTGCAATGAATAACAACCCTTTATAAATAAGTCCATGGTTTTTGTAAAGCTTATTAATGAAGTCTTTCATCGATATAATTAGGTTATTCCAAAAGTAATGAATTTTGAATGATGATAAAGCGCATTAAAACAGTTCTTAGCTTTCTCCTTTAGAATAAATTTGATTAATTTCGCATTATAGAAATTCAATCCTATTTTCATGAATAAAGAGGTCGTTATTGTATCTGCGGTTCGTACACCAATTGGTAGTTTTCTTGGTGCCTTATCTTCCATTCCAGCACCAAAATTAGGTTCTATTGCAATTAAAGGAGCCTTAGATAGAATAGGTCTGGAACCAACCATGATAGAAGAAGTTTTAATGGGTCATGTAGTGCAAGCGGGTTCAGGTCAAGCACCTGCGAGGCAAGCCGCTATTTATGCAGGTATTCCTGATAGCGTGCCATGTACAACCATAAATAAAGTATGTGCCTCAGGCATGAAAGCCATTATGCAAGGGGCTCAAGCAATTGCATTGGGCGATGCCAATATTGTAGTCGCTGGAGGCATGGAAAACATGAGTCTTATACCTCATTATTATCACGCAAGAACAGGAACTAAATTCGGTCCTGCAACACTTGAGGATGGTATGCAAAGAGATGGCTTAGTAGATGTTTACGACCAAAAAGCCATGGGTGTTTGTGCCGATCTATGCGCTACAGAGCATAATTTTTCGAGAGAAGATCAAGATGCATTTGCAATACAATCATATAATCGTTCGGCTGCCGCTTGGGATTCCGGCAAATACAATGATGAAATAGTTTCGGTAGAAGTTCCACAACGTCGTGGTGAGCCTATTGTCGTTTCTAAAGATGAAGAGTATACGAATGTGAAAATGGAGAAGATTCCTTCACTACGTCCAGCATTCACCAAAGATGGAACCGTCACCGCCGCTAATGCGTCAACTATAAATGATGGTGCTGCGGCTGTAGTACTCATGAGCAAAGACAAGGCCGACGAATTAGGGTTAATACCATTAGCTACCATTAAGAGTTATGCAGACGCTGCACATGAACCGAAGTGGTTCACGACAGCACCCGCAAAAGCGCTTCCTAAAGCATTGAATAAAGCTGGCATTTCAATGGAAGAAGTCGACTATTTTGAATTCAACGAAGCTTTTTCCGTTGTTGGGCTCGCTAATATGAAAATTCTGGGATTAAATGATCATAATGTCAATGTAAATGGTGGTGCTGTTTCTTTAGGGCATCCTTTAGGATGTTCTGGTGCAAGGATAATAGTTACTTTATTGAATGTCTTAAAACAAAACAATGCCAAAATAGGTGCAGCCGCAATTTGTAATGGTGGCGGTGGTGCATCAGCAGTGGTTATAGAAAGAAACTAGACCAAACATGCAATACGGTATTAGTAATTTAAGCATTGTACCTCTCCGAGAGTTTCCACAGGATACTTCTGAAATGATCTCTCAGGCATTATACGGAGAGCATTTTAAATTACTGGAACAACGCAAAAAATGGAGCCGTATCCGATTAGCATTTGACAACTATGAAGGTTGGATTGACAACAAACAATTCATAGAGATTTCGAAAGAAAACTATATGGCGATCGGTAAACTTAAGCCGACATACAGTTTGGACCTTGTTGAAGTTGTTCAAAACAAAGATGGACAACTATTAACATTGCCAATTGGTGCTTCAGTACATTCTACAAACTATTTACACCATGAATACGATGGCAATTGTATTACGGGCAAGCAAAAAAAATCCCATCTTATCGCTACCGCATTAAATTATTTGAATGCCCCCTATTTGTGGGGTGGAAAAACACCTTTTGGTATTGACTGCTCAGGGTTGACACAAATGGTCTATAAAATCAATGGCTATTCTTTGTTACGTGATGCTTCACAACAAGCCGGCCAGGGGGAAGCCTTGAGTTTTATAGAAGAAAGTGAGCCAGGGGATCTTGCTTTTTTCGACAATGATGAAGGTAATATCACTCATGTAGGCATAATAATGGACAACCACTATATTATTCATGCACATGGTAAAGTGCGAATTGATAGATTGGATCAGACTGGTATCTATAATTCAGAACGACGGACTCATACCCATAAACTTCGGGTCATTAAAAAAATCGTATAAAAAAAGCCTTGCGTCTACAAGGCTTTTATAATGTTAGTTATTGAGCTTAGTTTCCACCATTTTCCAATGATTCAACCATAGCTTTAATTTCTTTATATTTTGCGGAATCTCCAGTGGCACTGTAAATATTCATTAGCGTTTTGGCAGCATCAATATTATTAGGCTTGATTTCTAATGCTTTCGTTAAATAAGGTACGGCGTCTTTGTATACTTGCATTCTTTTAGCTTTTAACTCATCGTATTTCTTGTCTTCGGCAGCAGAGCTTCCCAATCCATTCATTTCCTCAACAATAGTCGTTTCTTCCGCTAAAATCAACGCAGACATATTAATATATGCATTGGTATAACTTGGGTCCAATTCAATTGCCTTGGCATAATAACCCTTAGCAGCTTCAACATCACTATCGGCAGTTGTTACTCCAAGATTATAGAATAATTCAGGATTATTTGGATCCATTGTCACCGCTTCAGAAATCAATGCCTTATAATTATCAATATTACCAGCTTGATATTGGATACTCGCTTCAGACATTAATAAATTAAGATCATCAGGGTTAGCAACTCTTGCATCTTTTATGGCAGTCATGGCTTTTTCATTATCACCTTGACTTATGTATATCAAGGCAATATTCTTTGCAATTTCTCCTGAACGAGGTTCAGATTTTTTTATTGAAGGCTTTATATGTGAACCTCCTTTAACTGAAATATCTCGTATTGCCTTGTTTGGAAAAGATTCTTCTTCTCCAGTTTCTTTGTTTAAGGCCACAAACTCTTCTTCTATGCCTGTATATCCCATTTCTTTTAATTCATTGTAATATTCTAAGGCTGAGTCGTACTCTTGACCAGTAACAGCAATAGATGCGGCATAAAAAAGATATAATGTATCTTGAGGAGATAATCTATAGGCTTTTTCGAACCCACTGGAAGATGCAGAATAGTTTTTCTGCTCCAAAGCGCTATTAGCACTGGTCAAGAATGAATTTACCATAGCCGATTTCATTGCAACCATTTCATCTGCATAAACCTCACCAGATTGGTTAAGATTTTCAATTGATTTTTTCATATCATCGTCTGAACCAGAACCATCAGCATAAAGTGCTTTTCCTAAAAGGAAGTGATATTTTCCTTTCATTTTATCATCTGCTGATGAAATCATCGATTCCACTGAACCCAAAAGAGATTTGGCTTCAGCAAAATTGCTGTTTTTAATTGCTTTTTCGGCGGCTTTCAACTCCTTTTTCTGAGAAAAGGAAACCGTAGCAATAAGTAGCATACATGTAATTGCTATTAATTTTTTCATTTTAGTTAATGTTTAAGTGTTATAGAATTAATTGTCAGTTTCATTAGTATCAAGAGTTGTGCCATCTTGTGGAGCATCAGTGTTTTCGGAGGATTCAACTACATCTTCTCCATCAACTTCAACATCAACATCATCATCCTCTTGCATCACTTTAGCTACCGCAGCTATTGAATCACTGGATTTCAAGTTTATCAATTTAACCCCTTGGGTTGCACGTCCCATTACTCTTAAATCTTCAACGGCCATTCGAATGGCGATTCCAGATTTATTGATGATCATAAGGTCATCTTGGTCAGTTACGTTCTTGATTGACACTAAGTTACCGGTTTTTTCTGTAATTGAGATGGTTTTGACGCCTTTTCCTCCCCTATTGGTAATTCTATAGTCCTCTAGACTACTCCGTTTACCAAATCCGTTTTCAGAGACCACTAAGATGTCACTTTCCATGTCATCTACAGCAATCATACCAATGACCTCATCCGTTTTCTCATCAGCTAGTCTAATTCCTCTAACACCTGATGCATTTCTGCCCATCGGGCGTGTTTTGGCTTCCTCAAATCGAATGGCCTTACCAGATTTTAATGCCAACATAACTTGACTTTCTCCGGTGGTGAGTTTTGCCTCAAGCAATTCGTCACCTTCTTTAATAGTAATGGCATTTATACCATTGGTTCGAGGTCTAGAATATTGCTCCAATGATGTTTTTTTCACTTGACCTTTCTTAGTGGCCATAATGACATAATTACTATTTATATACTCTTCATCCTTCAAGTCTTGTGTGCAAATAAATGCCATGACCTTATCATCTTGTTCGATATTGATCAAATTCTGAATGGCTCTTCCTTTTGAGGTCTTACTACCTTCTGGAATTTCATAAACACGCATCCAAAAACATTTTCCCTTTAGAGTGAAGAATAACATGTACTGGTGGTTGGTACCTACAAATAAATGCTCCAAGAAATCCTCATTCCTTGTGGTAGATGCTTTTTGACCAACTCCACCTCTATTCTGTGTCTTGTATTCTTTTAAGGAGGTGCGCTTAATGTATCCAGCATGCGAAATAGTGATGACTACCTTTTCATTTGGAATCATATCTTCTATACTCAAGTCTCCACCTGCATATTCTATAACAGAACGACGCTCATCTCCGTACTTATCCTTAATTTCCTGAAGTTCCGCCTTTATGATATCCATACGCCTATCCTTCTTTTCAAGGATATCTTTGAGGTTCTCTATAGTCTTCATCAATTCGTCGTACTCTGCGCGAAGCTTGTCTTGTTCTAGACCCGTAAGCTGACGCAAACGCATTTCAACAATTGCCTTTGCTTGGATTTCAGAAAGCTTGAAACGCTCCACTAATTTTGCACGAGCTTCATCTGCATTTGCAGACGCTCTGATCAACTTGATGACTTCATCAATATTGTCTGACGCAATTATGAGGCCTTCAAGTATATGTGCACGTTCTTCCGCTTTACGCAATTCGTATTTTGTTCGTCGCACCACTACTTCATGACGATGCTCCACAAAATAATGTATGAGTTCCTTAATATTTAGTAATTGAGGCCTCCCATTCACTAATGCTATATTGTTGACACTGAACGAAGACTGAAGTGCCGTATACTTATAAAGTTTATTCAATACGATGTTCGGAATGGCATCCCGTTTAAGGACATATACTATTCGCATTCCGTTACGATCGGATTCATCACGAATCGTTGAAATCCCTTCCAATTTCTTGTCATTTACAAGGTCAGCCGTTTTCTTGATCATATCGGCTTTGTTCACTTGATATGGTATCTCAGTAACTATAATACTTTCACGTCCTTGTACCTCTTCTATTTCGGCTTTAGCACGCATGACAATTCGTCCACGTCCAGTATGAAACGCCTCTTTTACACCATCATAACCATAAATTATTCCTCCTGTTGGAAAATCCGGGGCTTTTATATGAGTTATTAACTCATCAATATCGATATCTGTATTTTCAATATATGCGATAATACCATCAACAACTTCTGTAAGATTGTGTGGTGGCATATTCGTTGCCATACCAACGGCAATACCTGATGCGCCATTGATCAAAAGTCCTGGGACTCTCGTTGGAAGAACTGTTGGTTCTTCTAGAGTATCATCAAAATTGAGTTTATGATCTACGGTTTCCTTATCAATATCTGCTAACATTTCCTCAGATATCTTCTTCATGCGTGCTTCCGTGTAACGCATTGCAGCAGGACTATCCCCATCTACAGAGCCAAAGTTACCTTGACCATCCACTAACATATATCGCAAACTCCATTCTTGAGCCATACGCACCATAGCGTCATACACAGACGTATCACCATGCGGGTGGTATTTACCTAATACCTCACCGACAATTCTTGCAGATTTTTTGTGCGCTCCAGTTGCTCTAACACCTAGTTCATGCATGCCATAGAGAACACGTCTGTGAACTGGCTTTAAACCGTCTCTAACATCTGGTAAAGCACGTGACACAATGACCGACATCGAATAGTCGATGTAAGCCGATTTCATTTCATCTTCAATGTTAATAGGAATGAGTTTTTCTCCTTCTGCCATATACTGAATTGTTAAGTTTTATTAGTGATTTTTCAAATCGTGCTAAGATAACCATTTTAGTAGCCTTTTGGGCTTTTATAGAGGCACTTTTTAAGTCGATTTATTAACAATATTTTGGAGTATTTTCGTTAATAAGTATGATGTTAAAAACTTTGATTTTCTAAAGTTTTTTTTGTCTATTAGCCAGACAGCAACTAAATGAGGTATGGTTTTTGAAATAATACAGTTGTTTTTACTATTTTTAATGCAGAAAGGAACCTAGATTATGGATGATAATTTTTCCCCAAGAGTAAAAGACGTCATTGCTTTCAGTAAAGAGGAAGCATTACGCTTAGGCCATGACTTTATTGGTACTGAGCACTTAATGCTCGGACTATTAAGAGATGGCAATGGCAAAGCAATTAATATATTAAGTGCCCTGGATATAGACCTGAACCACTTGCGGCGCAAAGTCGAGATCTTGAGCCCTGCAAACCCAAATGTTGCTGTCGCCACAAACGAAAAAAAGAATTTACATCTTACAAGGCAGGCTGAGAGAGCCTTAAAGACGACGTTCTTGGAAGCCAAATTATTCCAGAGCTCTTCAATTAATACAGCACATCTATTATTATGCATCTTGCGTAATGAAAATGACCCCACTACGAAGTTGTTAAACAAACTCAAAGTGGATTACGATGGTGTCAAAGAACAATTCAAACTAATGATTGCAAACGAAGACGATTATATAGATTCACCTAAATCAGAATCATTTCCTGGAGACGATGATGAAAATTTAGAAGGAGAGGGATCCAAAGAAAATGTATTCAACCAACCCACTGGTGCGAAAGGTTCCAAAAAATCGAAAACGCCAGTCCTTGATAATTTTGGAAGAGACCTTACGGCAATGGCCGAGGAAGGAAAACTCGACCCTGTCGTTGGTCGAGAAAAGGAAATACAAAGAGTTTCACAAATTCTTAGCAGACGTAAAAAGAACAATCCTTTGCTTATTGGTGAGCCGGGAGTCGGTAAATCCGCTATAGCAGAAGGTCTGGCTAACAGGATTGTCAAGCGTCAAGTATCTAGGATATTATTCAATAAAAGAGTAGTCACATTGGACTTGGCAAGTTTAGTGGCCGGTACTAAGTATCGCGGGCAGTTTGAAGAACGAATGAAAGCGGTCATGAATGAGCTTGAAAAGAATGATGATATCATTCTTTTCATTGATGAGATTCATACCATTGTAGGAGCTGGTGGAGCCACTGGAAGTCTTGATGCCTCTAACATGTTCAAGCCTGCTTTGGCAAGAGGTGAAATACAATGTGTCGGTGCGACCACTTTGGATGAATACAGACAGTATATCGAAAAAGATGGTGCCTTAGAAAGACGTTTCCAAAAAGTGATCGTAGAACCTACGACTGTTGAGGAAACAATTGAAATACTCAATAACATTAAAGGCAAGTATGAAGAGCACCACAATGTGAAATATACGGACGAAGCAATTCAAGCTTGTGTGAAATTGACAAATAGATACATGACAGAACGGTTCCTTCCAGACAAAGCCATTGATGCTTTAGATGAAGCTGGATCGCTTGTACATATTACCAATATTGATGTTCCACAACAAATTCTTGAATTGGAAAAACAACTCGAAGACGTTAAGGAAACAAAGAATTCTGTTGTTAAAAAACAGAAATACGAAGAAGCCGCTAAACTTAGAGATGATGAAAAACGTCTAGAAAAAGCTTTGGCAGAAGCTCAAGAACAATGGGAAGAAGACTCTAAACAACATCGTGAAGAGGTCACTGAGGATAATGTGGCAGATGTCGTTTCCATGATGACTGGAGTTCCTGTTAATAGAATAGCACAAACTGAAAGTAATAAATTGGCTAAATTACCTGAATTGATCGGTGGAAGAGTCATTGGTCAAGATGAAGCTGTTGCGAAAGTAGTTAAGGCAATTCAAAGAAATCGTGCAGGGTTAAAAGATCCAAACAAGCCAATCGGTTCATTTATATTTTTAGGACAAACTGGAGTAGGTAAAACGCAGTTGGCGAAAGTACTAGCTTCAGAATTATTTGATAGTGAAGAAGCACTGGTCAGAATAGATATGAGTGAATACATGGAGAAATTCGCCATCTCAAGATTGGTAGGAGCTCCTCCCGGATATGTGGGTTATGAAGAAGGTGGGCAATTAACAGAGAAAATAAGACGCAAGCCCTATGCCGTATTACTACTCGATGAAATTGAAAAGGCACATCCTGATGTTTTCAATATGTTATTGCAGGTATTGGATGATGGGTATCTAACTGATAGTTTAGGCAGGAAAATAGATTTCCGGAATACGATAATCATTATGACTTCGAATATAGGATCCAGAAAACTAAAGGATTTTGGTACTGGTGTTGGTTTCGGCACAGCTTCCCAGAAAGCTCAAGAAGATGCCAATGCACGAGGTGTCATCCAAAATGCTCTTAAGAAGGCCTTTGCGCCTGAATTCTTGAATAGGATCGATGACGTCGTGGTGTTCAATACTCTGGAAAAAGGCGATATTGATAAGATCATTGACATCGAACTTGAGAAATTATTAGATAGAATCAAAGGCCTCGGGTATATCTTGAAGCTAAGCAAAAATGCCAAAGCGTATATAGCAGAAAAAGGATTTGATAAGCAATACGGAGCTAGACCCTTGAAAAGAGCTATCCAGAAATATATAGAAGATACACTCGCTGAGGAAATAATTAATTCCCACCTGCAAGAAGGCGATAAGATCTATATGGATCTTGACAAGAAAAAAGACGAATTGTTCATAAAAATTGAAAAAGCCGCAAAATCGGCCAAATAGTACATATTAATCATTTTAAGACCCATCCATGTATTGGATGGGTTTTTTTGTAGATTTAATGAATGAATCGCAAGGAAAAAGAATCGATACGTAAGCAGATACTGGATGAGATCCATGCCACAGAACAATCAGTATTACGGTATCAAGAATTAACTAAACCAATTGCTCCAGAAAATGCAATTGGCAGAATTTCAAGAATGGATGCGATAAACAATCGTTCCATTAATGAAGAAGCCCTTAAAAAAGCTGAGTTAAAACTCAATAATCTACAAATAGCTTTTAGTAATATCGATGATACTGATTTTGGAATTTGCGCGCGTTGTAAGACTACTATTCCAACTGGTAGAATCTTATTAGTACCTCAAAGCAGATTCTGTGTGCATTGTGCAATGTAAGTATTTTATTACATTAATACGTATAATCCGTTTTATATATGTTTTAACAATTATTTTGTGAGTCTTTATACTACATGATTATTGAATAATATCAGTGGTATCATATCTTGTCTATCTACAAATTTGCTATTAATCATGTTGCAAAAAATGACTTATTCTCTCAAAGAACATTTAAATGTCCATTCCCTAGCTGGTATAGGCACTGTCACTTTTTTCGAGAACTTTGTTCTTTTTGATATCGAGGAGGGCGTGCATCTCGGATATATTGAAATGGAAAAGATACATAGTATTGTTTCCTATCATTTCGAAAAATCGCCTTACGCCTATATTAGCAATAGGAATATTTCGTATTCTATGAACCCAATCACCTATTCAACTCTTAACAACATAAAGGAGTTAAAATGCATTGCTATGTTTAAGAACGATATAAAAGGGTTCGACGCTAAGGTTGAGGCGCATTTTCTTAATAAGCCAATTAAAGTATTCAGTTCTTTCGAGCATGCTGCTAATTGGGTCAATGACTTTTTTGAATAAACACCCTATTCAAAAATAATCCTTGAATCTATATCGAGTTGTTTTAAGAAGTCAATCGATTTCTCAATATCGTCATGAAGAATTTTATCTTCCTTTATAAATGGGACCTCTACTCTATAAGCTTTTAAAATACTTTCCAAGAATTCTGATGATTTTAAAGGTTTCCTGAATGCAATGGCCTGTGAGGCATTTAATAATTCAATGGCAAGAATACGCTCAACATTCTCAATTAACCTAAACGCTTGTACGGCAGCATTGGCCCCCATACTTACATGGTCTTCTTGCCCATTAGAGGATACAATCGAGTCTACGCTTGCTGGCGTCGCTAATTGTTTATTTGCGCTTACAATACTAGCGGCGGTATACTGAGGAATCATTAATCCAGAATTCAATCCTGGATGATCGACTAAAAACGCTGGTAAGCCTCTTAGTCCAGAAACTAATTGAAAGGTTCTTCTCTCTGATATATTCCCTATTTCAGCCATCGCTATTTTTAAGAAATCGAGGCCTAAAGCCAAAGGCTGTCCATGAAAATTACCTGCAGAAATTATCAGATCTTCACTCTTGAATATATTTGGATTGTCGGTAACCGAATTAATTTCAGTAACAAAGGTTTTTGTCACGAATTCCAAGGCATCCTTGGTGGCACCATGCACCTGAGGCACGCATCTAAACGAGTATGGGTCCTGTACATGCTTCTTTTCTTGATTAATTAGTTCGCTACCCCTCAATAATTCACGTATTCTTTCGGCAGTCTTCAACTGTCCATTATGCGGTCTAACAAGGTGGACAAGCTCCAAAAAAGGTTCCAAACGACCATTAAAGGCATCAATTGAAATACTCGCTATTACATCCGAAAAATAAGACAAACGATGCGCGTTCAATAAAGTATGCACACCATAAGCACTCATGAACTGGGTCCCATTCAACAATGCTAACCCTTCCTTGGATTGTAACTGAATTGGTTTCCAATTGAATTTTTCAAGAATAGTCTTAGCAGCTAATCTTTCACCTTTATATATAACTTCACCTTTTCCTATTAAAGGTAGGGATAGATGTGCCAAAGGCGCTAGATCACCAGAAGCCCCAAGCGACCCTTGAGTATATACCACAGGTAAAATGCCTTCATTATAAAAATCAACCAATCGTTGAACCGTTTCTAATTGTATCCCACTATGTCCATAACTCAATGATTGTATTTTAAGAAGAAGCATTAAATGTACAATCTCTTCAGGAACTAAATCACCTGTACCACATGCATGTGACATCACTAAATTCTCCTGCAGCTTAGTGAGGTTTTCCTTAGATATTTTTACATTATGCAAAGAACCAAATCCTGTATTGATACCATAAATGGGGCCTTCATGTCCCTTTAATTTATCATCAAGGTACTTACGGCATTCTTTTATTTTTTCGATGGCTTCTTGAGATAATTCCAATGTCTTTTGATTATTGAAAATATCATGAATCACAACAAGATCCAAGGGTTGAGTACTTATGCGATGAACATTATCCATAGTACCTCAAAAGAAATCATTCGATTGATTATTTGCAAGCAAATGTGGAGAAATATTATTAACTAACTATCTAATCAGTTATATCATGCTTCGAAAGGGATTAAAATTGTAGAAGGTATTACGAGGTTTATTCTTTTTGATCAAGAAGAAAGTGTTGTTGGCGCTGATGCACCTAAACCTTCTAAACT
>CBESOB010000083.1:0-11574 GCA_965530995.1 uncultured Flavobacteriaceae bacterium
TAAGCTAAATGATCCATATCACTTTGCCAGATGGTAGTGTTAAAACATACGATAAAGGTGTCACTCCTTTTTTAGTAGCCAAAGACATTAGCGAAGGATTGGCCCGTAATGTCATATCCGCTTCATATAATGGTATCACCATAGAGTCTTCAACGGAATTGACCGAAGATGGCAACCTTATTCTATATACATGGACAAGTAATGAAGGCAAGAAGGCATTTTGGCATTCATCCGCACATATCCTAGCGCAAGCTCTTGAGGAATTATATCCTAATGTGAAATTATGGGTTGGCCCTGCCATTGAAAATGGTTTTTATTACGATGTTGATTTAGGTGAGGAATCAATTTCCGATAAAGATTTCAAGAACATTGAAGACAAAATGATTGAGATTGCTCGTGGAAAACATGAATTCAATATGCGCTCCGTCAGCAAATCTGATGCCTTGTCTTATTATAAGGATAAGAATAACTATAAGGTTGACCTAATTAGCAACTTAGAAGACGGTGATATTACCTTCTGTGACCACTCAACGTTTACAGACCTCTGCCGAGGCGGACACATACCAAATACTGGAATTGTCAAGGCCGTGAAGATTCTTAGTGTCGCTGGCGCCTATTATAAAGGAGATGAAAACAACAAGCAATTAACTAGGGTTTATGGAATTTCATTTCCGAAACAAAAGGAATTGACTGAATATCTTGAACTCCTCGAAGAAGCTAAAAAGCGAGATCATAGAAAACTTGGTAAGGAATTAGGACTTTTCACTTTTTCTCAAAAAGTAGGTCAAGGGTTACCATTGTGGCTACCTAAAGGTGCTGCTTTGAGAGAGCGATTAGAAAACTTCCTTAAAAAAGCACAAAAGAAAGCAGGTTACGAAATGGTCATTACTCCTCATATTGGACAGAAAGAACTTTATGTTACTTCCGGTCATTATGCTAAATATGGTGAAGATAGTTTTCAACCAATAACAACGCCTAAGGAAGGTGAAGAGTTTCTCTTGAAACCAATGAATTGCCCACATCATTGCGAAATTTATGCCAGTAGCCAATGGTCTTATAAAGATCTACCAAAACGTTTTGCAGAATTTGGTACGGTTTACAGGTATGAACAAAGCGGTGAACTTCATGGGCTAACCAGAGTTAGAGGGTTTACCCAAGATGATGCTCATATATTTTGTACTCCTGATCAGTTGGATGAAGAGTTCAAGAATGTTATTGATCTTGTTCTTTATGTATTTGGTTCATTGGGGTTTGAAAATTTCTCCACTCAAGTTTCGGTAAGGGATCCGGAAAATCCAGATAAATATATAGGAGATCCTGAGAATTGGAAGAAAGCAGAACAGGCAATTATCAATGCAGCTGAAGATAAAGGTTTGGATTATCATATCGAAACCGGTGAAGCCGCCTTCTATGGTCCTAAATTGGATTTCATAGTGAAAGATGCCTTAGGACGACAATGGCAATTGGGCACTATTCAAGTAGATTACAACTTACCAGAGCGTTTCGATCTTACGTATAAAGGTAGTGACAACGAGTTGCATAGACCGGTAATGATACATAGGGCTCCTTTTGGAAGTATGGAGCGATTTGTCGCTATTCTTTTAGAACATACAGGTGGTAATTTTCCGCTTTGGTTAACGCCGGATCAGGTTATTATTCTCTCAATTAGTGAGAAATATGAAAAATACGCTCAAAAAGTTTTAAGTTTGTTAGAAAATGACGAAATTCGCGCCCTCTCTGACAATAGGAACGAGACAGTAGGTAAGAAAATAAGGGAAGCGGAGATGAATAAGATACCTTACATGATCATTGTAGGAGAGAATGAAGAAAAAGAAGGCAAAATAACTGTAAGACAACACGGTGGAGAAGACCTTGGCATGATAACTGTAAATGAATTCTCGAACATTGTCCGAACAGAAATAAATAAGACATTAAAAACATTTGAAGTTTAACTAAATCATTTTGAAACCATAGCAATACGTAGGAGAAGAAATCGTGGTCCCGCAAGAATAATTAAAGAGGACCAGCACAGAATTAACGAAAAAATCAGGGAAACCGAAGTTCGTCTAGTAGGAGATAATCTTGAAGTTGGTGTCTATCCAATTAAAGAAGCTATGACTATAGCAGATGATCAGGGTTTAGATCTCGTAGAGATCTCTCCCAAAGCTGTACCTCCTGTTTGTAAGGTCATGGATTATAAAAAGTTCTTATACGAGCAGAAAAAGCGAGATAAGATCATCAAGTCCAAAGCGACAAAAGTAATAGTTAAAGAAATTCGTTTTGGTCCCAATACCGATGATCATGATTACGAATTCAAGAAAAAACATGCAGAGAAGTTCTTAAAGGAAGGCGCGAAATTAAAAGCGTTCGTATTCTTTAAAGGACGATCGATCGTGTTTAAAGAAAAAGGTCAAATATTGCTATTGAAATTAGCACAGGATCTAGAAGAATTTGGTAAAGTGGAGCAATTGCCAAAATTAGAAGGTAAACGTATGATTATGTTTATCGCTCCAAAAAAATAATAAGCGAAATAAAAACCTTAGGGAAAAATGCCTAAACAAAAAACAAAATCCAGTGCCAAGAAACGTTTTAAAGTAACGGGGTCTGGAAAAATCAAGAGAAAGCACGCTTTCAAGAGTCATATATTGACAAAGAAATCGAAAAAGCGTAAGCTTAAGTTAACGCATGCCACTTTAGTGCATGACAATGACGTTGCAAACATTAAAGGACAACTTTGCTTGAAATAGCAGTTCTTTAGGTTCTAATTAATTACAAACCATGTAGATGGCCAATAAAAGTTCACGTTAAGTGGCGCCTACTGCAAAAAACAATTAAATTTATGCCAAGATCAGTAAATGCCGTAGCTCGTAGAGCTCGCAGAAAAAAAGTACTTAAACAAGCTAAAGGTTACTTTGGAAGACGTAAAAACGTTTGGACAGTTGCCAAGAATGCTGTTGAAAAAGCGATGACCTATTCATATAGGGATCGTAGGAACAAGAAAAGAACGTTCCGTGCCTTATGGATCACACGAATAAATGCGGGTGCTAGACAACATGGAATGTCTTATTCACAATTCATGGGTAAAGTCAAAGTCAACAATATCGAACTGAATCGTAAGGTTCTAGCCGATTTGGCAATGAACGACCCAAACGCGTTCAAAGCAATTATAGATAAAATAAAATAGGCACTAGCCTATATTGTACAACACATTTCGCTTAAAGAACCCGATTCAATTGAATCGGGTTTTTTTGTTTTTATAAGTACATCTTCGGTTTGAATGATTATTTAAATAATCTGTATCTTTCTTGCTCTAATCAATACATCACTAAAAATGCATTACTCTAAGTCAATGGCACTGATTGCCCTTTTTTCATTTTTTGTCCTTAATGCACAAGAAAAGAAAGATAAATGGGACGTTGCAAATCCACAAGGCGATTGGAATTTCAAAGAGCATAAACTAAATACCAATGAAGGCACCTGGATGAATCTTGATGTTAGTCCGGATGGATCCAAAATCGCTTTTGATCTATTGGGTGACATCTATATAATACCATCAACCGGCGGAAAGGCAAAACTACTTCGAGAAGGCCTTCCGTTTGAAATACAACCGCGTTTTAGCCCGGACGGAAAAAAATTATCATTCACTAGCGATGCTGGCGGTGGTGATAATGTCTGGACTATGAATGTCGATGGAACTGATGCCAAGCAAATTACAAAAGAAAGTTTCAGGTTATTGAACAATGGGGTTTGGACTCCAGATGGCAATTATCTTATCGCCAGAAAGCATTTTACATCTCAGCGCTCATTGGGTGCAGGAGAATTGTGGATGTATCATATTACAGGAGGCAAAGGCCTTCAACTCACAAAAAGAAAGAATGACCAACAAGATCTCAATGAACCTTCTGTATCTCCTGATGGCAAGTACTTGTATTATAGTGAAGACGTGTATTCTGGTGGTTCTTTTCAATATAACAAGGATCCTAACAAACAAATCTATGTTATCAAAAGGTATGATATGGAATCCGGAAAAACCATTACGATCACAGGTGGTCCTGGTGGTGCTGCACGACCACAAGTATCACGAGATGGCAAAAAACTGGCATTTGTGAAACGTGTGAGAACAAAAACCGTTCTATACATTCATGATTTGGAAACAGGTGAGGAATGGCCGGTGTACGACCAACTAAATAAAGACCAACAAGAGGCTTGGGCCATATTTGGCGTCTATCCTAATTACAGCTGGATGCCTAACAATCAAGATATCGTATTTTGGGCTGGTGGTAAAATACACAAGGTCAATATTAATACACTTCAAGTAGCTAATATTCCTTTTCAAGCGGAGGCTACCATTAAGATAGCTAAGGCTTTAGAGTTCGATACTCCTGTATCACCTGAGAATTTCACGGCTAGGGTTATACGCCATGCTAACACATCTCCCGACGGAAAGACCTTGGTTTTCAATGCCCTGGGATATTTATGGACCAAAAAATTACCGAACGGTACACCAAAAAGATTGACCAAGAGTTCAGATTTTGAATTTGAGCCTTCCTTTTCGCCTGATGGCAAACAAATTGTGTATGTATCTTGGAATGACCAAACCCTTGGTGCAATTCATAAAATTTCTTTTACTGGTGGTGTATCTACAAAACTTTCATCCAAAAAAGGAAGTTATAGAATGCCTTCATTTTCAAATGATGGCAATAAGATCGTGTATGTAAAAGAAGGAGGTAATGGGGACCAAGGTCGAACTTTTGCGAAAAATCCAGGAATTTATACCATGAATGCATCAGGAGGTAATGAGAAATTCTTGATGAGAGAAGGACAATATCCAATATTTAGTGCGACAAATAATAGAATCATTTACCAAAAAGGAGGTGTATTTTTCGGGAGTTTGACAAAGGAACTTAAAAGTGTTGACCTGAATGGTAAAGATGAAAAAGTACATGTGAAATCGAAATACGCCAATAGATTGGTGCCTAGTCCTGACAATAAGTGGATTGCATTCTCGCATCTACATAAAGTATATCTCGCACCATTACCCATGTCAGGCAAACCCTTGGATCTAGATAATAAAACAACATACGTTCCTGTATCTCAAGTATCAAAAGATGCTGGAATCAACATCCATTGGTCAAAAAATAACGACCAGATCAATTGGACCAATGGCGATGAATATTTCTCAAATTCCATTGCTTCGCGATTTACATTCTTGAAGAATTCACCAGATAGCATTCCTCCTATTACAGAAAAGGGAATAAAAATAAACTTGAGTTCAAAAACGGATAAACCTAATGGAATAATTGCACTTAAAGGTGCCCGAATCATAACTATGGATGGAGATAAAGTTATTGAGAATGGTACTATTGTCGTTAAAGGCAACACCATTCAATCTATTGGTGATTCTGATATTACAATTCCCTCCGAGGCAAAAATATATGATGTTACCGGTAAGACGATCATGCCTGGTATTGTAGATGCCCATGCACATGTTGGGGGCTTTAGAAGTGGTATTACCACTCAAAAGCACTGGCAATTTTACGCAAACTTGGCTTTTGGAGTCACGACTTCTCACGATCCATCAGCGAATAGTGAATCCATTTTCGCAATGTCCGAGCTCATTAAAAATGGTACCATGGTCGGACCTCGGCTTTACTCAACAGGATTCATTCTCTATGGTGCGGATGGCGATTTTAAGGCAGTGATCAACAATTTAGAGGATGCACGATCAGCAGTCCGAAGAACAAAAGCTTTCGGAGCACTTTCTGTGAAAAGCTACAACCAACCTAGACGCGAACAACGCCAGCAGGTCATTCAAGCTGCTCGAGAAGAAGGAATCTTCGTTGTACCTGAAGGTGGCTCTACCTTTTACACTAACATGACCATGATCATGGATGGCCATACTGGTGTGGAGCATAATATCCCCGTAGCACCTGTTTACAAAGATGTAAAAGAGCTTTGGAGTAATAGTAATACTGGCTACACCCCTACCCTTATAGTTAACTATGCTGGACTTAATGGGGAGTATTACTTTTATCAAAATGACGATGTTTGGAAAAATGAAAAGCTATTGAAATATACACCTAGAGGCATTATTGACGCACGATCGAGACATGTCACAAAAGTACCTGACGAAGAATACAAGAATGGTCATATCCTCACTTCTGAGACCTGCAAAGCCCTAACTGATATGGGTGTTAAAGTAAATCTTGGCGCTCATGGTCAATTACAAGGGTTAGGTGCCCATTGGGAATTATGGATGTTCGTACAAGGTGGTATGACAAATATGGAAGCATTGCGGGCAGCAACCATAAATGGCGCGGAATACATTGGTGCAGGTAATGATATAGGCTCCTTAAAAGAAGGTAAATTAGCAGACTTAATTGTCTTAGACAAAAATCCATTAGAGGATATCCGTAATACAGAAACAGTTAAATATACAATGGTTAATGGGCGATTGTACGATACCGATACCATGAATGAGATCGGTAATGACCCGAAAGCAAGAAGTCCATTTTACTGGGAAAACAATAAATACAACCAAGCTTTTAAATGGCATGAAGAAAGTCAGGGATTCATGCAACCAGGCTGTGGGTGTCATATAGGTCATAACTAGAGTGAGACCAATAATTTTAATTATAGGTGTCTCGGGATGCGGTAAAAGTACCATTGGGAAATTATTGGCTAACAAGGTCGATATTCCATTCTTTGACGGTGATGATTTTCATCCTCAAGCCAATATCGATAAAATGTCTGCGGGCAATGCTTTAACAGATGACGATAGAAAACAATGGCTTGTTGATCTAAATCAACACGCCATTAAGCAAAGTCTTATCAATGGTGGCATTATTGCCTGCTCAGCGTTGAAGGAATCGTATAGAGAAATTCTTCAGAAGGATTTAGCGACCCATTTAAAATGGGTCTTTCTTTATGGGTCTCAAGACCTTATTCAATCGAGGATGGAATCGAGAGCAAATCATTTTATGCCCATCAATTTGATACAGTCGCAATTTGAAACGCTTGAAGTGCCTAATTACGGTTTGCATATAGATATAGTTGATTCGCCTGAACTCATTGTGAATAACATCATAAAAGCACTGCATATATGAAAACCGAATTTGGCATCATAGGATTAGGCGTGATGGGGAAAAGTCTCGCACGAAATTTTGCTAAAAATGACTATAGATTATCACTTTTCAATCGCCATGTAAAAGGCATAGAAGAAAATATTGCCATTGACCTCATACAAGAATTTCCTGAATTAAAAGAATGCCATGGATTCGATGACTTGGAGTCATTTGTTAACTCATTAGAAGTCCCCAGAAAAATCTTGATCATGGTCAATGCTGGAAAAGCTGTCGACTCGGTAATTGAACAACTTTTGATTCATTTACAGCCTGAAGATATCCTTATTGATGGTGGCAATTCGCACTATAAGAATACTGATGTTCGAAATAAACTACTTTCAAGTCGAGACATCCATTATTTTGGCATGGGTATTTCTGGAGGTGAAGAAGGTGCGCTAAATGGCCCATCACTTATGCCCGGAGGAGACTTAAAGGCATATTCGCAAATAGAACATTACCTAAATAAGATTGCAGCGAAAGACCTAAATGGAGCTCCTTGTTGTCAATTCATTGGGAAAGAAGGTTCAGGGCATTTCGTTAAAATGGTACATAACGGTATCGAATATGGAGAAATGCAATTGATAGCGGAAATTTATTCAATACTTCGATATAATAATGATCTTGATCCTTATGAGATATCAGCAATATTCATGGAGTGGAATGAGGCATCTCTTGACAGTTATTTATTGGAAAGCACCGCGGAAATCCTAAAAAAGAAAGAAGGAGGCAACTTCTTAATTGACCTCATCCTCGATAAAGCCTCACACAAAGGAACAGGGTCTTGGACAACAATCGCTGCTGCAGAATTAGGGATTCCGTTTACCATAGCTTCATCTGCATTGAATGCTAGATACATATCAGCATTTAAGAAAATGAGATCAGATCTATCAACTGTTTATAATTTGAAACAAAAGAGTTTTCATAACATCGAGATCGAACAACTCAAGAATGCATATCAATTGGCAAGAATTGTGAATCATCATCAAGGGTTTCAATTAATAGACCAAGCGTCAATTGCTTATAATTGGAATATTGATCTAAAGAAAGTTGCCATGGTCTGGACGAATGGCTGTATTCTCGCATCACAATTAATGGAAGTACTAGTTAAAGTTCTTGGCCTTAATAAAACCATCCTAGAGAATAACAAGATCTCTGATCAAATCAATTCACAGCATGATTATCTTAAATCTGTTATAGTTCAAGCATTAGAAAATAATTTACCTATTCCTTGTCTCACAGAAAGCTTGAATTATCTGAATTCCATTACCCTAGCTAAGGGCACTGGAAACATAATTCAAGGGCAACGAGATTTTTTTGGATCTCACACATATAAACGTATAGATGACCCCGAAGGCCCTTCTCATCACACTAATTGGAAAAACAACTAATTAAATGACTACGACACTTCTACTTTCGGTATTAGCTGGTATTACCGTTTTACTTATACTAGTCTTGTACTTTAGGATGCAAGCTTTCATCTCATTGCTGATCGCTAGTATTATTGTTGGTTTATTAGCAGGTTTAAGTGGAGAAGAAGTCATTCAGACCATACAAAAAGGAATGGCGGGAACTTTAGGTTTTGTCGCTACGGTGGTTGGCCTCGGGGCGATTTTAGGAGCGATTTTAGAGCATTCTGGAGGCACCAAAGCCATCGTCAATTTCATGATCAAGAAATTTGGCATTGATCGAGCGCCATCTGCCTTGGCAATTTCTGGTTTTATCATTGCTATTCCCGTTTTCTTCGATGTGGCATTTATCATACTCGTTCCGGTGATCTATGCTTTACAGCGTAAGACCAAAAAATCATTATTACTATATGCCATTCCTCTTTTAGCAGGATTAGCTACCACGCATGCATTCATACCTCCTACTCCAGGACCAGTGGCAGTAGCTGATATTATTGGCGCCCAGTTAGGGTGGGTTATTTTAGTTGGTCTCATCGCAGGTCTTCCAACAGTTATTATTAGTGGATTGCTATTTGGCAAATACATATCCAAAAAAATTCATATTGAAGCGCCAAAACTGCTGGATGAAGGAGAAGAAGAATTAAAATTACCACATGTAGGTATGGTCATTTCCATTATAACCATTCCAATTGTCATGATTTTGATCAATACGACTTTCAAAGCCAATACATATCTTTCAGATAATTATGAAAGTCTAGCAGCTTTCTTTGATTTCTTAGGACATCCTTTTGCAGCATTGATAATCGCTAATCTTCTTGCTTGGTATTTTTTGGGTATACGTAAAGGTTATACTAAAAAAGAACTACTTGATATTTCATCAAAGTCATTGGCACCAGCTGGAGTCATCATACTTTTAACAGGTGCAGGAGGTGTTTTTAAACAAGTGCTGGTTGATACAGGCGCCGGTGAAGTAATCGCAGAATTGATGTCTGATCTAGGTTTGCCAATAATTGTATTCTCATTCATCGCAGCTGCTGTTATTCGAATCATTCAGGGTTCCGCCACTGTTGCCATGATTACTGCGGCAGGATTGGTATCACCTCTTTTGGTCACCAGTTCATTTAGTGGTCCGGAGTTAGCATGTATTGTTATTGCTATTGCGTCAGGAGCCTCCATTCTATCTCATGTAAACGATAGTGGCTTTTGGTTGGTAAGTCAATATCTAGGACTCTCCGAAAAGCAAACGTTCAGGTCATGGAGTGTCATGACAACTATATTAGCCTTGACGGGATTTACCATGGCGTTGATCATTCATTTATTCGTTTGACCTAATAGCTTGAATGATCAGTTTTTCATTTTTACCCTTTAAATCAATTTCACCAATTAAACTAAAGGTGTAATTATGTGAACCTTCTATATCTGACAGAAGATCATCCGAGATCAACAAACTCTCACCAAGTCTGTTACATTCACTTTGAATACGGGACGTTGTGTTAATTACATCTCCATGAAATGCCAACTCTTTCTTGATCGTTCCAACTTCTGCAATCGTTAACATGCCTCCATGAAGTCCCGCCTTGAATTCAGCTGGCCAATTATACTTATCTGAATAATACTGTTTTCTTTCTTCAAGTCTCTTTTGAAAGGCGAAAAACAAATCTATGCATCGGGCATCTGACGTACCTTTTTTATAAGGCCAATATAATACAGCTTCATCACCAACATATTGATAAACTTGGGCTGAGTATTTATCAATTAACATGTTCAGGTCATAAAAGCAGTCTTGAATGAACTCGCTATACTTAATATGTCCTAAATTTTCTGCAATTGTAGTGGATGACTTTAAATCCAAGAACATGAAAATGTGTTTTTCTTCCTTTGGTTTTCTGTACTTCCCTAACAACATTTTCAAAAAGACACCTCTTCCGAATTTTTCATTAGAAATTTTTATGAAAGAGAACACCAGAGAGGCTAATAAAAAAAACAGAACCACCATCCAAAAGGTTTTATCCGTCCTCCACCAGCCTAGATCGTTATTTAAATCAATATCCATTCTGTCTTCCGCCAAAATGGAAATAAAAGTAATCGAGATAATTAATGTTGTTAAATAAATGATAGTTTTAAGCACTAACCCTAATCCTAAGGATACTTTTTTAGAAATGTATTTTTCAAAAAGTGTTTCAATTATTGCATAAATAACACCTATAACCAAACCTAATAGAACCCCTAGATCAAACCATTGACTTATAGGAACTCTTAAGTCGGAAGTCATGGAAATACCTTGTTCTTCCCCAACGCCGTAATATCGAAAAAATAAAAAAACAATGAATGCAGTAATCCAAAAAATAACAGACTGCATTAACAAAATTAAGAACTGCTTTAAGCTTCTATTCATTTTTTTTAGCTGACTAATTTATTTCGTCAATGGCTGATTTGAATTCTTCCCAATCAAAATAACTATCACTATCCTTATCTTAGCCCTCTATTAGTTTTGAGGACACAATTCCCATCAAAAAATCACTAATTTCTACTTCTTTTAGCAGCTTACGATTTCTTTTTTATTCAGTTTTCCATTCCCCCTTTTATCAAAGTTATTAAATGCATCTTCCGGAGCATCAAAATGATTGGTTACAAGAACTTGAACTTTTTTAAGATGTTTTTCTTAGAAGCCATGCATTCTGTTTATTTCATTGAATGCAATTTAGTAAAATAATTAATCTTCATTTTTTCGCATATCAATTCGAGCATACTTCAAAAATTGAAAATGCAATATTATACAATTAATAAACAATTGAAATAAGAAACAAACTGCGCCGAGCCAATAGCGGTTTATTTCATGTATCTAATTTATTTACCTGTTGGCTTGATACTTGCCCCTGGCTTACCTGTTGGTTTAATACTCGCTCCCGGCTTTCCAGTTGGTTTGATGCTCGCTCCCGGCTTTCCAGTTGGTTTGATACTTGCTCCCGGCTTTCCAGTTGGTTTGATGCTCGCTCCCGGCTTTCCAGTTGGTTTGATGCTCGCTCCCGGCTTTCCAGTTGGTT
>CBESOB010000084.1:0-11507 GCA_965530995.1 uncultured Flavobacteriaceae bacterium
GGTCATACATATGGTTTAAGTGCCAATTATCAGAATATTTTCCACCAATACGATGCAAATCCGGTCCGGTACGTTTACTTCCCCAAAGGAAAGGGTGATCATAAACATACTCGCCAGCTTTTGAGTATTCGCCGTAACGTTCCACTTCACTTCTGAATGGACGAATCATTTGAGAATGACATCCCACACATCCTTCACGTATATATATATCACGTCCTTCTAATTCTAGTGGCGTATATGGTTGTACGCTGCTAATTGTTGGTATGTTTGACTTGACCATTATCGTTGGTACAATTTGTACAATACCACCTATGAGAATCGCTATTGTAGCATAGATCGTTAATTTAATGGGTTTACGCTCTAACCATGTGTGCCATCCTTCGCCGGCAACACGACGTTTGGATACACGTTGTAGAGCTGGAGCTTCAGCCAATTCATCACTTACTTTGTTTCCTTGTTTAATAGTGATAATAATATTATACACTAAGATCAACATACCTGTAAGGTAAAGCGTTCCCCCAATGGCGCGCATCCAATACATTGGCATGATTTCAGATACGGTCTCCAAGAAGTTACCATATACTAATGTGCCATCAGGATTGAATTGTTTCCACATACTTGCTTGCGTAAATCCTGCAACATACATCGGTAAGGCATACATGATGATTCCTAAGGTGCCGATCCAAAAATGCAGATTAGCTAGACCTGTAGAGTATAGTTTACTCTTGACTAGTCTTGGTACTAAATAATATATCATACCAAATGCTAGAAAGCCATTCCATGCTAAAGCACCAACATGCACGTGCGCAATGATCCAATCTGTATAGTGACCGATGGCATTCACATTTTTAAGTGCAAGCAATGGGCCTTCAAAAGTCGCCATACCATAACCGGTAATTGCCACGACCATGAATTTCAACACAGGGTCTGTTCTAACTTTATCCCAGGCACCACGAAGGGTAAGGAGTCCATTTATCATACCACCCCAGGATGGCATTAGTAGCATAACTGAGAAGGCAACGCCTAAATTTTGAGCCCATTCTGGTAATGCGGTATATAACAAATGGTGTGGTCCTGCCCAGATGTAAATGAAAATCAAGGACCAGAAGTGTACGATTGAAAGCCTATAAGAATACACCGGCCTATTGGCTGCTTTAGGGACAAAATAATACATTAAACCCAAGAAGGGAGTCGTCAAGAAAAAGGCGACGGCATTATGCCCGTACCACCATTGTACAAGTGCATCTTGTACACCAGCATACACCGAATAACTCTTCAAGGCGCTTACTGGCAGTTCTAGACTATTGAATATATGAAGTACCGCAACCGTTACAAAAGTGGCAATGTAAAACCAAATAGCCACATATAAGTGACGTTGACGACGATTTAGGATTGTCCAAATCATATTAACACCAAAAGCTACCCAAATTAATGCAATGGCTATATCGAAAGGCCATTCCAACTCAGCATATTCTTTCGATGTCGTAAAGCCTAAGGGTAATGTGATGGCTGCTCCAACAATAATTAATTGCCAACCCCAAAAGTTAATGTTACTTAATAAGTCGCTCGCCATTCTCGCTTTGAGCAATCTTTGTAACGAATAATAGACACCAGCAAAAATAGCATTACCTACAAAGGCAAAAATTACTGCATTGGTATGTAATGGTCTTAATCGACCAAAACTTAACCAAGAAATACCTTCCATGTAGTTAGGGAAAATAAAAAGAAAGGCTAACATTAAGCCTACGAGCATGCCGACTACGCCCCATAGAATAGTTGCGTAAAGGAATTTTTTTACGATCTTATTGTCGTAATAGAATTGTTGTACTTCCATAATAATTAATGAGTCTTTTTGGTTTTTATAGTTGGTTTTTGTGGCTCTTTTACCAATTCGTCTTCAAAGAGCATTCTAACAGAAGGGGTGTAACTATCATCATACTGTCCTCTTTTTACCGCCATGATAAAAGCGATAAAGAAAATTACAGCAACAATAATGCTGATACTTAATAAAATATAAATAACACTCATACCTACTGAAGTTATGGCTCAAAAATAGGGTTGACCCTATTCATAAAACATGACATTTATCATGTTTGCTTATTTATGATCATTCTAATTTTCTTCCTATAAAATTTGTAGCAATCGTTGTAAAAATAACAATACTTATAGAACTTAAAGGCATTAAAATAGCTGCAATTACTGGAGCTAATTGCCCGGTAACAGCAAAATAGAGCCCTATGATGTTATATAAAAACGATAACACAAAACTCCATTTAATGATTTTAATGGCACTCTTTGATGCTTTAATGTATTTGTCAAGTTGATTGAATTTTGCAGCATCCAAAATCGCGTCACAAGCTGGCGAAAAGACATTCACATTTTCAGAAAGTGCAATACCTACATTGCTTTGAGCCAGCGCTCCTGCGTCATTTAATCCATCACCGATCATCAATACTTTGGCGCCTTCTGATTGATGGTATTTAATATATTCCAACTTATCATCCGGTTTTTGGTTGAATATCAATTTTGTTTTAGAGGGCAATAATTTCTGTAAATTCTCTAATTCCCCTTCATTATCCCCTGAAAGAATGACCAGGTCATAGTGCTTTTTTAATTGGTTAAAAAGCTTAGCTAAACCTTTCCTATAGCTGTTATAAAAGATGAATTTTCCTTTGTATTGATCGTTAGTGCTTAAGTGAACGGTTGTATTTAAAACTGAGGTTTCTTTAGCTCCTACAAAACTTGCGGACCCGATCTTGATATTGTCCTTATTATGTGAAGCTTGAATGCCTTGGCCTAAATGTTCTTCAAAGTGATTTAAGGTGATGATATTATTTTCATCCAAGATATCGTAAAGCGTTCTACTTAATGGGTGGTTTGAACCGCGAAGGGTATTTTTTAGTAGGATTTCTTCAGAATCTGATAACCTCTGACCTTCATAAGTGGCAGTACTTTTTTTATTGGAAGTTATGGTTCCAGTCTTATCAAAAATAATAGTATTGATAGATGCCAATTGCTCAAGGGCGGAAGCGTTCTTAACATAGAATTTCAACTTTCCGAAAATGCGTAATAGATTTCCAAAGGTAAAAGGAGCGGATAGGGCAATGGCACATGGGCAGGCAATGATCAATACTGCGGTAAACACATTCAAGGCTTTAGATGCGTCAAACACTAACCAAAAGACTGTCGAAATAATTGCTATAATAAGCACGGCAATGGTAAAACGCTTACTAATATTATTTGTAAGAGTGGTAAAACTGTCTCCTTTGTTTTTATTAAAGACGTCGTTACTCCACAATTGGGTGAGATAACTTTGTTCAACAGATTTTATCGCTTCCATTTCAATGACTCCAGAGGTCTGTTTCCCACCAGCAAATAATTTGTCCCCAGATTGCTTGCTCACGGTTTCAGATTCTCCAGTCACAAAACTGTAATCGATACGTGCTTTACCATTAATGAGGATTCCATCTGCGGGAATCAGTTCTTCATTTCTAATTAAAAGCCTGTCGCCTTTATTAATGTCGTAAACCTGAATTGGTGTTTCCTGGCCTTCATGAATTTTGGTTATGGCGATAGGAAAGTAGGATTTGTAATCGCGTTCAAAAGATAGAAACGAATAGGTTTTTTGCTGAAAGAACTTACCGATTAGCAAGAAAAATACTAGACCAGTTAGACTATCAAAAAAACCAGAACCAAGATCAAAAATGATTTCTGCAGTACTCCTTATAAATAGTACAGCGACACCAAGTGCTATAGGGACGTCGATATTTAGCACTTTGGACCGCAAGCCCTTATATGCTGAAATAAAATAATCCTGTCCTGCATAAAAAACGACGGGAAGAGAAAAAGCAAACATAAGCCACCTGAACAATGGCTTGTATTTCTCGATCCAAAAGCCATCAACTTGAAAATATTCAGGAAAAGACAAGAACATGACATTTCCAAAAGCAAATCCAGCCACTCCTAGTTTATATATGAGCGTTCGGTTAATATGTTCTTTTCCCGAGCTAAAATCGTCGAGTGAGATGTAAGGTTCGTAACCAATAGAACTTAAAAGTAATACCACATCCTTGAGCGAAGAATTTTTTGAATTATAGGTTACTCGAACCGTTTTCTTTCCGAAATTCACTTGCGATGAAGAGATTTCGGGATTGAGTTTGTTTAGGTTTTCTAGTATCCAAATACAGGAACTACAATGAATGTGTGGAATATATAACGATGCGACCTGTGTCTTGCCATCATCAAACTTTACGAGTTTTTCAATGATTCGATCTTGAGATAGGAAATCATATTTCCCTTCAATTTCCTTTGGAATAGCACCGGGAGATGCTTGTAAATCGTAATAGCATGTTAAATCATTCTCAGAGAATATCTCGTAAACAGTTTTGCAGCCGTTGCAACAAAACGATTCGTTATTGTAACGTACAATCGAAGAATTGCAGTCATCACCACAATGGAAACAAGTAGTCTGTTCCTTATTAATTTGCTTATTCATACCTGTGACAAAAGTGCCAAAATAAGCAATTTTAAAATATGATATTTGTCAGGGTTTAAGTAAATTCAAAATATAAAATGAAGGTATGAGTAAATGCGAGCAGTGTATCATTAGGCAATTTAATTCTCTCAAGACATTGACAAAAGAAGAGTTGTTGCGAATTTCGGGTTGCAAAACTTCAAGAATCATAAAGAAAGGCCAAGTTATTTTTGAAGAAGGTGAAATCCTTAATGGTGTTTTTTGCGTTAAAGATGGTATCTGCAAGCTTTCTAAATTGAGTGCTAATGGCCGTGATCAAATTGTCAAATTGATCGTGAAAGGAGATTTATTGGGTCAACGCTCTTTGATAAGTGATGAATCGGCGAATTTGAGTGCGACAGCCCTAAACGATATGGAAGTGTGTTTTATACCAAAGAGTGAAATAATTGGAGACCTTCAAAATAATGCAAATTTTTCCATGGATATTTTGAAGCATATGGCTAAAGACCTTAAAGAATCTGATAATGTAATTGTTAATATGGCACAGAAATCTGTAAAGAAACGACTGGCCGAAGCACTAATTTATATTCATGATACATTTGGGACCAATCCCGATGGAACTTTAACAGTTGCCCTTTCTCGAGAGGATTATGCTAGTTTAGTAGGTACTGCCCTAGAATCTGCCATAAGAACATTGTCACAATTCAAGAAGGATCGATTGATTTCCACTTCAGGGAAGAACATCAAAATCGAGAATATTCAAGGCCTACATCGCGTTGAATAGAATAAACAAGGTTCATAATGCTCTAATTCTATTATTCCCTAGAATTATCTTTTTGATTATTTTTATTTTTTTCGAATCGTATGATGTAGATCATATATAATTGATTTCCATTTAAATAGATTTGCAGAGAATTAATATTTTGATTTATAAATTGGTGAGGGATCATCGTATATAGATAATCCCAATTTTCATGATGAAGATGAATGTAATTATTGAAGTTTAGTTTTATTCTGTTAATCTTTACGACTGACCCTTTACAGACGTAATCAACATTGATTGACTTGTGAATAAAGTACTTTTTGATTAATAGCAGTCAACTAATTACGTTCATCTTACCCTCACCATATTTTTAGACCTTTCCCGCTACATTGTATATTCTGGATCAGGATGCAACTCATTCCAAAATTTTTACTAGCTTTATTTTTTTAAACCAAGATATGAGTAGGTGCGAGCATTGCTATATTTTTAATACAAATGAGCATAATCATTTAACAGATCAGGAGTTAACAAGAATTGCGAATTGCAAGATTTCTCAAAATGTGATGCGCAATGAAGTTATATTTGAAGAAGACGAAATACTGGAAGGTGTTTATTGTATCAAAAAAGGTGTCGCAAAATTGATCAAGATCGGTGAAAAAGGCAAAGACCATATCCTAAAACTTGCTTCGGTTGGTAATGTTATAGGTTCTCGTTCAATTATTAATAAAGAGTCGACTAAATTTAGTGCGACGGCCGTGACTGATATGGAATTATGTTTCATTCCTAAATCAGAGGTCATGACGGATTTGCAGGAAAACGTGGAATTCACATTGAATGTGTTACAACGTGTAACCCAGAATCTAGAAGAGTCGGATAACCAAATCGTGAACATCGTTCAAAAGTCATTACCCCAGCGATTAGCTGAAACAATCCTTTATGTCATGAATCATTTTGGTGTCGATGAAGAGAACGTTTTAAAACTATCCTTGACAAGGGAAGAATATAGCAGTATTGTTGGTGCAACCACTGAGTCGATTATAAGAACTCTTTCAGAATTCAAGAAAGAAAAACTGATAACTACTAACCTGAATAGTCAGATAAAGATTGAAAGTACTAAAGGTTTAATGCGAGTTATTTGACTCATGGCTTAGATAAATTTCCAATGCTTTTGAAGGGTCTTTCCTAATGTAATTCGATAATTTCCGATTTATCCTTTTGAAGAGCTGAATGAATTACGACTTTATTGTCCTTAAATGATGCCTCGACTTTAACGCGTTTATCTTTTGATGTAAGGAAAGGTTCTGGAATTACTGAAGGAACGATAATAGAATGACCACCTTGATTCATACCTTCATTATGGACTTCAAAAACTGAGCTTTTCACTGGTCGATGAGCTTCGTTATTACTTGTATATCGCTATGCAGGGTTTTATGTACCGGGCATTTATCTGCTATTTGAAGAATACGTTTAATTTGTTTTTCATCCAAAATACCTTCTAACTTTATCTCACGATTAAACGTGTCAATTTTAGCCGAATCATTTTCGCAATCTTGAGTATCCTCCGCATGACTTTTACTATAACTGGTATGTACTTCGACGTTCTTTAAATCCCAATCTTTACGTTTTGCATACATCTGTATGGTCATTGCAGTACATGCTGATAAACCGGCAGAAACCAATTCATAAGGAGATGGTCCAAAGTCATTACCACCATAGCTTGTGGGCTCATCGGCAATCATGAAGTGATTGCCTACTTTCATACTCGTCGTAAAACCATCTTCTTTGTCTAAACTAGCTATCACTTGGTGTTTGGTACTCAGGTTTTCTTGTTCTGGGATTTCCACATATCGTCTGGCCCAACCCGCTATTACTTCACCAACGTAAATAGAATCGTGTTTTTGCATTAGCAAATGATCTGCTCCATCAATAGATACAAAACTCTTCGGATGACGCGCAGCTTTATAAATTTCTTCAGCATTAAGTATCCCAACGGTAGTATCCAGAGGAGAATGCATTACTAGCAAGGCTTTGTCAAAATTCCTAACGACATCCGAAAGTGATTTTGTTTCCAGGTCTTCCAAGAATTGTTTTTTGATGGTAAAAGGTCTTCCACTTAAACTTACGCTAGCATAGCCAGTAGCTTTAATTTCTTCTATTGAATTCCCAAACAAATGCTTTACATGTTCAGGATTAGATGGAGCACCAACAGTAGCAACCGCTTTAACCGATGCTAATTCTGAAGCAGCAAAAATCACTGCTGCACCGCCTAATGAATGTCCGATCAGTAGGGCTGGAGGCATATAGTTAGATTCCAGGAATTGTGAAGCGGCAATTAAGTCCTCAACATTGCCAGAGAAATTGGTGTCTTCAAAGTCACCATCACTTTCGCCTAATCCCGTAAAATCAAAACGCAGGACACCAAAACCTCTAGATGTCAAAGAACGGCTTACATTCTTTACCGCAGATAGATTTTTAGTGCAGGTAAAACAATGTGCAAAAATCGCAAAATTATGTGGATGTTGATCGGCTGGCAATTCTAGCCTTCCTGATAGTGTTTGTCCTTCTTTGTTCTGAAATGTGACTTTTTGAAGATTCATAGAATTCTTGGTTTGTTTGAATAAGTCGTATCAATCTTGAATTTCTTTCAAAAGAAATGCTCCACCAAGGGAGCATTCTATTATTCTGTTTTTGGCTCGATTTCCTTATTAGGAATTTCACCATCAATGGGTGCATTTTCTTTTTTAAGGTAATTATCTAAGAATTCGAGAACTCTGCTGTAGGCTTCAATCTGGTTTTCTTTCTTAACAAAACCATGTCCTTCATCTTCAAACAATACGTATTCAACAGGTACTCCATTCTTTCTTACCCCGGCAACGATTTCATCCGACTCAACTTGGAGCACTCGCGGATCTTGAGAGCCTTGGAGAACAATTAATGGTTTAGTGACTTTATCTGTATGAAAAAGCGGGGATATCCTTTTCAATCTTGTAGAATCGGCAGAGTAAGGATCTCCTAACTCCAAATAAAGCGCATCCTTAAATGATTCCCACCAAGGTGGAATGCTTTTGAGTGTACGTACCCAATTGGTCACGCCAAACAAATTAACACCTACGTCAAATTCTTCAGGAGTATAGGTCAGCGCCGCCATGGTCATATAACCTCCATACGAACCGCCTATGATACCTATCTTTTCTGAATTGATCTCTGGTTGCGATGCTAGCCAATTCTTGCCTTCAACGCAATCTTGCAGGTCTTTTTCTCCGTGATTCAAATCATCCATTTGGTAAAATGTCTTACCATATCCACTACTACCACGATTATTGACAGCCAAAACTGCATAGCCATGGTTGACCATGTATTGTATCAATGAACTGAAATTCTGTCGTGACTGTCCGCCAGGACCGCCATGAACCCAAACCATTGCTGGTACTTTGCTGTCTTCAGTTGCTTGATGTGGTTTATAATAAATAGCAGGAATTTCAACGCCATCAAATGATTTATAGCGAATAACTTCTGCCTTGACCAAATGATCACCATCTATCTCATTGTTCAGGACATTAGTTAGTTGGTGTTGTTCTTTCGTTTCTATGTTATATGTATATAGGTTCGCAGGTGTATGAGAGCCTCCAACATACATACGCATCATGGAGTCGTCCCGAGAAAAGGCAACACTTGTTATGTCTGCATTCTCGAAATCGGGTAAATCAATCAGGTTTCCTGAGGCCACATCCCTAACTTCAATGGCATTTTTGGCATCGTCATTTATGAATGTGACCATATACTTACCGCTATTGGTAAAATAAGAGGAGTTAATATCCCATGATTTTTCCAGGACCTTTTCTTTGGCCTTGGTCTCCATATTATATTTCATCAAATAGGAGAATTCAGAACCGTCATCAGTAGTATAATATAGCCACTTATTATCCTTTGAGAAATCTTGAGCACCGTTTCCACTTTGGTTCTCGTTGATCTTGACCTTCTCATTATTGACAAGATCATAGATGAATAGATCAGTATCATTCGTGTTTACGGGTTTCACTAAAGCGACATAACGTTTGTCATCACTTATATCATTCAAGTCCATACCATCATCGTTTTGATATATCAATTTCGATTCATAATTGGTTAGGTCCATTTCATAAACGTCTACATAGCGCTTGTCACGCTTATTAGAGCCATAATAAAAGCCGGTCTCATCTTTTGTCCAACCGTAAAAAGTGGCTCTAGCACCTTCAAAAGGTGTTAATTCCTTAAAATCACCTTCAAGATCCCGCATATAAATATGATATATTTCATCGCCATTACCGTCCATCCTGAACAACATACGTTCATCTTTCGGGAAGTAAGACACTGCAAAAACCGAAGAACTATCTGATGACGTTATTGGGGCTAATTCTCCACCAGTTGTGGGAACCGTATACATATTGTAGATACCCGAACGATTACTTGAAACTAGAAGTTTGGATTTATCCGGTGAAAAACTTCCGCCTCTAACCGCTTCATTATCCATGAATTGTTCAATAGTGTATTGTTTGAGATCTTGAACGATATTACTATCATTTTCCTTTTTACAGGCTGCTACTAATAAAAGCAGTGATAGAAAAAATAACTTTCTCATGATCAATTTGTTTTAAAGGTTTTTATCTCCTTGAAGGGCGAAACATCCAATTGTTTCATACTACTTTCATAAGTCTTCCATTCATCATTAAAGAACGTGTTTGTTTTGTCCAAGGCACTCTTTAGATCGTCTTTAGCATGTTTGATAAGTGTATTCTCTGTTCCGGTCAATCCAGATTGTCTGCTCCCGACATACCATCTTGCAAGACCAAGCCGCTGGGTTACCGTGACTTCTGGATTTCGTGTGATACCTTGTCTCTTATCTACCTTGCCCAAATAGAGGGCAAGTACATCATCGATTTTTTTGACGATATCTTTAGAGGACTTGATGTCATCCTTGAACTTGTCCTTATCCATCTTTTTAAGCTCTTTCTGATATTTTTCTGCAATCTGCTTGCTCTCTACAAGTTGTTTAACAGCATCTGCAACCGTTTGCCCCATGGTTTCGAGTTGTTTAGACGCTGTATATACCTCATTGGTAGAGGCTGTTGAAACATCGATTCTTGGATCACTCTTAACGCTGATCATTTTTTCCGACGTCTGGTCTCCATAATGCATCACTAATTTGTAAGATCCAGGTTTCACGGAAACGCCACCCGGTTCGTTATTGCGTTTTCTGATGGTCCTTGATGGTCTAGCAACTCCTGCTTCATCCATAAACCAGCGCATTCTGTGCACCCCAGTTTCTTTAGGTGTTTTCTGTTTCAAGGATCTGATCAATCTATCACCATCATAAATTTTAAGATGTATGGAATCCCATGTGACTTTATTCTCTTCAGTTTCACTCTCATCCTCCTCAGCATCTTTGTCTTTACTGTCTTCTTTTGGTATTTTTTCTTTTTTCTTATCAACTTTGACGTAATAAGAAATATGAGCGCCTCTACTTTTGTTTTCGCCATTATATAATGCATCACCTCCAAAACGACTACCAGTAGCTTGTTGATATGCAGCTTGGTAAGCGATTGGTGGTTCAAATAATTCAAGTTTATTATTTATTAGGCTCTTGTTTTTTGCCAAAGCACGTAATGGACGAATATCATCCAAAACCCACGCGGCTCGACCGAATGTGCCTATTACTAAGTCATGTTCTCTTGGATGGATAACCATATCCTTAACAGACGTTGTTGGAAATCCTTCCGTCCATTTTGTCCATTTATTTCCAGCATCAAGGGACATATATAAACCGTCATCGGTACCTAGGAACATCAGGTTTGGTTCTTCTATGTCTTCAACTATGCTCAAAGCATAACTCTGTACCTTATTAGAATCTACGATTCTCTTCCAGGTCTTGCCGTAGTTCTTTGTTCGGTAGGCATAGGGTGTATAATCGAATCTACGATAATTATTGGCCACTAATAAAGCCTCACCTCTGTTCTTGTTACTCGCTTTGATCTGCGTAATCCAACTACCTTTAGGTAATCCACGTAATCCGCCCGATACATCGATCCAAGTAGTTCCACTATTCTGGGTATAGTGAACCCGGCCATCGTCAGTCCCTACCCAAAGCATATCTTTTTCTAACGGGGAAGGTTCAATAACGAGGATAGTTGTATGATTTTCGGCACCTGTGGCATCCATGCTCAATCCACCGCTTTCACTTTGTTTTTGCTTTTCTGGATCATTCGTAGTTAAATCTTCAGAAATCACCTGCCA
>CBESOB010000085.1:0-11453 GCA_965530995.1 uncultured Flavobacteriaceae bacterium
TAATTAATGAAGGTATCGGTGAGGTGGTTGATGTTAAACAGTATAATTCCTATGAAGGCTATTCTAATGTATTTTCATGGCAGAGAGGCTATGGCCTTCAGTCGACTCCCGAATCGTCAGGTGTCACTCATGCAGAAGTTGATGTCAAGAGGGTTCGAAAAGGAACCTTAGTTGTAGATATTATTGACTCATTATCCAATAAAATTATTTGGCGAGGCACTGCAAAAAAACAAATTAACAATAAAAGCAAGGTTTGTTTACAACAGAAAATCACTAATCGATGGAATTTAGCTGTCTGTATGCAAAATGATGCCATTCATATATTTTTTTTCATGATTATTTTAAGTTTGAATAGTTTTGATATAGTTTAGACTAAACAAACAATATTTTGAAACACAAATTGAGAACAACTTTACTATTTTATCAAACTTAAAATGTAACGTATGATGATAGCAAAAACCGCTGACTACAAGAAAATAAAATATAGTGAAGCCGGAAAGTTTGAAGAAACACGGTTCGAGAAGATGCACAATGTTATTTTTGATTCTTCTTTGGAAGCATCAACTCTTGTAGCTCATGAAATTGCTTCTTTGATCAAGGAGAAGGCACAACAAAATAAGAAATGTGTATTAGGATTGGCAACAGGGTCTTCACCAATAAAGGTGTATGAAGAACTTGTTAGGATGCATCAAGAAGATGGTCTGAGTTTTGCAAATGTCATCACTTTTAATCTTGATGAGTATTGTCCAATGGAAAAAAGTAATATTCAGAGTTACTTTTATTTCATGCATGAACATCTCTTCAATCATGTAGATATATTACCAGAGAATGTAAATGTTCCAGACGGAACCATAAGTACAGATGATCTATATCAATATTGTGTAGATTATGAAATGAAGATAAAGGATGCTGGAGGATTGGACTTTCAATTATTGGGTATTGGAAGGACCGGTCATATCGGGTTTAATGAACCTGGTTCACATTTAAACTCCGGGACAAGGGTAATTACGTTAGACCATATAACTAGAATAGATGCGGCACCGTCTTTCTTTGGTATAGATAATGTCCCAAGAAAGGCAATAACCATGGGTATCGGAACTGTTCGAAGAGCGAAAAGAATAGTCTTGCTTGGATGGGGAGTTAATAAGGCTGGAGTACTTAGAAAGACCATTGAAGGAGATATTACTCCAGAAGTACCCGCTACATATCTGCAGCAACATAATAACACCACTTTTGTAATAGATCGCGAAGCATCAGCAGAACTGACCAGAGTGAAAACACCGTGGTTGGTGACCTCATGTATCTGGACTGACGAGTTGAAATTGAAGGCAGTGGTATGGCTAAGTGAACTATTAAGTAAGTCGATATTGAAGCTTACAGATAAAGACTATAACGATAATGGCATGTCTGGGTTACTTACTGAAGAAGGCACGGCTTACGACTTAAACATAAAGATGTTCAATAAGCTTCAGCACAGCATCACTGGTTGGCCTGGAGGAAAGCCAAATGCGGAGGATTCAAATCGTCCTGAGAGATCTGTACCTGCAAGAAAAAAGGTCATCATTTTCAGTCCACATCCAGATGATGATGTGATATCGATGGGAGGTACTTTCGATAGGTTAGTGGAACAAGGACATGATGTACATATAGTTTATCAGACTTCAGGTAATATCGCGGTTTCGGATGAAGAAGCACTCAAATTTGCTGAGATCACACATGCCATTAATCCAGAATCCATTGAGACAAAACAAGTTATTGCTTTTCTTAATGGGAAGCAAGGTAACGATATACCCGATACACAAGAAGTTAGAAAACTCAAGGGTTTAATACGTAGAAGTGAATCTTATGCAGCCACAAGATATCTTGGTTTAAAAGATGAAAACGTTCATTTCTTGGACCTGCCATTCTACGAAACAGGTACTATTAAGAAAGGGAATCTTACACCGGAGGATATTAGCATCATGTATAATATCATTGATGTCATTAGACCTCACCAAATATATGCTGCTGGTGATTTAGCGGATCCTCATGGCACTCATAAGGTTTGTTTGGATGCTTTGTTCATTGCTCTTGATGAACTTAAATCGAATGATTATATGAATGACTGTTGGGTATGGTTATATCGAGGAGCTTGGCATGAATGGGAATCCTACGAAATTGAGATGGCGGTTCCTATGAGTCCTGACCAAGTGCTAAAGAAAAGACATGCAATATTCTATCATCAATCACAGAAGGATGGCGTCATGTTCCAAGGTGATGATTCTCGAGAATTTTGGGTTCGCGTGGAAGATAGAAACAGATTGACGGCTAAAAAATATAATGATCTCGGTTTAGCAGATTATGCAGCTATGGAGGCATTTAAGCGTTATCATTTTTAAAATATGAAAAAACTTGCTGATTTTTTTTTCATCGGTGACATCGACAAAAGTGCCATTCCGATTTTCCAATAAATAGGAAATAGGCGCATAGGGATATTTTCCAGGGATCACGCGTCTGCCAACAAATAGGTCCAATCCCAATAAATAAGTTCCCAGTCTTGCCCCAAGGAATGATGAGTTTTAAGATATTTGGCACATGATTCAAAGTGAGTTCACGCTCATTGACCCAAAACCTTCTCTTTTCAATAGAATTGTGGTCTCTTTGGTTTATTCGGTTTTCATTGCCTACGTGCTTTATTTGATCAGGGAAAAAATAATCGTTCAGAAAATCGACACTGTTGTTGTGGTTATTTATATGATTTGGGTTCTGGGGGTCATTCTTATGATGACAGTTGGTAGTGTGTCAAGACATGGTATTCAGTTTAGTTTCAAGGAGATGAAAATTAGGCACTTTCATGATATAAGTATTTACAGATATAAGGAAGCATGGCAAGCTCTAAATGAGTTGAATTACTTATCTATTTATAAAGACGACGGCAATTACAACGTAATTATGTGGTATGAAGAAACCAATTTCTTGAATTTGTTTTCTTTAAAAAAATATGAAGACATCGTGGAGAGAGCATGCTCTCTTTCTAATCATCTAAATATTGATTTGTTGGACGCCACCATCAATGATGACTTAAATCACTGGATAGATAAAGAAGCATATAAAAAAACAAGTGAAATCAATCACCTAAATTAATCCCTAAATAACATTACTCCTTCGACCCCAACCAATCATCTCTCATGGCCTTTGCATTGGTTCCAGATTCGTTATCTATAGAAATAGTATAATAGTTATCTGGACTGAATGTAATTGTGGTTAACTTTCTTTTTCCAAAACGTTCAAAAACCACTGGGGTCTTATCCCCAGATTTAAATTTGCTTATTATAGTATTAAAATCCGTGTCCTTTTCAATGGAATGCCCACCAATACTAATGACTTTATCACCATTTTCCAAGCCGGCCTCATAAGCCGATGACCCAATGGATGTGTTACTCGAAATAATCCCATCGCGAACAAACGCTCCAAAGCGTGCCCTGTTTTTCGGTTGCTTTAAAGAAACACCAACCCTGCTGAATAGTTCTTTCATATTTGGCATCCCGCTTTTATAAACATAGTTATTAAAAAATTCATCTCCGAAACTCTTTCCTGCGTAGGTGTTCAATGTGTTATGTAAATCTGCAACTGTATATGGGATTTCGTTTTTCCCAAAAGTGTTCCAGACCAATTTCATGTAGTCATCAAGATTTAACTCTTTTTCACGAAGGGACAGATCCAATGCTAATCCCAAGGCACTTCCATAAGAATAATAGGAAATGAATGTATTGTTTCTATTCACCGGTTCCACAGAGCGTGCTGCATCCACAAAGGGCGCCTGGTAGCTCATTTCAATAGGATTAAAGAATTGACGTCCTGGAGAGTTCCATACATAATTAAAGGTGCCAGCCAATCCTGTGACATAATCCTCTTGACTGGTCAATCCTGTTCTGCATAAGGTCAAGTCATCATAATAACTGGTGAAGCCTTCTGCAAACCAAAGTTCTCCACTCATATTGGCTTCTTCAAAATCAAAAGGCTCTAAAGATTGCGGTCGTATGCGCTCTACATTCCAACAATGAAAAAATTCATGGGAAACGGTACCTATATTCCGTGCCATTCCGCCATCTGCCAAACTGCGAGTACTTGTTAATATGGTAGAATTGCGATGCTCCATGCCATCGCCTGATGCATTAGGGATATAGCATGCTAAAAAGTAATAAGCCCCATGATCGTATTTAGGCAATTCTCCAAAAATGGCTTCTTGTTGAAGAACCACTTTTTTCACTTTTTCGAAATACTCATCTAATTCAGCTGCCGTTCCGTTGTGATGCAAAACAAAATTAATGGCTTGCCCCTTGACATCAAGTGATCTAATACTATGGTTACTGATTTCCGTCGGACTATCCATAAAATATTGAAGGTCTTTTGCAAAGAACTTGTTTCCTCCTAAAGATTTTAATTGTGTGGCAATTTTCCAATCCAGATCTTCTCGAACATTAAATGTGACTTCTATACCATCTTTTTCTAAACTAGGAGTGTAGATAAAAGTTGCAGGAATATTTAAATGTGCATGTGTTTCATCTACTTGGGAATAGGTTCCACCACCGCGATTTGCAAATAAGGTGTAACTTACTTTAATAGTGCCATCATGCCCTTTTACCGTCCATGAATAAGGATCAGGTCTTGATGTTTTTAGTTCTTTCCCTTTGCTGTCAGTCACTTTAACCGTATACACATTCTTCATGAACTCATGTAGAGCATATCGTCCCGGAGAAGTCCGGCTCATCCTGAATTCTACCTCATTTGCTTCAAGATTTGTGAATGTTGCATGAACAGTTGCTTCATGATGTATAGCATTCTCAAACGAAATGGTGTAAGATGAAGATATAGGATTGGCATTTGTGCTTTTAATTGATGTATTTGTTTGGGTATTTGTAGATTTACAGTTTAGTAAAATTCCGAGAAATAATAGGAGAATGGTCTTTTTCATCTTATGATTGATTTATCATGTCTAAGATACTCTATTTGTAATATATTAGGAATGAGAGCGGTTAATTTTTAAGCTCCTAACGTATCGAAATAATCAAAGTCAATGTGCTATTTGGTATAAAATATAAATTCAAGTAAATCCTACTTGTCTGTACATGAAATCTCTGAGTAATAAAAACTAACTTTATTTTTTAAATTTGTTTTAAAAGTAATCCAATTTGAAACTGAATCTTCAAAATGTTCCTCGAGTTGAAACCATTACCAAAGAGGATTTTATTCATAACTATTTCAAGCCACAAAAACCCGTGGTGATAGAACGTGCCATTGAAGATTGGCCTGCATTCTCCAAATGGGACCTGGATTACATGAAGGAAGTGGCAGGTAATATAACAGTGCCACTGTATGATGACCGTCCAGTGGATTACAAGGACGGTTTCAATGAGCCTCATGCCGAGATGAAAATGAGCGATTATGTGGACCTTCTTAAGCGAGAGCCGACTAAACTCAGGATATTCCTATGGAATATATTGAAGGAAATGCCACAACTTCAAAAAGATTTTTCATTTCCAGATTTCGGATTACGACTCATGAAAGGATTGCCCATGCTGTTTTTTGGAGGAAGGGATTCTCACACCTTCATGCATTACGACATAGATTTGGCGAACATCTTTCATTTTCATTTTGAAGGCAAAAAGAAGTGCATCCTATTCGATCAAAAACAGAACAACCATTTATACAAAATCCCACATTCCTTGATTGTCAGGGAAGACATTGACTTTACAGATCCCGACTTAGAAAAATGGCCAGCTTTGAGGAATGCAAAAGGGTATGTCACTGATCTCGAACATGGTAATCTGCTTTACATGCCAGAAGGTTTTTGGCATTATATGCGATACTTGACACCAGGTTTTTCAATGAGCCTAAGAGCTATTGCAAGAAACCCAAAAAATTTGGGAAAGGCCATCTATAATGTAATCATAATGCGGAATTATGATAATTTAATGAGGCGAATAAAAGGTCAGGAATGGATTGATTGGAAGAATGAGCAAGCCATTATAAGAACCCATGACAAAAGAAGTTTCTAATTATCTTTCCAACCCCAAGGGGCGTCAGGATTTTCGATGTTTTTAGATAGATCGAAAGTGACCCTAAATACGCGATCTGTGCCTAATCGTCTTAGATTATAGGTAAATTGATTGTCATCTAATGTTATCCACCACACGTTGGATGAGGCAGCAGGAATCATTATCCTAGTTTCGTCATCAGCAGGGAAAATTTGTAGCGTCGATTGTCCAGAATTGGTTGTCTTACCTCCATATTGTGTGATTTCATCTTCTGATCCGTCTTTATGTCTGTGGTCATGTTTAAGCGATATACGGTCTTCCTCTAAGGTCAACACCCATGTCCTTGATCGGTCTTCACCAACAAAAAATGGAATCTTTATCATGCGTTCATTGCATGAGCGTACATGCATGACAAGTTTCTTACCTCCAAATTGTTCATCGTTTTCTGGAAGTTCGAGAGTTCCTTCAAAAGATTTACCGCATAGTCCCTGAAGGGTATTCCAAAACTGTGTTGCTTGTGTTTCTTGCGAGAAAGAAACTGTGGAATATATTATAATTAAAACCGTGAATATTTTTTTCATCTTTAGGGTTATTTTATTAATTCGTTCACTTTGTCATACACTAAATGGGTCTCCCAGCCTCGATATAGTAAATAGTCCTTCAATTTCTTCTTTTTCTTTAATTTATTGGTTTCTCTGATCGAATTCGCTTTTTTTTCGCTCAACTCATTGAAAACCTCGATGTACACTGGTTCTTCTATTTCCTCAAGCGCCAGATTTATGTTAACTTTGCTTATGTCTTTTTTCCTTAGTTCGAGGGTTAATCGACGTCGCCCCCATTTCTTGATCCTGAACTTTCCTCGAACGAATGTTTTGGTAAAACGCTCTTCATTAAGGTAGTTGTTTTGTATAAGATGTAGGAGAATGATATTCCTCGCTTCAGGAATCATTTTCATGTCTCTCAATTTTTGTTCAACTTCTTTATGACAGCGTTCTTGATATGAACAATAGTATTCCAGTTTTTGTCTGGCTTCGTCTAGAGTATATGTTTTGGAACTGTACAACAAAAGGGAATATAAATATAAGTATTAAATATAATCCCAAATTATGAAAAATAAGTACATATTATCATGTTTAATCTTCCTACTAGCATTTAATGTTGGGAAGACTCAAACAGTTTTGGTAGCCGGAGATATTGCAATTACAGGGTTTAACTCTAGAAATACCCCCTATGGAGAAGAGTTCAACTTTGTAATACTAAGAGATATAACTGCTGGTACTCAAATTAAACTTACAGATAAAGGGTGGTTTGCGGCTGGAGGTTTTAGAAGTGCCGAAGGAATACTGACATGGACTGCAAGTACTAATTTACCTTGCGGTACAGAAGTTAATATTAACAATACTACAAATCCTCCAACACCATCTGTCGGAACTATTACAGAAACAGGAACTTTTGGCTTACGAGCTGGTTTGGGAGATGAGATTTTAGTGTACCAAGGTCCTGAGGTAACACCTACTTTCTTATATGCTATTCATTTTGCCAATGCTAATGGTTGGTCTGATGCTACAGACGCGAATAATACAGGACTCCCAACGGGTCTGACGGATGGAGTTAATGCAGTAAATTTTGGAAATCTTAATAACGGCAATTATAACTGTACGGCAATAAACGGTGCTGCAGCAATTTTGGTAGATATCACTCAAGTAGCTAACTGGACTTTGAGTAATGCTGCTTTCGCCACATTAGGAGGCTGTGGGTTTACATGTTGCGTAGCTACAAAAACATGGAGTGGAATTTGGACTCCGGCGGGACTTCCAACAAATACTGATGAAGTTGTGATTGACGCTCCCTATGATACTGCAGCAAATGGAAGTTTTGATGCTTGTAGTCTGACGGTCAATGCTGATTTAAATATTAGTGGAACAAATTATGTTCAAGTTACTAATGATATAACAATCAATAACGGAGACATCATTGTGGCGTCTGAAGCAAACCTAGTCCAAATAAGCGATGCTTCTACGGTGACTTTGGCAGGCACTGGAGTAGGTGTCCATCAAAAAACAACTACACCTTTACAGGCATATTTCAGCTATACGTATTGGAGTTCTCCTTTTGCAAATGAAACTATAGGAGAAGCTGCTAGTGGTATGGACCTCGTGCCTTCAAATAGAATATTTAATTATGATGCGACCAACTTTCAAGACGTTGCTCCAGTTGATGGTTTTGATGATGATTCTAATGATTGGGCCGTTGCAGCTGGAGCAATGATTCCCGGAAAAGGATATGCAGCATTTGCTCAAGATAATGGCATGGTCTTCCCACAAGCACAAACATTTACATTTGATGGTCAATTTAATAATGGGATCATCACAACACCCGTTACTGTTAGTGCAGGACTAACAGACCCTAATTGGAATTTCTTGGGAAATCCTTATCCTTCTGGTCTTAGTGCAGATGATTTTATTCTTAATAACCCAGATTTAGATGGTACAGTATATTTGTGGACTCATAATTCTGATCCACTTGGAGCAAACCCAGGACCTGACAATTTGAATTTTTCTGTTGATGATTATGCATCATATACACTGGGTACTGGTGGTGTCGCAGCAGTAACTGGAGGAATAGCGCCAACAGGAGTAATTGCTTCAGGGCAAGGATTTTTTGTCGAAGGTTTAAATACTGGAACAGCAACATTCAAAAATTCTATGCGTGGAACAACTGGAAATGAAAATCTTTTTAGAGCTACTGATAGAATTTGGATAAACTTAGAAAATGATTTCGGAGCTTTTAGCCAAATATTAATAGGGTTTGTTGAAGGTGCTACAAATGGAGTGGATAGGTTGTATGATGGTAAGCGTTTGGATGCAGGGAGCTATATTTCTTTTTTCTCGGTAATTAATGACGAGCACTATGCAATTCAAGGAAGAGAGGCCTTGGCTGAAGAAGACATTGTACCATTAGGGATAAAGAATGATGTACCTGGTGAGAATGAATATAAAATATCTATTGATAATGTTGAGGGACTTTTAGAGACTTCAGAAATATTCTTGATTGATAATTTATTGAATATAACTCACAATCTTAATTCTGGACCGTATATATTTAATAGCGAACAAGGAATATTTAAAGAGCGTTTTGAGTTATTATTGAGGCCAGAAACGCTTTCGACAGATGATTTTTCAATCGCCGCTACTGAAGAATTAATTATGACAAAAAACGAAGACGATTCAATTTCATTTACGACTTCTAACGGTGTACAGATTCAGAATATCCAAATATTCGATGTGTTAGGTAGACAGCTTTTTGATGAGAACTTCAGCGAAGAAGAGAGTCCGAATAGTATCAAATTTGATCAGATAAAGCGGACGATCTTCATTGTAAAGGCCACTTTGGCAAATGGCAATGTGTTGACCAAAAAAGGATTGAAATAATTCCATCACATCCTTCCAAAGGGGAAGGAGATAATAGAGCATAAAAAAAGCCATGACATTTATAGTCATGGCTTTTTCATTATTTAATATTAACCTGATTACCATCTTTGTCTAAAAAATGATATTCTAAGTACGTGTAAGCATCTCGTGGTTGAATTTTAACCCATTTCTTGTAGTCCAAAAACCATTTTGAACGTACAGATGGAAAGCCTTTAGTTAAATAGGCTGCTATAAAAGGATGTGTGTTTAAAGTCACCTTCTTATAGTCTTTTTTGAAAAGTTGCTCTAGATCTTGGGTTATTTTCTGTACAATTCCGATAGGAGCTTCTACTTCACTGCCATTAACGCCATCAGGACTTTCTTCTTTAGTCTTAATGTCTATTTCTGGTCTTACCCTTTGTCTGGTTATTTGGATCAATCCGAACTTACTAGGAGGCAGAATCTTGTGCTTGGCTCTGTCGTCTTTCATTTCATCTCTAAGATGATTGAAAAGTTTTCTCCTGTTCTCTGCTCTAGTCTGATCAATAAAATCTATCACGATAATACCACCCATATCACGCAAGCGTAATTGTCGGGCCATTTCCGTGGCAGCTATTAAATTAACTTCTAATGCAGTATCCTCTTGGTTCTTGGCTTTGTTTGATCGGTTTCCACTGTTTACATCTATTACATGTAATGCTTCAGTGTGTTCGATGATCAAATAAGCGCCTTTAGCCATTGAAACGGTTTTACCAAAGGATGTCTTGATCTGTCTTTCAATGCCGTATTTTTCAAATATCGGCACTTTGGACTGATGCAACTTAACGATCGATTCTTTTTTTGGTGCAATCTCTTGCACATAATCTTTTATTTGAAAATAAAGCGTTTCATCATCAACGATAATACTTGTAAAAGAATCGTTAAAAATATCTCTTAAAATTGAGGACGCTTTATTCATTTCTCCTAATACTTTACTAGGAGGGTTTGCGTTACGTAGCTTTTTACACATTGCCGTCCAACGACTAAGCAAGTTTTGTAAATCTTTATCTAGTTCAGCTACTTTTTTGCCTTCTGCAACAGTACGAATAATAACACCAAATCCTTTAGGAGTGATGCTTCTTACCAATCGTTTTAATCTATCTTTTTCTTCTTTGGTCTCGATTTTTTGTGAAACCGAAATTCTATCAGAGAAAGGAACAAGAACTATATACCTACCAGCTATTGATAACTCCGAGCTAATTCTAGGCCCTTTGGTTGATATAGGTTCTTTAGCGATTTGTACTAATGTAGATTGATTTGATTTTATAACGTCAGCAATGCTTCCGTTTTTATCAATATCTTTTTCAAATGGGAAATTCTTTAAAGAATAATCTTTAAGCTTACCTGTGCTTACACTTTTTACAAATTTTAAAAGAGAAGGTAGTTTAGGACCGAGATCATGATAATGCAAGAATGCATCCTTCTCGTAGCCCACATTCACGAATGCGGCATTGAGTCCAGGAACAGATTTTCTTATTTTGGCTAAAAACACATCGCCAACAGAAAATTTGTTTCCATCTTCATCTTTTTGTAATTCGATTAATTTTCCATCTTTTAATAAGGCAAAATCAACATCGTTGTTAGAACTAGATCTAATGATCAATTCATTCATGTAGTTAATTTTTATCCGCACAATTAAGTACAGATGGATTATACAATATTTTTACACAGGATTTAATCCGTGAAATCCATAATATACATTAAGGTAAGAATGTGTTTATTATGAATTAGAAATCAAAGAACGTTTATTAATAAAAACGGAAAAAGTAGTTCTAAAACTACTTTTTCGTAATTATTTTTTCTTTTTATGACGGTTAGCGCGTCTTCTTTTTTTACGCTTGTGCGTCGCTACCTTGTGTCTTTTTCGTTTTTTACCACTTGGCATAAATCAGTATTATTTTTTTATTGATTAAACTTCAACATTTTTCTTGACACCTTCAACAAATACCTTTGCTGGTTTAAAAGCAGGGATGTTGTGTGCAGGAAT
>CBESOB010000086.1:0-11438 GCA_965530995.1 uncultured Flavobacteriaceae bacterium
AAAGACTCAGCATCTGCCTTGGTCATTTGCGTCATTTTCATAGCAACGATCCTAAAACCTGAAGCTGTTATTTTTTCTAGAATTCCGCCAATATTCCCTTTTTCAATGGAATCTGGCTTAAGCATTGTAAACGTTCTATTTGTTGTCATTTGTTCAATTTTAATCAGTTGTATTTTATTTGATAACTAGGTCTTCATGAAATTGTACTATCTATTTTATTTCAAAAATGAATGCCTAGCTAGCAATTTTTGTGCAAAAATACAGTTTTTAATGTCATTTGCAAGCTACTTATACCTTTGTATCAATTCCTGTTGAAGTACATTATCAACCCCTCTCATTTGCATGGTGACCGTCTTGGTCTTAAAATCGAATTTCAATACCCCAAAACTAATTTCAGACACCACATCACCAATCCTATATTGATTGGGCTCTCCGCTAAATCTATCATACGAATGTGTTAACCCACTTGATGTGAAATCGATTAATGGATAGTGCAAACTGTTTATCTCAATCTTTGAAAATTCTGATATATGCCTATCACCAGACAATATAAGTACATTCTTGGCTTCTGTGTTTTTTATCATATTAAAAAGATTTTCTCTCTGATGTGGCATGTTGCCCCATCTTTCAAATCCATGTTCACTGGAAATCACTTGTATGCTACTAACTAGTAGATTAAAGTCCGCTTTCGAAGTGTTTAGCTCTTCCTTTAACCAACGCCACTGGGTCTTCCCTAATATCGAACCTTCTCCATATGGGTTAGGGTCAAAACGTCTTCCTTTAGTCTCAGATTTGGTTAATTGAGTCCTGAAGTAACGTGTATCTAATAGTATGACCTTAACACTGCCTTCTTTTGATTGAATGATTTCAGAGTGATAAACACCTTCTCTTTCTCTACGTATATCGTTAGCATCAACACCCATAAAGTCTAAGAATTGTTCCTGACTCGCATTCTTCGCAGTGAATTCTGTTCCACCATCGTTCAATCCATAATCATGATCGTCCCAAGTGCCTAATATTTTGGTGCTATTGATCAAATTTTGGTAACCTTCCTGTTGTAACTGTTGGTCATAATCGTCCTTCAGTTTTTTCATGTCATCCGTATCTGAATACACATTATCACCTCCCCAGATCCAAACTTTAGGGTTGTGCTTTAACACTTCCTTCCACAATACATTTTCGACAAATTGCTTGTTACAAGATCCAAATGCAACAACTAATTCATTATTTTTTAGTAAATCTGTGGACTTGCATGAAACGACCATTATAAAAGTCATTATCACTAGAATACATCGATTCATTTAATTCTTTTTTAAGTTTGATTTAATACAAAAGTAGTCTATTAAACATTAGGCATTTGTTATTAAATTGTATATTCGCAACGCATGAAAAAACAAGAAATACAAGAGATAAAACAACTACTTTCTTCCCCTAAGAAAGTAGTTATCGTTCCGCATAAAAATCCTGATGGCGACGCCATGGGCTCCTCATTAGGGTTAATGCATTACCTTCTAAAGCTTGACCATGATGTTAGGGTCATTGCGCCTAATGACTATCCCGAATTCTTGAAATGGCTACCAGGAGATTCATCTGTATCGAAATATGAATCGTCCCAAAAGGAATCTAACCTCATTATTGCTAATTCAGATATCATTTTCACTTTGGATTTTAATGCATTGCATAGAACGGGTAATATGAAATCGGCTCTCGAGTCTTCAAATGCCATCAAGATCATGATCGATCATCATCAGCAACCAGATGATTATGCGCGCTATATGTACTCAGATGTTACGATGTGCTCTACAAGTCAAATGATCTATCATTTCTTGGAGATGCTTGATGATCTAGATAAGATCAATTCGGACATAGCAACTTGCATATATACGGGTATAATGACTGATACGGGCTCTTTTAGGTTTCGTTCTACAACCAGCACCACGCATCGTGTCGTAGCCGATATAATCGATAAAGGGGCAGATAATGCACAGATACATAATAATGTCTACGACACAAATTCACATGGAAGGCTACAATTATTGGGTTGCGCCTTAAAAAACCTGAAGGTCATCCCAGAATTGAATACGTCTTATATTTCACTGTCGCAAAAAGAATTGAATTCATATAACTTCAAGAAAGGCGATACCGAAGGTGTCGTTAATTATGGGCTTTCGCTTAGGGATATAGCATTTGCTGTTATTTTCATTGAACACCAACAAGAAGGTATCGTTAAGATATCCTTAAGGTCGAAGGGTGATTTCGATGTAAACGAATTTGCTCGCAAACATTTTAATGGTGGCGGCCACACCAATGCCGCTGGCGGACGTTCTGAGGTATCGCTTAGTGATACGATTGAAAAATTTATCACTATCTTGCCTAGCTATAGAAATGACCTCAAATCATGAAAAAATTATTAGCCCTTCTATGCGTTATTGTGGTGTTTTTTAGTTGTAAAACACCAGAAGCAAGGCGCCCTGTATCAGTTTCAAGTGGATCGTTCATCGACCAATCTGTGGAGCGAAATAAAAAACTTATCGCTGAAGAACATGCCCTTATTAAAACCCTAATTGAATCAGATGCCAATACTGAATATATGGTATCACCCAACGGGTTTTGGTACACGTACAACACAAAGACCGACGATGAAAGTATAACCCCTAAGTTTGGCGATATTGTTAATTTCGATTACAGTGTAAAAGATCTTAATGGTACTGTTATTTATACGAATGAACAGTTGAAACGGCAGAATTACGCTATGGACCAACAAGAATTGTTTTCTGGCCTGCGTGAAGGTCTTAAACTCATGAAAGCTGGTGAAACTGTCACATTTCTTTTCCCTTCACAAAAAGCATACGGTTATTATGGCGATACAAAGAACATTGGCACAAGTGTTCCATTAATTTGTCAAGTAACGGTCAACTCTATAACTCAAAAAGAATCCAATTAAATTATTACTATGAAAATTATTAAACATTCAATGAAAATCTCATTAATACTGACTTTTGCATTAGTGAATTTAGCAGCCTCATGCAAACAAGATCAATATCCTGATTTTGGTGATGGCCTATATGCTGAAATTGTGACCGATAAAGACACCATTATCGTAAAACTTACGCCGGAGAAAACGCCTGTAACCGTTGCAAATTTCGTGGCATTGGCAGAAGGCATACACCCAATGGTTGCCGAGAAATTTAAGGGAAAGCGATTTTATGACGGTCTTACGTTTCATAGAGTCATGGAGAATTTTATGATACAAGGCGGTGATCATTCTGGAACAGGCACAGGAGATCCAGGCTATAAATTCGGTAGTGAATTCGATCCAAGTTTAAAACATGACAAAGCAGGTATCCTTTCAATGGCCAATTCTGGAGGCTGGGCAACCAATGGAAGTCAATTCTTCATTACACATAATGCTACTCCTTGGTTAGACGGGTATGATGAAAACGGGAACTTAAAACCTTGTGACCAACCGCGTGTAGGTTGTCATTCTGTGTTTGGAGAAGTTGTTAAAGGACAAGACGTCGTAGATGCCATTGAAAAAGGTGATAAAATGACGCAGGTGAATATTATCAGGCAAGGTAGGGAAGCTAAGAATTTTGATGCCGTTAAAGTTTGGGAGAGCGAATTACCAAAACTAGAAGAACGTAGAAAAAAAATTGAAGAAGAAGCGCAATTAAAGGCTGAAGAGGATAAAGTACAACGTGAAGCCAAGGTTGCAGGAGTTGCAGAAGCCTTTAAACCAACATTAGATGATTATACTTCCAAAGCCAAAGCCAAAGCATCTGGTTTGAAAATGCATTACCTTAAGAAAGGTGCTGGTGCAAAACCCAAAACGGGACAAACGGCCAATGTGAATTATCAAGGTTATTTTACCGATGGTAAGTTGTTTGATAGTAATGTTAAAACTATTGAAGAAAAATTTGGGATGTTGAATGCGCAAAAAGTCCAGCGTGGCATGTATAGCCCAATGCCATGTAAAGTTGGACCAGATGCACCAATGGTTGCAGGTTTCAATGAAGCGGTTGCGTCAATGCGTATTGGTGATGAAGTGTTTGTATACATTCCTTCGCACTTGGCTTGGGGTGAATCCGGTAGAGGAATGATCAAACCTAATACCGACGTGATGTTCATTATTGAAATGGTTTCCCTACAATAATTATCTAGAAATTATAAAAATAAAAAAAGCCGCATAGTGCGGCTTTTTTTTTATGTCTTCGGAATATTCTTCAATATCTCCAATACGAATTTCCAATACTTCTGTGCAGAACTTATACTTGCTCTTTCGTCGGGCGAGTGTGCGCCTAAAATTGTTGGGCCAAAACTTATCATATCCATATCAGGGTAATTAGTCCCAAGAATCCCACACTCCAATCCAGCATGACATGCTGCCACATGGGCCTTAGAATTAAAAATTTCTTCGTATAACTTAGCCATGACCTTAAGGATCTTGCTGTCCATATTAGGGGTCCATCCTGGGTAATCACCATCGAATGCTACAGTGTATCCGGCTAATTCGAAGGTCGCTTTCAGAGTATTCGCCAAGTCCCATTTAGAGGATTCAACCGAGGATCTTGTGAGGCAACCCACATGAATTTTTCCTTTCTTCACTTCTACCCTTGCGATGTTATTTGAGGTCTCCACCAATTCAGGAATGTCCGCACTCATCCTATAGACACCATTAGTAGCGGCATATACCGATTTTATAAATTGTTCTTGGGTATTGTAAGGCATGATGCTGCGGGGAAGGTCTATCTTCTTAAAATTGAACACCAAATCCGGTTCCATGGTTTTCAATTCTTTCTGAATAGTTTCCGATAGGGCTTTAAGAATGGATTTGATGTCATCTTCTTTTCGTTCGTCAAAAACCACGACAGAAACACTTTCTCTTGGAATGGCATTTCGTAAGCTACCTCCATCAATTTCAGAAATTCGAATATCTTCAATTACACTGAACAGCAAACGATTCATGATCTTATTTGCATTACCTAGGCCTTCATGAATTTGCATTCCCGAATGGCCACCTTGTAAGCCTTTGACTTCAACTCTATATGCTGTTGCTCCAATAGGTATTGGTTCTTCAGTATAAGTTCTAATTGCGGTGACATCCACGCCACCAGCACAACCAACCCCTATTTCATCGTCTTCTTCGGTATCTAAATTCAGTAAAATACTGCCTTTAAGAAGACCCCCTTTCAATCCCATAGCGCCCGTCATTCCCGTTTCTTCATCGATAGTGAAAAGGGCTTCGATAGCAGGGTGCTCTATACCGTCACTCTCCAAAATGGCCATGATAGTTGCCACACCAAGTCCGTTATCCGCACCTAGAGTCGTTCCATTGGCTCTAACCCAATCGCCATCAACCAGCATCTCAATGCCTTGAGTATCAAAATTAAAATCGGTATCGCCGTTTTTTTGGTGCACCATGTCAAGATGCGATTGCATGACTATCGTTTGTCTATCGCCCATACCAGCAGTGGCTGGTTTCTTGATTATAACATTACCTACGGCATCTTCAATGGTTTCAAGACCCAGTCCTTGGCCGAAATCGGTCATGAATTGAATGACGCGCTCCTCCTTTTTAGAGGCTCTTGGCACCGCATTTAAATCAGCGAATTTATTCCAAAGTTCTTGTGGTTGCAATTCTCGTATTTCAGAATTCATAGTTATGTTTTTTATGATTCGTAAAGGTACATAATAGCGATATAACTCTATAAATAATTACTTATTTTTGATCGATGCTGAAACACAAGAAGACCATTTTGGCCCTTTCTCTTATACCTTTGATCTTATTCGTTAAGTTCTTAGGCACATATCCACAATTCATTGAAGATTATTATAGCAACGGCCTCTATCCTTTTATTTCAAAGCTTGAACGTTATGTTTTTGGTTGGATGCCTTTTTCGTTTGGCGACCTAGTATATGCTGGTGGCATTATTATAATTATACGATGGTTGAAGATCAATAGACGTCGATTTTCCAAAGATACCAAACGTTGGTTTGCTGAATTCTTCTCAGCCGTAACTATTATTTATCTGGCTTTTCATATGTTTTGGGGCATGAATTATTATCGCCAACCTCTTCATATTTCACTTAATATAAACAATGACTATTCCACAGAACAATTATTGGCTATCACCGAAAAATTGATAATAAAAGTGAATGATATTCAACAAGTACTCGCAGATAATGATTCTACAAAAGTTGATATGCCCTATACCAAAAACGACATGCTCAAGCGGTCCCCAGATGGGTATGACGTTTTGAAAGAACAATATCCTCATCTCGAATATCACCCAAGAAGTATAAAAAAATCCCTTTTCAGTATTCCTTTAACCTATATGGGTTTTAGTGGTTACCTCAATCCGCTAACCAATGAAGCACAAGTGGATGGTTTGATTCCTAAATATAAATTTCCCACCACAACATGTCATGAAATCGCACATCAGTTAGGGTATGCCGCTGAAAACGAAGCCAATTTTATTGGATGTTTAGCTGCCATTCATAATAAGGATGTTTATTTCCAATATTCAGGATACTCTTTTGCATTACGTTATTGCCTTAATGAAATTTATTTGCGAGACGAAGCCCTTTATAAAAAAGTAGTCTTAGACGTCAATAAAGGCACATTAAAAAATTACCTAGAGGTTCGTGACTTCTGGGAAAACTACCAAAATCCTACTGAACCTTTTTTTAAAGCAACGTATGGCGCCTATTTACAGGGCAACAGTCAAGAAGGCGGTATAGACAGCTATAGTTATGTAGTGGCTTTATTGGTCAATTACTTCGAATCGCATTCGCTCTAAACTCTTTTGTTAAAAAAACCTTAATTAAAGCCTGCATTTTCGTATTTCGTTATCTTTAGGCAATTAATTAATTAATCAACCAAATATGTTTAGAAAGTATCTCATCTTATCGATGCTTTTGTGCTCTCTTATGACGTTTGCACAAGAGTATTTTCCTAAAAATGATGGTGTTAAGACAACGGATAATATCTATACGGCATTTACCAATGCCAAGATATATGTCACACCAACACAAATTATCGACAATGGCACCTTGCTCATTAAAAAGGGTAAAGTGGTCAATGCGTCCTCTTCAGTATCCATACCTAAAGATGCTGTGGTTATCGACCTAGCTGGCAAGAGCATATATCCTTCATTCATCGATATATTCTCGGGCTTTGGTGTTGAAAAACCAAAACGAACGCCCGGTGGTGGACGATCTCCTCAATACGATGCGTCTCGTCAAGGATTCTATTGGAATGATCACATCATGCCAGAGACCAATGCCATTGATAAATTCAAGTATAATGATAAATCGGCAACCGATTTACGGAAGGCGGGCTTCGGAGTCGTGAATACACATTTGCAAGATGGTATTGCTAGAGGAAGTGGTGCATTGATTGCCCTTAACGGAAAAGGCAACAACTCCAATCGTATTGTTGATGATCGCTCAGCGCAGTATTTCTCTTTGAGTAAAAGTGTGGCCTCAAGACAATCCTATCCAGGTTCAGTTATGGGATCCATGGCATTATTGCGACAAGTGAAGCATGATGCTGATTGGTATGCTGGAGGAAATGCAGACGTGACTGATCGTTCTTTAGAAGCCTATATAGCCAATAAGAATATGATCAGTATCATTGATGCAGGCGATAAAGTGAACGCTTTGAGAGTTGATAAGGTAGGTGACGAAATCGGGACACAATATGTGATTCTCGGTGGTGGTGATGAATATGAATGGGTGAGCGAAATAAAAGGCACCAACGCCAAATTCATTATTCCTATCAACTTCCCAAAAGCCTATGATGTCGAGAATCCATTTTTGGCAAATTCATTGGAATTGGAATCCATGCGCGAATGGAATCAAAAACCATTCAATCCAAAAGTATTAGCAGACAATGGCGTTTCTTTCGCCTTGACCATGCATGATCTTAAAACATCTAAAGAATTCAAGGAAAACCTCATGAAAGCCATCAATCATGGCTTGAGCAAGACCAAGGCCTTAGAGGCATTGACCACGGTGCCTGCACAAATCCTTGGAAAAAGTAATGCCATAGGCTCCTTGAAAACAGGAAGCTGGGCAAATTTCTTGATTACCTCTGGCGATGTTTTTGATAAAGAAACCACACTTTATGAAAACTGGGTACAAGGTGAAAAACATATCATTGAAGACATAACTGTCAAAGACATTCGCGGGGAATATGAGTTAGCACTTGCTGGTAAAACTTATAACCTATCGATTACAGGTACCCCAAACAAACCAAAAGCAGAAGTGAAGAGTGGCGGCCAAAAATTAGGTTCTAAATTATCCTATAAAGACGATTGGATGAACTTAACGGTGACCACAACAGATACAACGAAACAAGAATTCATTCGACTAGCATCTCACATCACTGCCGTTGGGAACATGAATGGCAAGGCCATTATGTCTAACGGTGCAGAGTCTTCTTTTTATGCAAAGAGAACCGGTGATGCCAAAGCATCAGACAAAAAGAAGAAGGACGAGAAAACCGAGGAGCCAAAAATGCTACCTCTAACCTATCCTAATGGTGCTTACGGATTCACACAACAGCCACGACAAGAATCAATCTTGTTCCAGAATGCTACGGTGTGGACCAATGAAAAAGAAGGTATTCTTGAAAATACAGATGTGTTGATCAAGAATGGAAAGATCTCCAAAATCGGGAAAAACCTTTCGACTAGTGGAGTAAAAGTGGTTGATGCAACAGGAAAACACGTAACATCTGGAATCATTGATGAGCATTCACACATTGCCGCTTCTAGTATTAACGAAGGCGGTCAGAATTCATCTGCTGAAGTTACTATAGAAGATGTCATTGATGCTGAAGATGTTGATATCTATAGAAATCTAGGGGGAGGCGTTACTTCTATGCAGATTCTACATGGTTCAGCAAATCCTATAGGTGGTCGTTCGGCGATCATTAAATTGAAGTGGGGTACATCGCCTCAAGAAATGATCTATAGCAACTCACCGAAGTTCATAAAATTTGCATTGGGTGAAAATGTGAAGCAGAGTAATTGGCAAAGTTTTGGGCGTTTCCCTCAGACAAGAATGGGTGTGGAACAACTCTACACCGATTATTTCAGTAGAGCAAAAGAATATGATGCCCTAAAGAAAAGTGGAAAGTCTTATAGAAAAGATGCTGAGTTAGAGACTTTGGCAGAAATACTAAATAAAGAGCGTTTTATCAGCTGTCACTCTTATGTGCAAAGTGAAATCAATATGCTCATGAAGGTTGCTGAAAAATTCAATTTTAAAATAAATACGTTCACACATATTTTAGAAGGTTATAAAGTAGCCGATAAGATGAAGGAGCATGGTGTCGGTGGATCTACATTTAGCGATTGGTGGGCCTATAAATATGAAGTGAATGATGCCATTCCGTATAACGCAGCAATAATGCACAACGCAGGAGTTGTCACTGCCATAAATAGTGATGACGGTGAAATGTCGAGACGTTTGAACCAGGAAGCGGCAAAATCTGTTAAGTATGGAGGTGTTTCTGAAGAAGATGCCTGGAAGTTCGTGACTTTGAATCCTGCTAAACTACTACATATTGACAACCGCGTTGGCAGCCTGAAAGTAGGTAAAGACGCTGATGTCGTTCTTTGGAGCGGCCATCCACTCTCTGTGTATAGTAAAGCAGAAAAAACCATGATCGAAGGTATTGTTTATTTCGACCTAGAGACTGACAAGCAATTGCGAGTAGCGGTCAAGAGAGAGAAGAGCGAACTCATTACCATGATGATGAAAGAGAAAAATAAGGGCATGAAGACACAACCGATCAAGAAAAAGGAGAAAGAATATCTTCATTGCAATTCACTTTAAAACGTAATCATGATGAAAAACATATATAAAATACTGAATATAGGCTTGATGTTAAGTTGTGTGATTGCTTTTGCGCAACAGACACCAGCACCAAAACAAACAGAAGCTATCACTATTATGGGTGCTACTGCGCATATTGGCGACGGTAAGGTCATTGAGAATAGTATCATCGTTATCGAGAACGGTAAGATCACGACGTGTGCAGATGCTGGAGTCGCAAAAATGGCAGCCAAAGGGCGCCAGATCGATGCGACAGGAAAACATGTGTATCCTGGCTTCATAGCGCCTAATAGCACTCTAGGGCTACAAGAGATCGGCTCGGTAAGGGCAACTAATGATACCCGGGAAATCGGCAGCATGAATCCGCATATACGCAGTATCGTTGCGTACAATGCCGAATCGAAAATTGTAGAATCCATGAGGCCTAATGGAGTCTTGATAGGTCAAGCGACTCCGAGAGGAGGCTCGATATCAGGCACATCGTCGATTGTCCAATTTGATGCTTGGAACTGGGAAGACGCGGCAGTAAAAACCGATGACGGTATCCATATGAACTGGCCAAATAGCTTTTCGAGAGGTCGTTGGTGGTTGGGTGAAGATCCAGGTTTAAAAGCTAATAAGGATTATGCCAAACAAGTGGACGCCATTAATATGTTCGTAGCGAAAAGCAAGGCACATGTCAATGGTAATTCAGCACAGAGAAACTTGCCAGCTGAAGCCATGAAAGGCTTGTTTGATGGCTCACAGAAACTCTATGTGCATGTGAATGATGAAAAAGGCATTACCGATGCCGTTGGTTTTGCGAAAAGCCACAATTTTAATAATATGGTGATCGTTGGTGCTTATGAAGCTTATAAAGTAGCCGATATGCTTAAGGCAAATAATATTGCAGTGCTATCTCAACGCGTACATAGTACACCAAATAGTGATGATGACGATTATGACCTGCCTTTTAAAATGGCGAAGCTACTCGTTGACAAAGGTGTGTTGGTAGGTTTAGAAAACAGCGGACAGATGGAACGTGCCAATGCACGTAATTTGCCATTTCAGGCTGGAACCTTAGTAGCTCATGGCATGGACAAGGAAGAAGCCTTAAAGCTCATCACCTCTAATACGGCTAAGATATTAGGCATTGATGATAGATTAGGCACACTGGAAGCTGGCAAGGACGCCACACTTTTTATTAGTGAAGGTGATGCCTTGGATATGCGTACCAATATTTTGACTCATGCATTTATTGAAGGACGAGAGATCAGTTTAGAGTCACACCAAACGAAGCTTTGGAAACGCTATTCTGAAAAGTATAAGGCTGGGAATTAAATAGTCGCACCAAAGATGGAGACATTTTCATTTATAATCCCGGACCAGGCTGTATCCGGTCCATTAACAGTTACTGCAAAACTGAATTTTCAGCTGCTGGTAAAACCGGTTGCAGATTTCCTGGGGGTTCCGGAAGAAGAATCTAGAGTGTACGAAATCAATAAACAGCAGATAGTCATTGAGATACTGCCATAAAAATTGTTTGATACACAGAAGACATTGACCGATTCTTGGCCAAATTGTAATATTTCATACCCTCTTGGACAATATTT
>CBESOB010000087.1:0-11430 GCA_965530995.1 uncultured Flavobacteriaceae bacterium
AATGAAAATTATCGAGCAAGCCGAAGAACTTGCCAAAGAAGATAATAGCAATAGGGCATTTCGTGAATTACAAGTACTACACAAAATGTGGAAGGAAGAACTAGGACCCGTTGCCAAGGAGCACAGAGAAGATATCTGGAATCGGTTTAGTGCTGCAACCAAGGCCATTCATGAGAAAAGACAACATTACTTCGCACATTTAGATGAAATCTATGAACAGAATCTTATCAAGAAAAATGAAATAATCGCGAATATAGATTTGGTTGCAGCAGATGAGTCAAGCAACCACAGTGCCTGGCAAAAAAAGATAAAAATGATCGAAGTACTGCGTGAAGAGTTCTTTAAAGCTGGTAAAGTTCCTGTAAAAGTGAATGAAGCCACTTGGAAAAAATTCAAGGAATCCGTTCGGAATTTCAATAAGAAAAAGAACAACTTTTATAAAAGCTTGAAGAAAGACCAATACAATAATCTTCAAAAAAAGTTGGATCTAATAAAAATTGCAGATGACCATAAAGACAGTGACGATTTCAAAACAGTGACTCCTTTAATGAAGAAGATCCAAAGTGACTGGAAATCCATTGGGCATGTGCCACGAAAGGATAGTGATAAAATATGGAAACAATTCAAGGGTGCCTGTAATCATTACTTTGATAAATTTCATGCTGAGAAAAAAGCTGAAAATAAAGAAGAAGATGAAGCATTAACAAAGAAAAATGAAGTTCTTGAAAAATTGAAGAGCATTAAACTTTCGGGGAAACAAAAAGAGGATATTGATCTCATTAAATCTCACATTGAAGAATGGAAGCTATTAGGTAGGGTACCTCAACATAAACGATTTATTGAAGGCAAGTTCAATAAGGCTATTGAGGCCGCTTACGGAAAATTAGATATGGACAAGAATGATATTGAACTTATAAAATTCGATAACAAACTTGAAACACTATCCAATCATGATAATTCTGATCATTTAGATAATGAACGTTTCTACATTCGTAAGCGAATAGATGAAATCAAGTCCGAGATCAATCAACTGGAAAATAATTTACAATTCTTCTCAAATGTCAAGGATGATAATCCTTTGGTAAAAGAAGTTCATCAAAATATCAATAATCATAAGGATAATCTACAACTCTGGAAAGATAAGCTTAGGAAAATAAAAGCTATTTACTAAAAATATCAAACCCTACTTACAAGAAATAAAAGAATAATAGTTTTTGTATGCTTATGAATATGAAACTACCTCTCTTGTAAGTAGGGTTGACCCTAACTAAACTAACTAAAATTGTTTAAAACTTGATTAGAAACCTACCTCTGATCAAGAGTCCCTTTAAAAATAAATACACATACAAAAGTGTTTGTAATTATGTATTTGTTATATATACGTTCATTCCTACAAGTTTGGATTACAGGATATTAAAAATACTATGCTTTTTTTGCCTCTTCCCAAAAAACATCCATTTCCTCCAGTGACATATCCTGCAGCGATCTACCAATTTCATTGGCCTTGGCTTCCAGATACTGAAATCGTTTAGTAAATTTTTTATTGGTTCTTTCTAAGGCATTTTCGGGGTCAATTTTCAAGAATCTCGCATAATTTATCATCGAAAATAGCACATCTCCAAATTCATTTTCCATGCCTTCCTGATTGAATTTTCCCACTTCTTCTTTGAATTCGTTCAATTCTTCCTGAACTTTTTCCCAAACTTGGTTTGGCTCTTCCCAATCAAAACCCACACCAGCTACCTTATCTTGTATTCTATTGGCCTTTACCAATGCCGGTAAACTTTTTGGTACGCCTTGCAGAACACTAGTATTACCTTCTTTTAATTTCAGGTTTTCCCAATTTCGTTTCACATCCTCTTCATTTTGTACGGTCACATCACCATAAATATGAGGATGTCGGGAAATGAGTTTATCGCAAATGCTAGTACAGACATCCGCGATATCAAAATCACCAGTTTCGCTTCCAATTTTAGCATAGAAAACTATATGAAGCAATACATCTCCCAATTCCTTCTTAATTTCCTGAAGATCCTTATCGAGTATGGCGTCACCGAGTTCGTAGGTTTCCTCAATCGTTAAATGCCTTAAGGTTTCGAAAGTTTGCTTTTTATCCCATGGGCATTGTTCGCGAAGCTCGTCCATTATAGTCAGAAGACGGTCGAATGCCTTTAGTTGGTCTTGTCTAGAATTCATAAAATCTTCATTTATTACAAAAATAAGGTTTTATAAAGCCAAGAATGGGTAAATATGATCTGTTGCCTATAGATTTTTTATTTCTACGGAAATTCAAATACCCCAAGGAAGTTAAGTACTAGAGAAACAATCGGGTTTGCCTTGGCTTATTGTGATAATGATGGCAGCAAAGCGCGTGAAAATTTTATTGGATCTGAAATTGTTGAGGATGAAGATAAGAACAGGGGATGGATAGATGCTGGTATTTTTTGGCGACTTATTATTAAAAGAGTAATTGTTTATTGCATAATCACATTGCTGTATTTGGCATTAACCACTATGGTCCTATTGCTATTACTGCCTTCTGGATAATTCTTAATAACCTTCTTGGAAGTACTTTCATTATTGAACTTTGAGCGATCACCCCTAAAAAGTAGGTCGTAATCTGTTTTTGGTAATGATATTGAAGCTTCGCTATTCTCGAGGATGATATTCAAGCTATTGAAAGAATCATCGATCCTGTCGATAACCAATTCCCCAAAACTACCATCAATCAAGGCATGACTCAATAATGAATTGATATTAATATTTGATGAATTTGATGTTAAAACCAATCTCCTGACATTTTTAAGATTTGCATCCTCTACATAATTCAGTTTCAATTCTCCGTCTAGCCAATCATTCACTTTTACATGGGTATAGGAAGCATTGATGGAAGTTGAACTTCCATCAATGCTATTAGCTACTAATTTACTATGAGATAGATCCGCTTTTAAGTTTGAGATAGTAGATACAAACTTTAATTCACCATGTCTAACATTCACCTTGAGTTTCGCACCTTTAGGCATCTTGATCTTAATGGTTTTTTGTACTTTATGATTGTTTCGGTTATTATATGAGGTACCGCTTTCTCTAGCTTTTTTTTCCATTCGTTCGGCTCTTATTTGCAACTCTTCCTCATAATCCTCACCATACTTTTCCGTTAGTTTCTCGTCTAAGGATTCACCCCAAGCTTCCATTTTCTTGGCATATTCATCGCCCCATTCTTCACCAAACTCTTCACCCCATTTTTCCATCTTCTTTTCATAGTCCTTCCCCCAAGTCTCTCCAAAGTTTTCTCCCCATTCTTCCATTTTCTTTCCAAAATCCTCACCAAATTCCTCTCCAAATTTCTCACCCCATTCTTCCATCCTGACCTCAAAGTCAGACGCTACAAAAGCTCTCGCCCAAGTCTTCATTTTCTGGGTATATCCTTCACCATATTCCTTGTCGAAATTCTTACTCCAGTCATCTAGATAGGCTTCACCCCGTTCTTCATACTTATCGGTATCGAAGTTTATGGATTTGACACCTTCAGGTAACTCTGGAAGGTCTGGAAAGTTTGGAACACTTAAGGATTCTAGCAAGTCAGTTGGAATTACAGGGATTTCTGGGATTTCTGGAAATTCTGGCATCTCTGGCATTTCAGGCATCTCTGGCATTTCTGCAATTTCTACCAATATATCATCCCCTAGACTATTTAAGCCTTCAAATTCAAAATCCCATGCCCAACTCGAAGAGGATCCTTTAGTTGATATAGACACATTATCTCCATGCCCTTCAATCGTTAAGTCCCATTCTTTTAATGCCTTTTGTAGGTCTTCTTTTGAAAGCTTATCACTTTCCATATAAGCTTCTATCTCAAGGACGTCTTTGTTCCAGGATTCAAATTCTATATTGACAAAACTTGTATTAAGGTCGATAGTAACATCTTTAGCAACATCGATTGACTTTGATGCTTTCTCAACTTTTTTCTGTGCATTGACTGTCAATACACTTAAAAATAGTATTACGATTATATTAAATAGTGGTTTCATTGTTGTTTATGTTTAATTCGTTTAATTGATCTTTAAGGCGTTGTAATAAATTCAAGCGTAATTTTAAATTGTTGATCAAGGCATCAACAGTTTCTAGATTTGGACCGGTTTCGGCGAGTTCTTCGTTCAATAATTTGTATTCAGAATTCAGATCACTCAGTCGTTTTAAATACCCATCAATTAGACCCATATTTTCAGGAGTATATGTCATTTTGGCCAATTCCATATTTATATTGGCTAGATAATAATTTTCGATCTTTTTAAGGTCAGGGGAAATATCTCCAAGCGACTGTATTTCAGCCTTTTTATCATCAACAGTCACAATACTCGATTCAATTGGATCAGAACCTATTTGAGTGAAAATGCCATATCCAAGACCAAAAAACAACACCAATCCTGCGGCGATCTTCAAAAAGAAGAATGAACTTGATTTCTGTTCTGGAAGTTCACTATCCAGTTTTTGGATAAATCTTCCTTCATGACCTAAAGGCATTTGTTCTTTAGTCAATTTTGAGTCTTCTGCAAATAATTCTCTAATGTCTCGCTTCATGACGTTTGTGTTTTAATGATTCTTTTAATTTCGCTTTACCTCTTGATAATTGAGTTCTTGATGCAACTTCAGATATCTTTAATATCTCAGAAATTTCTTGATGATCATATCCTTCGATTAAATATAACATGACCACATATTTATACTTTTCTGGTAACTCCTCAATCGCATCTTTGATCACATTAACAGATACGGTCTCATCAACTTGCCAATTATCATCAGAACTAGTGTCTACAACTTTAAGATGAACATCTTCAAGTTCAACCAACCGCTCTCTCTTTGCTTTTAATGAATCAATGCTAGTATTAATAACAATGCGCTTTAACCATGCTCCAAAAGTGACCTCTGCCTTGAATTGGTCAAGCCTTTTGAAGGCCTTTATAAACGATTCCTGTATGATATCTTCAGCTTCCATGGAATCTTTTACAAATCTATTGGCCACGACATACATCCCATTACAATATTGGTTGTACAATTGCAATTGCGCTTTGCGATCGTTCTTTTTGCATTGTTCAATAATGTCGATTGTTAGTCCTTGCACTTCTTGATTTTGGTTAGTTTGCATTTTAAAGACGATAGTAAAAATTGATTGTTGCAAAAAGTTACATTTTTTTTTCTCTATATAACAATAAACCCAATTTATGCGTTAAATATTTAAAGAAATTCTAGTATCAATTTATCTTTACATAATTATTAATACTACTGCAATTCACTATGAACGCGATTTTAAAATGGTTTATATTCTTATTACTGGCGATTGCCGCCAGTACTTTTTGTTATTCATATTTTAACGAAGGGTTATTCAAGAAAGCGCTAAGTCCGAAGAAAACGGTGAGTTTGAGGGTAGATGACTTGAAATTACAAGTGTTTTACAATAGGCCTTCCAAACGTGATAGGGAAATTTTTGGTGGTTTAGTACCATATAACCAAGTATGGCGAACTGGTGCCAATGAAGCCACAACTTTCGAGACGAATGAAGATCTGCAAATAGGCAAGGATCATCTACCCTCAGGAAAATACACGTTATGGACAATTCCTAATGACACCATTTGGACGGTCATGTTCAATTCAAAACAATATTCGTGGGGTGTTGACGAGAACATGAAGCCATTATATGAGCCTGAATTCGATATTATTTCCATTAAAGTACAACCTGAACAAATTAGTGATGAAGTTGAGCAATTCACAATAGCGATTGACAATTCTACGGACAATCTCTATCTTACAATGGCGTGGGATAAAACCAAGATTGCCATTCCCTTAAAATAAGTCTATAGATCATTTTTAAATAACGCAGTCTTAGAAATAAAGTCCTATTTTAGATTTACATTTGAACAAGCGTGACTAAAAAACAAATATATAAATCTGCTTTATCAGAACACCAAGGTGTTAAAGACCCTGAAGTGACGGATCAGGCTTCTATTGATTCAATAAAAAACAAGCGACTAGCACAACCTACTGCAAAAGAATTGGTAGTTGGTATCCTAAATGGAAATATTACTGACCTAAGCAGGGCCATTACACTTATAGAAAGTCAAAACCCAGATCATATAAAAAAAGCCGATGCAATTATTGATCAATGCCTTCCTCATGCAAATAAATCCATTAGGATCGGTATTACAGGTGTTCCCGGAGTCGGTAAAAGTACATTTATTGAAACATTTGGAAAGCATCTCACTTCCAAAGGGAAAAAAGTGGCCGTATTGGCCATTGACCCAAGCAGCACCATTACCAAAGGAAGTATTTTAGGTGACAAAACCAGGATGGAAGACCTCGTAAAAGACAAGAATGCTTTTATTAGGCCTTCACCAGCTGCAAATTCTCTAGGAGGCGTGGCTAGGAAAACACGAGAAACCATTATTCTTTGTGAAGCTGCTGGATTTGATACAATTATCATAGAAACTGTTGGAGTTGGTCAAAGTGAAACTGCCGTACATAGCATGGTAGATTTTTTCTTACTTCTGAAACTAGCAGGTGCTGGTGATGAATTACAAGGTATAAAGCGTGGCATCATGGAAATGGCAGATACCATTGCAATCAATAAAGCAGATGGATCTAATCTTAAAGCAGCAAAACTCGCTAAAGTAGAATTTGGTAAAGCATTGCATCTTTATCCTCTAAAAGACTCCAATTGGCAACCAAAAACAGTTATTTGTAGCGCTTCTGAGAATACCGGAATATTGGATATTTGGAACATTATTCATAAGTATGAGAGTTCAATGAAATCATCAAACTTTTTTTATGAAAAAAGGAAGGAGCAGAATAAGTATTGGTTAATGCAGACCATTGAAGAACGATTAAAATCGAATTTCTTTAATGACAAAGCCATAAAATTAGAACTTAAAAATCAACTACTTCTTATTGAAGAGAATAAAACCACTCCGTTCGCTGCAGCAGAAAAATTACTCAACTTATAAGAAACCTTCTTGTACCAATTAACTTGCTGTGTTACGCTCTCAAGTAATGTTTTGTCTTCGGATTGAAATTAAGTATTCTTCAGGCCCTATCTATATTAGCACAAGTAAGTGATCGCCCCCCTCTCTAGCTTCAACATGATCTATGTCTATTTTTAGGCCTAGTACCATTTCAACTGCTTCAATTCCTTCTTGAGTGAAATATTCCACCTCAGTGCCTAAATTAAACATGTATTCGAGTTTCGAACAATTCAGGGCATAGTCAATATCAGTTGGCTATACATTTATTAGAGATTCGTCATGAATGGCGGCTTTTATAAAAGCAGTACCTTAAGTTGTCAAAGTTTCAGCATTCAAATTCTTAAGCTCCAGACTATAATAAGAAGCAAAATTATTTACACCTATAACCTTGTGCCCTAAACTATATAATGGCTGCAGTATGAGACCCATTAAAACCGGCTGTAACAGTAACTTATATCTTCATTTAGGTTATATAGAGTTGCAAGTTGACATCTTTTTTTAGGTTTAAAACCGTCATTATTAAGTCAGTCAATTAAAATCGAATATTTTTGTTGCTACTTAATAGAAGATTGATGAAATATGACTTCACGATAATTGTCCCTGTTTATAACGAAGAAGATAATTTAACTCGGATAGAAAAAGAATTGTTGGCTTACCTTAAAATTGCATCTAAACCAACCAAAATATTGTTTGTTAATGACGGTTCTAACGACAATAGTCAGAATCTCATTGAAGAAATCTGCAATAAAAATGAAACTTTTAGTTATATTTCATTTAATCAGAATAGAGGGCTTAGTGCAGCAATTAAAGCGGGTTTCGACCATGTGACGACCCCTTTGTTAGGATATATTGATTCTGATCTTCAGACGGTTCCAGAAGATTTCAATTTGCTCTTAAATCAAATTGGTGACTACGATCTGGTGACAGGTATACGGGTAGACAGAAAAGATTCACTCGTAAAGAATATGTCTTCTAAAATTGCCAATAGCATTAGGCGCTCATTCACTCACGATGGCATGGATGATACTGGTTGTCCTTTAAAAGTCATTAAAAGTGATTATGCCAAACGAATTCCAATGTTTAAGGGGCTTCATCGATTCTTACCAGCTATGATACTTTTACAGAATGGTAAAATAGCCCAGATTCCGGTCAGACATTTTCCAAGGGTAGCAGGAACGACAAAATTCGGTCTTTGGGATAGATTGCTCGGTCCCTTATCCGATTGTTTTGCTTATCTGTGGATGAAAAGAAAATACATTAATTACGAGGTTGGCAAAAAAAGCGAATGAGTGATTGGTTAATATATAGCATTGGGTTTCTTGCTCAAATTCTGTTCTCTTCGAGACTTATTATTCAATGGATTACTTCTGAAAGATATAAAAAAGTCATTACACCTTCCCTATTTTGGACCCTAAGTCTATTAGCTTCATTCTTGCTTTTTATCTATGGCTATTTACGAGATGATTTTGCCATCATGTTGGGTCAAGGATTGACATACTTTATTTACATACGGAATTTACAATTACAGAATGAATGGCAGAAAATAAATATTGTTATTCGAATTCTCCTCTACGGCATTCCAACGTTCCTAGCTATTTATTATTTCAATAACAATATTATCGAAAAAGACAATCTTTTCAGAAATGAGGCAATTCCGTTTTGGTTGTTAGTTCTTGGTATAGTGTCACAAATAGTTTTTACGCTACGATTCGTTTATCAATGGTTGTATTCTGAAAGAATCAAGAGATCAGCACTACCTTTTGGGTTCTGGTTGTTAAGCCTCATTGGATCTTTGTTGATTCTGGTTTATGCCATTTTTAGAAGAGATCCTGTATTATTCATTGGTCATATACTTGGAGTCACTATTTATGTTCGTAACTTAATATTATTACGAAAAGAGAATGCTTGAGAAGTTACAACATAAACCGATTCTCACTGTAGTCATTGTCGTTGGTTTAATGCTATTGGTAAATAGTTTGAAATCTAAAGACAAATAATTGTTAAACTCTATCTATAAGTTGGTCAAAAAAGAAGCATTTAATTTAAACACCTTTAGTACTGATTCTAGAAAGTATAAAGAACGTTTGGTAAGTCATTATATATCCTTACGAAGAAATAAATCGTTGGGCGAGGTAGCCCTTTAATTTAAAGAATATCATTCCTGCGAGTGCACCGAATATCATGCCGCAAACAATATCCAAAGGATAATGCACACCAATGTAAACGCGACTATAGGCCATTAAAGCTGCCCAGAAAAGTAAAATAAAAACCAAGGTCTTGAAATAAGGTTTTAAAAGCATTCCTGCAAACACGGCAATAGCCATTGAATTTGAGGAATGTCCAGAAAAGAATCCAAATTTACCGCAGTAATCCTTGACCATTCTCATATGTCCTTCCATGCTTTCTTCCCGACAAGGCCTCAAGCGTTCAAAACCATCTTTAAATAGATTTGTGATTTGATCGGTAAATAAGATCATTAATGGCGCCAATAAAATGACCAGTAAGAATGTCTTCCTGTCAAGTTTCTTGAACATTAAAAACAACAACAACAAGTAGAAAGGAATCCAATTTACCTTATTGGTATAAGCCAACCAAAACCCATCCCAGGTAGCACTACCTAAATTATTAAGAAAGAGGAATAATTCTTTATCGTATTCTAAAATAGTTTCAATCATAGCTATTCTTCATAACGAGACACTTCTCTGTCATAAAAGCCGTAAGCTTCTTTCATTAACTGTTCGGTTTCAGTTTCCAATTCTTTTTGATCGTGCTGGTCAAAATCTTCTAACCATTGGACTTCATCATTCTCCAGATTCAAAATAAATCGAGGAAAGTCAGTGTGAATCACGAATTGGGAATCAGGAAAATCGGTGTTATCTCCAAGAATGAATTTTGGGAAGTCCATAGACTAAGAATGTTTTAATTTAATCAATCGTTTTGTCAAATAATTGAACCGAATATACAACAAAATTGCGGCAACCGTCAAGCCTGCAAGTAGTCCAAGCCAAATACCAAAACTACCGTAAACATCTTCTTTGCCCAAAAACCAACTTACAGGAAAACCAACTAACCAATACGATACAAACGTAATTAATGTTGGTATCATCACATCCTGCAATCCTCTTAGAGCACCGAGGACAACCACTTGAATCCCGTCAGAAATCTGGAAAATCGCAGCCGCAATCAATAGTTTCGCTGCGATACCTATAACTTCTGTATTATCTGTAAAGTTCTTAGGATCATCTAGATCCACATATATCTTGGGGAGCTCAGTATGAAACAATACAAAGAACAAAGCAAATACTATTTCTAAAACAATGGTAAGTAGAAATATTGAAAAAGCAATACGGCGAAGCTCCTTGAAATTTTGTAACCCTTTCTGGTTCCCAACTCTTATCATACTCGCCACACTCAATCCCATTGCTACCATAAAGGTCATCGAAGCCAAATTAAGAGCGATTTGATTGGCAGCTTGAGGGTTTTTACCTAATAATCCACTAAGCCAAATAGCAGCTGTAAATATGGCCACCTCAAAAAACATCTGCATGGCGCTTGGAAACCCAAGGTTTACGACCTTTCTAATCATCTTTTTATCCAGTGAAAAGAACTTGATGTTTGTAACATATGCCTTGGACTTTTCATTGGATTGCAATAACACCCATAAAAACAGTACCATGATGACCCTCGATGCCAGTGTGCCATACGCGGCTCCTACAATACCTAGTTCAGGAAAACCAAACTTCCCGAAAATCAGCAAGTAATTCAATACGACATTAACTATGTTAGCTAAAAGAGTAGCGTACATTGGATATTTCGTCATGGATAATCCATCACTGAATTGCTTGAATGCCTGAAAAATAATTAGGGGGATTAGTGATGCAGCTACCAAGTTCAAATAAGGAATTGCTAATTCAACAACTTCAACGGGCTGCTTCATGAAATGAAGAAGGGGTTCTGCAACGAACACCATTAAAAAAAGACTTACCCCCAAAATCGTGCAAAGGAATAGCCCATGCTTGAAAGACGATTTTGCAGCATTGAAGTTATTCTCACCATCAGCTTCAGCGACTAAAGGTGTAATGGCTGTTGAAAACCCAATACCAAGAGACATGGCAATGAACATAAAACTATTGCCTAAGGATACCGCTGCTAGTTCTGCCGTACCCAATTGACCAACCATTATATTATCAACGAATTGAACGAAGGTATGTCCCAACATCCCAAGCATAACAGGAGCTGCCAGCTTCCAATTGTATTTAAATTCTTTTGTGTATTGAGATAATAGCATTCGTCGGTTTAGCGAACGCAAAGGTAAATGATAGAATGTGTTTAACCCAATTAATAAAACAAAAACCAATAGTTAATAACTTGTTAATAAACATGCATAACTTTCTTACAGTGAATACATTAATAT
>CBESOB010000088.1:0-11384 GCA_965530995.1 uncultured Flavobacteriaceae bacterium
GGTAATACCACAAAGCACCTCATTGAAAAATCACCTTGCCCAGTACTCACCATTCCAGAAGATACAAGTCACATTCAAATTGAAACCATTGTATATGCTACAGATTTTGAAGAAGAAGACCTTGGTGCTATTGATAAACTTACAGAAATTGCAGAGCCTCTTAATGCAAAAATTAAGATTGTTCATATTTCTTCATTGGAAGAGACGGCAGGAATAGGGCAAAAGAAAGACATAGAAGATAAAATCCATAAATATATTGAATATCCAAACTTAGAGTTAGACATTATCTATTCTAATGATGTTTTTAATGACCTGAAAATATACTTAGGAAAAGCAAATGCTGATTTAATTGCTATGCTTGAACGAGAAAGTAAAAGCCTGACATCACAAGTATTTCATAGAGATTTAGTTAAAAGGATGGAGTCTTATGGCAAGATCCCTATGATAAGCTTTAATGCAAACAATTATTCCATATTTCATTTATAAAAAATCTAACAACTTAAACATTTTGTAAAATGTCCAGAAGAATATTTCGAATAGTCATTGTAATAGCGATTGCATTAGGGATTTATCTTTTTGTAGCAAAAGAATCACATTCCAAAAGTTTTTTAATTATTGTCTCGAGTCTTGATTTTTTGCTGTTTAGCCTTGGTATTCACGGATTGATTGCACATTCATTACGCCCAAAATCAAAGGGAGAATTAATTACTTTTCCGCTTTTAATGTGGGTTCTTTGGGCTATCTTATTCTTATTATTTGTGTTCTTTATTCTCCCTATTTACTGTCCAGATTTTTTGCTTAGTTCCTGAAGCCAAATTTTACTTATTATTTTAAACCTTATAATTTATGATCAACTAGATTCCAAACGATTAATTTCGTCTTCCAGATCATGAATCAATCGTATAACATGGATTCGTATGGGCAGATATCTCCTGAAATGAAACCTGTGCTTCACCTGCCAATACTTATACACTTCTTGGTGGAATTGCGTATCGTTGAGTAATTGTTCATAGTCCAATATATAAACCTCGAGGGCATTTCCTTCATTAGTTTTCACTCCAATATATTCTTGGAATTTAGGGTTCATGATCCCCTCGTAATCATAGGCTACATCCTCATTCTCTATTCTCAATAGGGTTTCATAATCGTTTTCATAAATCCCCTTTATCTTGTCCCTCAACCGTGTGTTGGAGATAATATCCAGTCCCTTGGCTTTTGCTTCTTCAAAATAAGATCGTCTTAAGATCAAAAATGAATTATAGGTTGAGGCATAGTGAAAACGAGATGCAAAATCTGGTGTCTGCTCTTTCTGATATAATAGATGATAAAAGAGAATACTATCGTTTTGGGCCATAGCTCGATAGGTGCGGATATTATTCTTGAGTGTAATTGTATCTTGAGCTAAGCTCTCTTTAATTCCCTTCAATATTCGCACTTCTTCAATATGTGTTTTTTCTTTCGCTCTAGAAGCCGCGAGCCCATTGGCGATGAGAATACCCAAAACTATAAGCACGACTTCACCCAAAGAATAAAGCACATAGCGTCTTGTTTCATTCCTGAAGAAAAAAGAGCGTCTTAGCCTACTGAATATCCCTAGCATATCATCAATTTTTGTAGTATTCAGAAAGAATTTCTTCCAACCTACCGTTCGCTTTCAATGTTTCAATGCCTTCATTTATATCTTCTAACAACTCAGGGTTTCCTTTCCGAACGGCGATGCCCAAAGAATCCTGAGTGAGTTTCTCTTCCAACATCCTGAATTCAGGATTAAGGTTCACAATAGCGAGTACGTTAATCCTGTCGGTGATAAAAACATCCACCAGTCCTTGGTATTGCAAAGTCCAAGGAATTACATCGACATCAATCTCCGTGATGATGCTGGCATTAGGCAAGTGTCCTTTGACCCATTGATACCCCGATGAGTAGCTATAAACAAAAATACGTTTACCTTCGAGGTCTTGAACAGTAGTGATTTTAGAATCATTCAAGACCATAGCCGCCAATCCATCTACAAAATAGGCATTGCTAAAATCTACTAACTTTTTTCTATTCGGAGTTATACTAATTGCCCTCATGGAAACATCCGCTCGGTTATCGGTAAGAGATTCAATTCGCGGGTCGCCTGCATCCCGATATGGGTAGTCCGCTACGAAATAGTAGGAATACCCTTTTAAAGTAAGTATCTCTTCTATTAATTTTGGTTCTGGACCATTAGGTTTCAACGCCAATTCAGACCAATTATAATATGGTAATGCTTGATATCCTGGCCATGCCACATAAATACGTATTTCAGGCTTTTCTGTTTTTTGGGTAGAATTTTCACAACTAAAAACGAGAATAATACTGAGCCATGTTAGCCAGAAAACCAATATGTCGTTATGCCTTATTTTCACTTAGTTGATGATTTTGCTTCTTCAGCATGAAAATACTAAATATATCTTGTAATCGGTAAAAATCTTTAAGGTGAGCATTATCACAGAAATAAATACCTTTGGCATAATAAATGCAGAATACCGCGTTATACACTTAAAAACAGACCAAATGAAATATTTGTTTATTTTATTGACGATACTTTCGACAATAACCCTACAAGCTCAAAATGCGTTTAAAGCAGGCGAGAACCTCACCTTTACTGCCTCCTATAAAATGTCGGGATTGCTAACCGATATCGCTCAAGTTACGATGGAGACCAAAGAGGTGAAAACGTCTAAAAGCACGTTGCTTCATTTAAAATGCACCGCAATAACCTATAGTAAATGGGATGGTTTTTTTAAGGTAAGGGATCTTTATGAAAGTTATGTCAATCCAAATGAGCTGACTCCTTATTTATATAAACGAGATATTAATGAAGGGAGTTATTACAAGTTCGTGAAGTATACGTTTAATCATAAAACCAAAACCGTCAATAGTCTTCAAAAAAAACGTAGAAAGGATGCCACGATATGGGAACAAAAGAAGAGCGTAGATATCAATTCTAATACAAAGGACCTAGTCACAACCATTTATCATTTAAGGAATCTGGACATACACAAAGCCTCACCTGGTGATATTGAAACATTTCCGGTAATTTTTGACCATAAGGAGAATCTTGTGACCATTAAATACTTGAACAAGGAAACCATCAATACGGCATTAGGTAATAAAGAATGTTATAAATTAGCAATCAGTATTAACGATAGTGACCTTCTGCAAGGCAACAACAATAATTTGTTATGGTTAACGGCAGACGATAATAAAATACCAGTATATGCAAAATTCACCGTTGCCGTCGGCAGCGGAGAACTTAAGATCAATTCTGCATCCGGACTAAAAAACTAAATCCATTTATTATGAGAATATTATTCATTATCCTAGGGGTTCTTGCAGCAATTATCGCTTTGACCCTATCAATTTTACCTTTCGGCCTATTGGCCTTGATTCCAGCTATTGCAGCTTTAATATTTGGGCTTTTGGCGTTCTCACTATCTAAGAAAGAAGGTAAAAGCAAAGGTGTCGTAAATCTAATTTTACTGCTGACAGTGATTGCCTTAGCCATTACGACCTATCGCTCTATCACTAATGAAAACACCATAGAAACTGATACCGAATTCATCGAGAAAGAAAAAGAGTCTGAAGAAAAAGCGATGGATGAACTTGAGGATATTGAAGGTTTGAATGACGATAGTGTTAATTAATGCAAAACTCATTGGGTGACCAGCAAATTTGTGGTTTTTCATTAATAAAGCTACATTCGCTGATAATTAAATAGTCCTCGATGAAAATCTTAAGTATCACTATTCTAAGTTGGTTTGCCTTGGTAGGCTCTTGCTCTAACGAACGATACACTACAAAAATTGAAAACCTCAAGAAAAGTATTGTCATATCAGATAGTTTAGAATTAGCAACATACGCACAAACGATTACTGCCGAAGAGCTAAAGACCCATCTTTATAAATATGCTTCTGCAGAATTTGAAGGAAGAGAAACTGGAACAAAAGGTCAGAGAAAAGCCGTTCAATTCATCAAAGAATATTACATGTCAGAAGGAATAGCCTCACCTATTGCCGATACATCGTACTTTCAACCCATACCCGCTTCTTATTTTTCAAATACTATCAAAGGTAGCGAGAATGTTCTGGCTTATATTAAGGGGAGAGAAAAGCCAAACGAGGTGGTAGTGATTTCTGCACATTTGGACCATGAAGGCATAAAAGATGGCAAAATATATTACGGCGCAGATGATGATGGTTCTGGGACCGTTGCCATTATGGAAATTGCCCAAGCATTTAAAATGGCCGCAGAAAATGGTATGGGACCTAAGAGAAGTATTTTATTTCTCCATGTTACAGCCGAAGAATTAGGTCTCGAAGGGTCACGATATTATACTGAAAATCCAATCTTTCCATTAGAGAATACTGTTTGCAATCTAAATATAGATATGATCGGTCGAATTGATAAAACTCATGAGGAAGACGATGATTATATATACTTGATAGGTAGTGATCGTTTGAGCACCGAATTGCATTATATCTCAGAAAAAATGAATAGTTCATTTACAAATATGAAATTAGATTACACGTTCAATGCTGAGAACGATCGAAATCGTTTTTACTACAGATCCGATCATTACAATTTTGCTAAACACAACATACCTGTTATTTTCTATTTTAATGGTGTACATGAAGATTACCATCAACCATCAGACACCCCTGATAAAATAGAATACGATCTTTTACAAAAAAGAGCACAATTGATCTTTGCAACAGCTTGGCAGGCAGCCAATATGGAGAGCCGTATCGCTGTTGATAAAGTAAACTAGAGCACTTTGTTAAAAAGTGTTAAAACCCCGAATAATCATTATCTCCAAAGTGGTTTTTTGTAATATAGTGGCTAACAAATAATTAATAAATTTCTTAATAATGAAAAAATTCCTATTTATTCTAGGTATAGGTGCTATGACATGGTCCTGTGGGCCTTCTGCAAACACGGTATCAAAAAATGTTGAGGTGGCCATTCCTTTGGACCCTGCTGTTTATGCCGAAACTATCACACAGGCAGAATTACGTGAGGAGCTTACCATTTATGCCTCTGATGAGTTTGAAGGGCGAGAAACAGGACAACCTGGCGAGAAGAAAGCTCACGAATTCTTGAAGGAACATTATGTGTCTATGGGGATTCCTTCACCAATAGCTCAAGACGACTACTTCCAAAGCGTACCGCTTTCTATCAATAAGACACCTCAAGTCGAACTGACTATTAACAATAAGAATTATAATTATTTTGAAGACTTTGTTGCTATGACCACCGGTAAAACAGAAGTATTGGAAGTTGATCATATTGTTTATCTAGGTTATGGTATCGACACGGACAACTATACTGATTATAGTATGAATGTAGAAGGTAAAGTCGTCTTGATAAAAGCCGGTGAGCCAAAGAATACCGATGGCACATATAAGGTCACAGGAACTAATGAGGCTTCTAAATGGTCCAACGGCCGACAGGAATTAGCGTCTAAAAGAGATGCTGCAAAAGACAAAGGAGCCAAGGCTGTTATTTTTGTGGCTCCAGAAACATTCACCCAATATTCAGCATATTTTAAAAGACAAGCAGACAATGGTGGCGGCGGAAGATTATCGCTGAATACTAATGATGCAGTAATGCATTTATTCTTGACCAATGAGGCTATTGGGAAAGCTATACTTGCGGATATGCTTACAAATGATAATGCATCAAGTGTTCCTGTAGATTTCAATATGAGCTATACTAGCCAAGTGGAAGAAGTAGAATCAGGAAATGTAGTAGCATATATAAAAGGGAGTGAGAAACCTGATGAATATATAGTTATATCGGCACATTTGGATCATGTAGGCATCAACGATGGCAAGGTTTACAATGGTGCGGATGATGATGGTTCCGGTACTATTGCCGTACTTGAAATTGCAGAGGCATTCAAAGCTGCAGCAGACAAGGGTCAAGGTCCTAAGCGATCCATCCTGTTTTTACATGTAACTGGCGAAGAAAAAGGATTGCTAGGCTCAAAACATTATACTGATAATGATCCTATTGTCCCTTTGGCAAATACAGTCGCTAATTTAAACATCGATATGATCGGACGAATCGACCCTAAAAGAGAAGGTGATAGAAATTATGTGTACCTCATTGGATCTGATAAGTTAAGCACAGAGTTACATAATATTTCAGAAACAGTCAATAAAAAGCACCTCAATATAGAATTGGATTATACATACAATGATGAAAATGATCCTAACAGGTTCTATTATCGTTCCGATCATTACAATTTCGCTAAGAACAATGTGCCTATCATCTTCTATTTTAATGGGACTCATGATGATTATCATAAGGACACCGATACTCCAGACAAGATCAATTACGATCTTTTAGAGAATAGAACGCGATTAGTGTTTTACACCGCTTGGGAGCTTGCGAATCGTGACCAAAGAATAACGGTTGACAAGACAGAAGCTTCAGCCAACTAAATGAAATAATTTATAAACGAAAAAAGCCTTTCAATTACTTGAAAGGCTTTTAAATTTCGGGTGGAAGACCGGTCTCGAACCGGCGACCTCTGGTACCACAAACCAGCGCTCTAACCAACTGAGCTACAACCACCATTTGTTAGGTCTGCAAATGTAAATCTTTTACATTTTACTACAAAGTTATTTTCTAATATTTATATGAGATCGTTTATTGAATCCACCGCAACATAACGCTCTGCAGTAAAGCCTTCTCCGTGCTCCTTCCCTATCAGTCTTCCAAGGTCCTCAGCCCTATAAACAATACTATTCAAAAAGGTCTTGCTCGATATAGGCGTTTCCGGCTCATTACTTTTTGCGTTGAAGAACTGGGATTCATAAGCTTTGATGGCTTCTAATTTCTTGCCAATAAAACCACTCACATCCACCACGAAATCTGGTTGTAGATTCTTCCACTGGATATAGTGATAGACATGCTTTGGTCTCCAAGCTTCTTGTTGCTTGCTTTCATGTGTAGTTTTAATTTTTTTAAGACCACTCAAAAAACAGGCATCACTAGTAAGTTTGCTTCCTTTACCATGATCAATGTGTCGATCATCAACCGCATTGCAGAGGACCATATCTGGTCGATACTTTCTAATAATTTTGATGATTTCCAATTGGGAGTCAGCATTATTTACAAAAAACCCATCAGCGAATCCTAAGTTCTCCCTAAACTCGACTCCTAATAATTTAGCGGAAGCTGCGGATTCTTGATCACGTATTTCGGCCGTACCTCTCGTTCCCAATTCACCTCGTGTAAGGTCCAGGATTCCCACTTTTTTACCATTTGCAATTTCTTTTGCTATGGTAGCACCACAACCTAATTCTACATCATCTGGATGCGCACCAATGGCAAGTATGTCTAATTTCATGTCTTTTCCTAAAATCAATTCTGTTCAAAAATATTAAAAAGAAGGCAGATAATACATTCTTTTTATTTCGCAAACGGTTTCGTTTTCATTATCCGCTATTTCTTAACGATATAACCCCTTATAATTGAATACTTCACAATTATTTCAAAATATGACATTAGTCATGCTGTTCGCTTACTTATGTAAGTAATTTTACACCACGGTAAACTTACAAACTATTCTATGAGTTTAATGCTGGTCATTCTATCGATTACGATCGCCCTATTTATTTGGGGCAAGTTCACTCCAGACATAATTGCCTTGTTGTCCATGTTAAGCTTATTCCTTTTTGGAATATTGGATCTAAATGAAACCCTTTCTGGTTTCAGCAATCCAACCGTTATCATGATTGCGGCATTATTCATTGTAGGTGAAGGATTATCGCAAACTGGGTGGACTGCTTTGGCAGGTGAGAAATTCATTAAATTCGCAAGAAAGAGCACAACGCGACTCTTATTGATCACCACCTTTGGTTCAGGACTGCTTTCCGGAGTCGTAAGCAATACGGGCACGGTTGCAACACTTATGCCCGTAACAATTGCGTCTGCATGGAGCATGGGGACACTCCCTTCTAAATTATTGATGCCAATGGCTTTTGGCTCCAATACTGGAGGTTTGCTGACACTTACAGGTACGCCGCCAAATATCATTGTAAACAATACCATGATTGAACATGGTCTTGAAGGCTTTTCATTCTTTGAATTCGGCTTGATTGGTCTGCCGCTTTTATTATTGACCCTACTTTATTTTAGGTATATCGGCTATCGATTGCTACCAAGTAACAAGACCAATAACAAACCAGTAAATATTAGCACCACCCTACATAAATGGATTGAGGCCTATAAAGTGGATAATGATTATTATCGTCTTAGGGTCCGTTCGGTATCCCCACTACTCAATACCAAGCTGGGAGACTGGAATTTTGAGAAAAACCATCAGGTGTCTATTCTACGAATCAAAAGAAGGCATCCTAGTGTATTAAAAAGAAATGACCCTTTTATAGAATTTCCAAATGATACTACCGAGTTTCTTTACCATGATATTATCACCGTAAAAGGTGATACGGAAGCCATCAACGCGATAATGATAAAATTCCGACTAGGATTATTACCTTTGGAACCCATTGCTGATGAATTACGTAATAATTTAATCAATCAAGAGGTAGGTATGGCTGAAGTTTTGGTGACTCCTCAATCTGTACTGGTAGGAAGAACTATCAGATTAGGGAATTTCTTCAAACGTTTTGGCGTTCAATTAATGGCAGCGTCAAGGAATAACAAACCATTTACTGAACGGAAAATTGAAGTAAAGGCAGGAGATGCCTATTTGATCCGAGGGGCATGGGAAGACATTGAGAAACTCCACGAACATCACGAAAATCTAGTGATCTGTGGTAGCCCTGAGGGAATGGCAAAAACAGTAACAAATCTTACCTATAAATCATACATCGCACTTTCTGCTTTGATATTGATGATTGTCCTTTTGGTTTTCAAAATTGTGCCAGGTGCCGTTGCAGCATTAATAGCAGCCGGAATTATATTGATCACACAATGTGTTCCAATCATAAAAGCCTACAAAGGCATAAGCTGGATCAGTATCATCATGATAGCCGCTATGATACCTATGGGCATCGCCTTACAAAAAACCGGGACGGCATCAATGATTGCCAGTGGCTTAGTGAATTCCTTAGGAGCCCTGCATCCTGTGGTACTTCTAGGAGGTGTATTCCTTCTGACCACAACATTCAGTCAAGTCATCAATAATTCTGCAACTGCAGTACTCATGGCGCCTATTGTCATAATTGCAGCCAATACCTTGGACATATCTGCAGCGCCATTCATGATAGCGGTGGCCATTAGTGCCTCTACAGCATTCTTGACGCCTGTAGGCACCACCACTAATGCGATGGTCATGACTTCTGGAGGCTATAAATTCACGGACTATCTAAAAGTAGGTCTTCCATTATTACTCATATTTTTTATAACAACCTTATTATTAGTGCCACTTATTTGGCCTTTTTAGAATAAACATTAATACTCATGGAAACACAATTAAATAAACAACAAATGAAAACAAGAGACCTTACAAAGTATGGGCTGAAAGACACGAATGCTCAATGGAATTTATCGCCGGAAGAACTACAACGTATCACCGTAGAGAAAGGCATGGGAAAAGAAACCAATAACGGAACGCTGGCACTTAATACTGGCAAATATACGGGGCGTTCTCCTCAAGACCGCTTTTTGGTAAAGGATGATTATACCAAGGACCGCGTATGGTGGGGCAAAACCAACAAGCCCATTTCAGCGGAAAACTTCGATTATTTACAATCAGAAATTGAAAACTACCTTAGTGGAAAAGAGATCTATGTCAGGGATGGTTATGTGTGTGCGGATCCGGAATATAGAATGAACGTTAGAACGGTCACCGAATACCCTTGGTCCAATATGTTCGTTTACAATATGTTCTTGCGACCTGAAGCTTCAGAACTAGAGAATTTTGAAGAAGAATGGTTGGTTCTTTGTGCTCCTGGATATGAAGCCAAGAACCCATCTGAACATGGATTGAGACAAGGAAACTTCTCCATTTTGAATTTCACGAAAAAAATAGCTTTGGTAGGTGGTTCTGCGTATACAGGAGAAATTAAAAAAGGTATTTTTTCTGCCTTGAACATGATCTTGCCAGTAGATAAGAATGTGTTACCAATGCACTGTTCTGCCAATGTTGGCGAAGATGGTGACACTGCGATCTTTTTTGGGTTATCAGGTACAGGTAAGACGACCTTATCCGCAGATCCGGACAGAAAACTTATCGGTGATGACGAACATGGCTGGACAGCTAATAATACCATTTTCAATTTTGAAGGTGGCTGTTATGCAAAGGTGATCGATCTGACAGAAGAAAAAGAACCGGATATTTACAGAGCGATCAAACCAGGAGCGATTCTTGAAAACGTCGTATTCAATGATGACGGGGACATTGATTATATGGATAGCTCTATCACGCAGAATACACGTGTTAGTTACCCTATATACCATATCGACAATATCCAAGAACCATCGTATGCAGGGAATCCTAAGAACATATTCTTCTTGACCTGTGATGCTTTTGGTGTATTGCCTCCAGTGTCAAAACTCACTCCAGGACAAGCGGCTTACCATTTCATTTCAGGGTATACTGCTAAAGTGGCTGGAACCGAAGCTGGCATCACAGAACCAGTACCTTCTTTCTCAGCATGTTTCGGCGAACCTTTCATGCCATTGCACCCAACGGCTTACGCCGAAATGCTCAGCAAGAAAATGCAAGACGCTGGTGTTAATGTCTGGTTGATCAATACGGGTTGGAGCGCTGGTCCTTATGGCGTTGGTTCTCGTATCAAATTAAAATACACGAGAGCGATGATAACCGCCATCTTGAATGGCGAATTGGACAACGTAGAATATGAGCAGCATCCAATATTTGGATTGTTCATGCCTAAAACATGCCCGAATGTTCCAGTGGAACTATTGGACCCAATGAATACTTGGTCACAAAAAGGATCCTATATAAGCAAGTCCATTCAATTAGCGCACTCATTCCACTTGAATTTTGAGAAATTCGCAAGTGAAGCGTCACAACAAATCATTGAAGGTGGTCCACTGATTGATGAACATCATCATTTAAATGATCACATTTAATTGTTCCATGAAAGAAAGAGCCCATTGAAATTCAATGGGCTTTTCTAATTATATGCGGTTTGCCAAATTCTTTAGCTATTAACCAGCGACCCTGTCATCTTTACAGCGGCCAAGGCTTGTTCAATGTCCTTAACTAAGTCTTTTCGGTTTTCAATGCCCACCGAAAAACGAATCAAATTATCACTTATGCCTTGATCGGCCCTGTCTTCAGGAGTTAATAATGCATGTGAGGCCTCCGATGGTTGTAACATGGTACTCTCAACACCTGCGAGACTCATGGA
>CBESOB010000089.1:0-11344 GCA_965530995.1 uncultured Flavobacteriaceae bacterium
ATGTCCAAATCTTCGATTTAGCAAAATTAGATAATGATGCCTGTTGTTATGAACTACCTAGCGATATGCCCGATGACCAAAAACCTGTTATCTTTGTAATGGATTATGCCTTTGGTGAGCAGGCTTATGAAACTATTGATGAGTTATTGAAGCCTTTTAGTCAGCGAAAAAAAGAAGCGGTATATTTGAAAATCGCTTCTATTTCGATAATGGGAAAGGCTGGAATCTTAGAGGGTGGAAAAGGAGACCTAATGATTCCTTCCGCACATATATTTGAAGGTACGGCTGACAACTATCCCTTTAAAAATGAATTGTGTGCTGAAGATTTTAAAGGGCATGAACTAAAAGTATTCGAAGGAACCATGGTGACTGTGTTAGGAACCTCATTGCAGAACAAAGACATTTTGAAATTCTTCCACCAATCCACATGGAATGTAATCGGATTGGAGATGGAGGGCGTGCACTATCAAAAAGCCATTCAATCGGCTTCTAAAATAAGGAAGAGTATTCGTGAAGATGTTAAAGTCCGATATGCATACTATGCCTCTGACAATCCTTTGGAAACAGGAAGTACTCTTGCTTCGGGCGGTTTGGGAACAACAGGTGTAAAACCAACCTATTTGATAACAGATAAAATTCTAACTCAAATTTTCAATTCTTAACGATACTAAACCGAATGGAACCGAATACTACTACTACTTCAGATGAAATTGATATAGGACAGTTGTTACAATTGATGCGAAAGGGTCTAAATGGAATTTTTAGGGGTATTCTTCGTGTTTTTCGATATTTTAAAAGAAATATTATCAAACTTGTTACCCTTATCATTGTAGGTGTGGGTATTGGGTTTTTGCTCAATAGCTTTGTTGAGGACAAACTTCAGACCGAGGCCATTGTTAAGCCTAATTTTGACAGCAAAGATTATTTATATGATGCCGTGGAAGAACTGCAATCGACTATTTTGGCAAAAGACTCCATTTTCTTTAATGGATTGGGAATCAATCTAGGGGACATGCAAAATTTTAGTATAGAAATAGCGCCTATTGAAGACGATGTCAAAATTGACAAGGAAATGGCCGAGGTAGAGAATGAATATTTGGAGATACTTCAAAACTACAAAGACAATGATTTTGTCCTGGATATCGTAAAATCAAAAATATTAAAGAAAAGTGTAGTCACACATCGAATTACCTTTACTCATAAAAACCCTGAAAAAGGCGAAGAATATGTTGCAAAGATTTTAGACTACATAAATTCAAATTCATATTTTAAAGAGCTTCAACTAGTCAACTCGAAAAATGCGAAATCTAGAATAGAAAAAAATGAAGAATTAATCAGACAGATCGATTTATTGGTCTCCAATTTTTCAGAAGGTCTAAAGAACAGTCCAAACCAAGGCGATAAAGGGATGTTGGTAGAAAATGAAAATGGCACGGATATTTCGAGGTTACTTTCATTAAAAAATTATATAACAAAAGAAGGCGATCGTAAAAGGATAGAATTGGCGGAACAAAATCAACCCATCAGTATCTTGAATCTGGGTAAAACGCATGTTGTTCAAAAACCCTTTTTCAATAAAAATATAGTCCTGATTCCGGTATTGTTGTTGGGTTTATTTTTTATATTTTCCCTGATTTCATATTTGAATAGAAAATCAATTGAAATTCAATAGCAATTAATTTAAACGAAGATGAATATATTAGTTACTGGAGGGGCCGGTTTTATTGGATCCCATGTCGTAAGAAGATTCTTGAAGAATTATCCAAATTATAACATTTATAATTTGGATGCTCTTACCTACGCTGGCAATCTGGAGAACCTAAGTGACGTTGATAATGCAGAAAATTATACTTTTTTAAAAGGAGATATTGTTGATGAAAGCTTTATAAACGAAATCTTCAATACATATCGCTTTCAAGGAGTTATTCATTTGGCGGCGGAATCACATGTTGATCGATCTATTACCGATCCCTTGGCTTTTGTAAAAACGAATATCATTGGCACGGTTAACTTGTTGAACGCTGCACGTGATTTGTGGAAGGATGATTTTTCCAATAGAAGATTCTATCATGTCAGCACGGATGAGGTCTATGGCTCCCTAGGAAGTGAGGGACTGTTTTTAGAGACCACTGCCTATGACCCAAATTCGCCATACTCGGCTTCTAAGGCAAGTTCCGATCATTTCGTGAGGGCCTATGGCGAAACGTATGGATTGCCCTATGTGATTACCAATTGTTCGAACAATTACGGACCCAATCATTTTCCAGAAAAATTGATTCCACTATTCATAAATAACATTATTGAAAAAAAACCACTGCCCGTTTATGGAGACGGAAAATATACACGTGATTGGCTTTTTGTGGAAGATCATGCAAGGGCAATAGATTTGGTCTACCACGAAGGAAAAAATCATGAAACCTACAATGTTGGTGGATTCAACGAGTGGCAAAATATCGATTTGGTAAAGCTGCTGTGTAGGCAAATGGACCAGAAACTAGGTAGGCCAGAAGGTGCATCATTAGAATTGATTACCTACGTTAAAGATCGTCCGGGACATGATTTGCGCTACGCAATCGATGCCTCCAAAATCAATAAGGAATTGGGCTGGGAACCATCGGTAACATTCGAACAAGGCCTGGAAAGAACAATTGATTGGTATCTTGATAACGAGGAATGGTTGAATAATGTAACCTCAGGAGATTATCAAGATTACTATAAAAAAATGTACACTTAATAATACATAAATGAAGGGAATAATTCTGGCAGGAGGTTCGGGAACACGCCTGCATCCTCTTACACTATCGGTTAGTAAACAATTGATGCCGATTTATGACAAGCCGATGATCTATTATCCGTTGTCAACATTAATGAATGCCGGCATCCGTGAAATATTGATTATTTCGACACCTAAAGATTTGCCTTTGTTTCGTGATTTGTTGGGTGACGGAAAGAAATACGGCTGCGATTTTTCTTTTGCGGTTCAGGAGGCTCCTAACGGCCTAGCGGAAGCCTTTATTATAGGAGCCGACTTTATCGGAAACGACAAAGTTGCCCTTATTTTGGGGGACAATATCTTTTATGGCTCCGGTCTGGCGAAATTATTGCAATCGAACAATAATCCTGACGGAGGTGTTATTTATGCATACAGAGTACATGACCCAGAACGATATGGGGTGGTAGAGTTTAATGAAGATGGAAAGGCCATCAGTATTGAGGAAAAGCCACAGGAACCAAAATCGAACTATGCTGTACCGGGCATCTATTTTTATGACAATAGTGTAGTGGAAATCGCTAAAAATATCCCGCCTAGCCATAGGGGCGAATTGGAGATTACCGATGTGAACAAGGTATATCTTGAAAAAGGAAAGCTCAGTGTGAGCATTTTGGATCGTGGTACTGCTTGGCTTGATACAGGAACCTTTCAATCCTTGATGCAGGCCTCTCAATTTGTTGAGGTTATCGAAGAAAGACAGGGCCTTAAAATCGGAGCAATCGAAGCTGCTGCATATGAAATGGGTTATATAGATAAGGAACAATTCAAGGCTTTGGCCGAACCGCTGATGAAGAGTGGCTACGGTAAAAATTTATTGGGTATTTTAAACAAACACCAATGATTGGTAAAGAGACTAAGTTGAAGGGGTGTTTTGTTTTGGAGCCCACAATCTTTGCTGATGAAAGAGGCTATTTTATGGAGTCTTTTAATGAAGAGCGTTTTAACGCGGCAATTGACAGTAAAGTAAATTTTATACAAGACAACCAATCGTTTTCTTCAAAAGGAGTTATAAGGGCACTTCATTATCAGATTGGCGAACATGCTCAGGCGAAGTTAGTGCGTGTGCTTAGCGGTACAGTATTAGATGTTGCTGTAGACTTAAGAAGAGATTCTCCGACTTTCGGCGAACATTTTTCAATAGAACTTAGCAGCGAAAACAAAAAACAGCTTTTTGTACCTAGAGGTTTTGCGCATGGCTTTGTTGTTTTAAGCGATACTGCTGAATTCTTCTACAAATGTGACAACTATTATAATAAAGAATCGGAAGGGGGAATTCTATTCAGTGACCCTTCTTTGAATATTGATTGGAAATTCCCCCATGAACAACTGATTGTTTCAGAAAAAGACCAGGTATTGCCAACTTTAGACAGCGCTAGACTATGATTGAGGTTATAGTTACGGGTGGAAATGGGCAATTGGCTAGCTGTATAAGAAATGCTGCACGTCATATGGATGAATACAAATTCATCTATGTCGATTTGGAAGATCTTGACATTACAGACAAGGTCGCTGTGGATAAATTTTTTGAGATAAACAAGCCAGCTTGGTGTATAAATTGTGCCGCATACACGGCTGTTGATAAGGCAGAATCTGAAAAAGACCTGGCAGAAAAGGTAAACGTAAATGGCGCAAAATATTTAGCTCAGGCTTCAAAAACACACCATTCAAAATTTATTCAAATTTCTACAGATTTTGTTTTCGACGGGGCGAATGGATCAATTTACCGAGAAACGGATGAGACAAATCCATTGAGCGTCTATGGAAAAACAAAGTTAGCCGGTGAATACATAAGCTCCAATGAAGTTAACGAGCACTTTGTCATAAGAACTTCGTGGCTTTATTCCGAATATGGCAACAACTTTTTGAAAACAATGTTGAGATTGGGGGCGGAGCGCGATGAACTTAAGGTCGTGAGTGACCAAATTGGGACACCAACTTACGCAGGTGATTTGGCCCAGTTAATCGCAAAATTAATAACCCAAGACTCACAAGCTTATGGTACATATCACTACAGCAATGAAGGCGTTGCCAGCTGGTATGATTTTGCGAAGGCTATCATGGTTGAAAGTCAGACGGCTTGTAAGGTGCTACCTATAAAGACCGAAGCTTATCCTACCCCTGCCATGCGGCCTGCCTTTAGTGTAATGGATAAATCAAAAGTCAAAGAAGCACTACAAATTGAAATACCGTATTGGAGGGATAGTTTGAAGGAATGTTTAAAGAATTTGAAAAATGAAAACTAAATTAAAGAATGCTCTTGTATCCCTAAAAAAGAGACAGAAGTCGACTTTTGCATTTAATCTTCAAAATTTCTATCAGCTCGAGGCGGCAAAAATAGCTTCTGAACGAGTAGGAGTGCCTTTGATCATCCAATTTTCCGAAAGATACCTTCGCTTTTTGCATGAAAAATATGGCGTTGATTATATTTTGAAGACATATTCAAGCGAGTTTATATATTTTCATTTGGATCATTGCACAGATATAGATTTTATCAAGTTCTGCATTGATTCAGGGTTTGATTCGGTTATGTACGATGGGTCGGCTTTTGATATTGATCAGAATATTGCCAGTTCAAAACTTGTAAGAGAATTTGCCTTAATGAAGGAATGTCTTGTAGAAGGGGAGTTAGGAAAAGTTTCAGGGGTGGAAGACGGTTTCGGTGATGAAGGTTCATCCTATGCGGAAATTTCCGAAATACAGCGATATGTCTTTGAGACCAAAATAGATTTAATGGCCTTGGGTATCGGCAATGCACATGGATTTTATGATGATTTGGAAGGGTTAAAAATGAACATCCTAAAAGACGCCAGGGAAATACTTGGAGATGATCAGTTATTTGTACTGCACGGTGGTACAGGACTTACCGAGAAAATATTTAAGGAAGCGATAAGTTACGGAATCGTTAAAATCAACGTGTCCACTCAAATAAAGAAAAAAACCCTGGATATAATGCGCGACTATGTTTCGAAGAACGAAATGTATAACGAAATTTCCTTTCATAGTCTTATGGTCGAAGAACTGGCCCTGCTTTTTGAAAGTTATCTAAAAAAATACACCATATAACTGCTTATGTACTTAGTATTGAATTTGGGGCTAAAGTCTCTAAGAGGAATAGTTTTCGATGAGGATGGAAGACAGATTTACTCATCCTCCAAGGCGGTTTACTCTAAATTAATGGATAATAGAGTAGAGCAGGATGTCACCGAATGGGAAGGTAAGCTAAAAGACATTCTAGAAGAGATTTCCTCTATAGACCATTTGAATGGAAGTATAGATTATATTACTTCTACCACGAGTTCATCATGTATTTTCGGAATGGACAAAGAAGGAAATGCGGTGACCAAAGTCATGATGGTTTCAGATAAAAGGGCCTCCAAAGAGGCTGATAATTTGGAAGAAATCATTAAAACCATAAATCCAGGTTCTTCGATGGGATGTCCAGCATCTTCGGTAATACCTAAGGCACTTTGGTTTAAGAAAAACAAACAAGAAACCTTCGATTCCGTTGCGCACTGGATGGGGGCAGGAGGGTTTCTAAATTATTTTTTTACAAAAGAGATATTCACTGATTCTTTGAATGCCAGCAAAGGGTTATATGAAAATGGGGCTTACCTCAAAGAAGTCATTGAAAAGGTCGGCCTGGACGTAGGGTCGCTGCCAGTGGTCCAGGATATTGGCTTTGAACTTGCGGTTTCTGATGATGTGCGAAAAAAGTTCAATTTTGCGCCCAACTGCCGTTATATGCTTACCACATATGATGCAATTTGTGCTGTAATAGGATCATTTGATGGAAAACCAAAAACTGCATGTGATGTTTCCGGTACGGTAACTTCGGTTCGGGTTCTTTCGGATGTAGGTTTGGAGAGTTCGAAAGGACCAGTACTATCGCAGAAGCTAAGTACTTATGATAAATACCTTATTGGGGCATCCAATAATCTAGGTGGAGGAATAATTGAATGGTTCAAACAGGCTTTTTATGATGAGACTGATAAAAACGTGTATTACATCATGGAGAATAATGCGCACCAGGTTCCTATTGGTTCTAATGGCATTGTTTTTTTACCTTATATGCTAGGCGAGCGCTCTCCTTTCAAAAGCCCCAATGCAAGAGGTGTTTTTTTTGGAATAGACAGAAGAAGTACAATAAAAGATTTTTCTAGGGCCGTTTTCGAGTCAACTGCTTATGTATCAAATGACTTATTACAACTTATTACTTCCAACGGTATTGAGGTTGATTCGATGTCGGTAAGTGGGGGTCTAGCTCGTTTTGATTTGATTAATCAAATTAAAGCCGATGTCACTAACAAAAGGATCAAGGTCATTGAAAATTTCGAAAGTACCTCTGTGGGAGCATTCATATTATTAATGTTGAATCTTAAGAAATATAGTTCCATAGAGGAGGCTGCGTCCAAAATAATTAGAGTGAGGAAAATAATCAACCCTTCAGAATCCAACCATAAAATCTACAAAGAATTTTTTGATTTTTATAAAAATTTGAATAATCAACTAATGCCTCTGTACGAAGAACATCTTCATATCAGAAATCAGATAGAGTCGTTCTCATCAGAAAAAATAAGCAATTTATGAGCGCGCTTTTCATAAAACCAAAGATTGTTGTGAGCCCCTTAGATGCAAAGGTTCTTGACACGTTTGGCTTGGGAAGGGAAGTTTTGATTCTGGTTTCCAAGACCGTCCTAAATAGTTTTGACCTATCATCAATATTCGAAGAGATTGGCTCCCAGAGAAATTTATATGTCTACGACCATATACGTCCTGACGCTCCTTTTGAAGATTTGGATAAGGTCATAACCTCAATGAAAAATATCAAATTGGACAATATAGTTGCCATAGGCGGTGGCTCCATTATAGATGCAGCCAAAGCCTTGTCAATTTCTTTTTCAGGGGTAGATTACAAGGATATTTTTTATAAAAAAGCAGAAACTCCCAAAGAGAAAATAGAAGTTCTTGCGATACCCACAACAGCAGGTACCGGCGCAGAATTATCATTTGGCGCTATTTTGTTTGATAATTATAAGGGCATAAAAGGCGGGATTAGAGGGGAAATCGTTCAGCCCGACAAGGTTCTTATCGATGCTAAATTGCATAATGCCTGTCCATTCAAACTTAAGGCCGAAGTTGGATTTGATTGCCTAACGCACGCTGTTGAAACATATATTTCAAGAAAAAGTAACCCCTTGGTACAGAACCAATCAGTGTCTTGTATTCAAAATGTATTCAACCATTTGTTACCTGCCTGTAAAGAGGACAGCCTTTTTGACATGGAAAAGATAGCCATTTCTTCAGCCCTTATGGGAATTAATCTTGCCTACAGTTCAACTTGTTTGCCCCATAGAATACAATATGTTATCGGCCCTATGACGAAAACAAGTCATGCTCAAGGACTAATAGCCCTTTATAAGGGATGGCTGAAACACCTTGTGGAGAAAGACATTTATCAATTCAATGATTTGGCAAGAGATCTTGGAATGAATAAGCTTCAATTCTACAGTAAAATCATTAGTTTAAAAGAAGCTTTGAACATCAACTATTCCATTTCGGATCTTGGAATTAGGGAAGATCAAATCGAGGAGATTGCGAATAAGGTGACAGGGAATGTCGAGGCAGACCCGTCATTTGAAGATATAGGAAGCATAGTAAATATATTAAAACATTCATTATAATGATAGCAGTAGTTTTAGCGGCAGGAAAGGGAAGCCGTTTGGGGAACCATACCGTCGAACTTCCGAAAAGCCTTTTGCCTTTAAATGATAACAAGGATACTTTATTGGACTATAATCTGAACTTGTTACAACAAATGGGTTTGGAAAAAATCATTATTGTAACCGGTTTTAACAGTAAAAAGATAGAGGATCATGTTGTAAAATATAAGAATATCGAAATTATTTACAATCCATTTTGGAATTTTTGTAATGTATTGGGTTCATTGTACATGGCCTTGGACAGCATAAAGTCCGATTTTTTGTTTTTACATGCCGATACTTTGGCAGATAAGGAAATATGGGATATGCTGATAGCTACTGAAGGAGAAATGGTTCTTCCGTTTGAAAGAAAACAGTGCGTTGAGGAAGAAATGAAAATATTACTTCAAGACGATGCCATCATTGAGATTTCCAAGGAAATTGATGTGGATAAAGCAAATGGTGAATTCCTAGGTATTGCGAAATTCACGCAATCAACTGTGCCTTTTTTTAAATCGATGTCTCAAGAATTGTTTAAGTTGGGAGATTTAAATCAGTATATGGAGGCTATTATTCAGGCGGCGATAGACGAAGGAAAAATTGACATAAGGGTAATGGATATTTTACATCATAATTTTGTTGAGGTTGATTTTGAAGAAGATTATATTCGGGCAATAAAGGAATTTGGCAAATAAAGCCAAGACCCTATTGGATTATGGGGGAACTATATGAGACCAATGACTAGACTTCTAAAGTATTTTACATATTTGCTTTTTTTACCCTTGTGGTGGGTTCAGTATTTAGCTCCAAGAAAAAAGAACATATGGGTTTTTGGCGCTTGGTATGGAAATCGATTCGCTGATAACAGCAGATATCTTTACCAATACGTAAGGGAAAACCATCCAGAAATTAAGGCAATTTGGCTTACCAGAGATAAAAACATTAGAGATAAGATAATCCAAAAAGGAGGATTGGCCTATCTGACTAATGATTTAAAAGGTATTTATTATAGCCTTCGAGCGAAATATGTATTTGTCAGCTCAGGGAAAAAGGATGTCAATTACTTGTTCATTAAGGGGGCTATTTGGATTCAGTTATGGCACGGAAGTCCTTTAAAAAGGATAGGATTGGATGACCGCTATTCGAATGCGGACTCATTTTTTCAAAAGAATATTGTGGCCTGGGTTTTCCCCTTTGCTTATGAGTATAATTATCATTATACCATTTCAACCGCCCCAATTTTTTCGGATAAGATGGCCTCTTCATTTAATTTGCCATTGAATAAGGTGCTGGAGACCGGTTATCCGAGAAATGACGTTTTCTTTAGTAAGGGTCAAGATCCTTTTAACTTGGCAATAAGGAATAAGTTCAAAGGATGCAAACTCATCTATTATATGCCAACCTTCAGGGGTTATACAGGTGCTAAAAGTTTATTTACCTTAGAAGATTATTCACAAAACGAATTGGAATCTTTTTTGGAAGAGCAAAATATAGTGTTGGTGAGTAAAGGGCATTATGTTGACAAAAAGCTGACCAAAGAAAATGAAGAATCCTCAGGGAGATTAATAGACCTGAAGGACGAGGAAGTTGATGAAATTAATTTTATGTTGAAAGATGCTGATCTTTTGATTACCGATTATTCAAGTGCTTATTTTGACTTTCTGCTAACCGAAAGACCTATTGTTTTTGCGGCCTTTGATTTGGAAGAATACCTTTCTGCCTCTAGGGAAATGTATTTTAATTACCAGGATGTCATAGCTGGCCCAATAGTAAAAAATTGGGAAGAACTTTATAGCTCCCTTGTTGATGTTTGGAATAATGATTCCTGCAGCATGCTCGTTAGAGAGAAGAACGAAATTTTCAACAAGCACCATGACCCCAATAACAGTAAGCGCACCTTTCATGAGGTGGTCAAACTGTGATTTCTTATTGAAATTTGATTAAATCACTCAACTTTAGAACTCAGAGCTATTATGAATGAAACAAATATTAAAAAACCTCCAGAACAGAGAAACTAGCTGCCTATCGTAAAATTGCTCCGTGTTGATTGAAGCATCTAATAACACGATTTTTTTGAGTACTAAGAGTGGGTTGGTACAATTCGGCAAAGCGAATTTTATTCAATAGGCCAAACAACGAACTTTGGGTAAAACAATTTGTTTATTAGCACCTTGATAGTTGTTCGCAATGACCTTTAATTGCAAGATTTCTAAATCGTTCTTGTAAACATTATCTTTGATACAACATATATCCGGTTGAGATGTCAAGTAATATAAAAGTCTGTTTTTTAGGTATAGTATTGTTTCTCTTTTCCTGCTCTATTTCAGACGAGTATACCATGCGACTGGACGTCCAGAGCTTTCCTTCCCGCACTCAAGATTTTTCATTATGGCAGTTGGAGCCTTTTTTTTACGAAGTTCAAATGGGTTATATCCTAAAAACCGATGACAATAAAATAATAGTGGTTGATGGTGGAGGTATTGTTAGCGCTCCTTATTTGGAGGGTTATATCAAACAATTAGGTGGAACGGTCCATACATGGGTTATAACGCATCCGCATATTGATCATATGGGTGCATTACTAGAGATTCTAGACCAGAATGAGATTAAAATAGAGCAGTTGCTTCATGTACCACCTTCAGAAGAATGGGTGCTAGAAAATGAGTTAGTTTCCATTGATAATTTTCGAAGATATCTTACAACAATTCGGAGAGACAATCTTACAATTGGCATTCCTAAAAAAAACATGGAGTACACGCTTGGAGAAGGTATTACAATGAGTGTATTGAGTGCTGGCAACTTTGAAATAAAAAGAAATGCGATTAACAATTCTTCTTTGGTTTTTAAAATTTCTAGTAAATCAAAGTCAGTA
>CBESOB010000090.1:0-11304 GCA_965530995.1 uncultured Flavobacteriaceae bacterium
AAATGGTTTCAGCTTTGGCAACAATTTCATCCGCAAAGGTTCTATCTTTTATATCTTTAGCATTGATTTTCACATTGAAGTAAGCACCTAAAACGGCAGTTTTCGCACAAAGTACGCCCACACCTGCATCAGATAATGAATTTATTAATCCATCTTTCATCATGGCTTGCATAACTTCTAATGATTTAAAAGACGTTTCCATGACCTTAAAAGGAATTTCGGTAGCATATTTGGTAGCGTTTTCAATAGCTAATTTTCTTGCTTCTTTTTCTTCCACAGTATCCTTTGGTAATCTAAAACCATCGATGATTTTATTAAAGGCATTAGTGTCTTCATCTACTAAAAACAACAATTGATCTTTGTATGCTTGACCTTTTACAGCCCATTCTGAAAAGAAATCCCATTTATCGTCCCAACCTGCCTTATGAGCAGAAAGATTGGCTACCATCGTCCCAAGAGAAACTCCCAATGCACCAACGTAAGCTGAAATAGACCCACCTCCTGGCGCCATAGATTCTCCAGCTGTTTCATCTGCGAAATCGTCTAATTTAAAATCGATTAATTTTTTCTCATCATTACCCAGCATATATTCGATGACCTTTTCTTCTGGGTTGAAGGGTTTTAAATCGTCTAGACCTAAAGATTTTACAGCGATTTTTATTTTTTCACTTTCTGATATGCCTAAAGATCTCTCTTGCTTAATTAAATAGAAATCTGCTGCATCTAACATAGCTTGTAATGGAATTAAGCCAATTATTTCAGATCCTGTAACTCTAATTCCTCTAGTCAATGCAGCTTTGCAACTTTCGTCAAAAGCTTCATGCATCGATGTGATGGTAATATTAGTAAGGTTATAAGAAATTTGAGCAATACCATATTCGTCAATATACCAACCAATCCCCTTAACGGCTTTCAATTTTCCTGGAACACGAATAGGTTCTCCATGTTCGTCCATCATTTTTTTACCTGTGATAGGATTTCCTTCACGTTTTACACGTCCGGCTTCTCTAATATCAAAAGCGATAGCATTAGCTCTACGAGTAGAAGTAGTGTTTAGATTTACATTGTAAGCAATTAAAAAATCACGAGCAGAAATAGCAGTTGCTCCTGTTCTGGCAACATCACTATTGAATTCTGCCCGCCCAAAATCTGGTTTCCAATTTGGATCAGATAATTTATTAGACAAGCCTTCGTATTCTCCACTTCTACAATTGGCAAGGTTTTTTCTTTTTTCTTCTTTGGCAGCAGTTTCATAAAAATAACCTGGAATCCCCAATTCTTTACCCACACGTTCCCCTAATTTATGAGCATACCCGGCGGTTTCTTCTAAAGTTATCCCAGAAATAGGAACTAAAGGACAAACATCGGTTGCTCCAAAGCGAGGATGCTCACCCGTATGCTTACTCATATCTATTAGCTCAGAAGCTTTTTTAATCAATCTATATGCAGCTTCAATCACAGGAAGCGGTTCTCCTACAAAGGTAATTACAGTACGATTGGTGGCTTTTCCAGAATCCACATCCAAGAGTTTTACGCCATCTACAGTTTCTACTATTTGTGATACGGTTTCTATTATTTTCGAATCACGTCCTTCACTAATATTAGGTACGCATTCTATGAGTTGTTTTTGCATGGTATTTATTTTGAAATTCAAAATTAGAACTTGTTTTTAAATATAAATAGTGTTTAACTAAAAATATGATGAACATCTATTTTATAAGTTCTTTCATTTGCTGAATTCCTGGTTTTTTTCTTTTTAAAATGGTCTAAACCTTACGTTACTCAAACAAGTTCAACACTGGAAAGCAAAGCAAGTTTTCAACTAATCATCTTTCCATCATCTTCCCTAGAATCTCTTTCATCATCTTCGCGGCCAAGAAAGCCGTCATGTCCTGAAAGTCCCTATTGGGGTTATACTCAACAATATCGGCGCCGATAACTTCGGTGTCGATACTTTGTATAAGATCGATGACTTGTCTCGACGATAAGCCCCCTGGTTCTTGATGCGACACGCCGGGCGCAAATGCCGGATCAAAGGCATCCATATCCAACGATATGTATAAAGGGTTTTCGAATTTTTGGATATTAGATAGGTCCAGGCCTTTCATTTGGTGTACCTCAACATTGTATTTTCTAGCTTGCTCTGCCTGATGGGTATTCAAGGTCCTAATACCCACTTGCACTAGTCGTGCTGCAAATCCATTTTCCATGATACGGGCAAAAGGACAGGCATGCGAGTATTTATCTCCTTCGTAATCATGATACAGATCTGCGTGGGCATCGATATGCAGGATGTCCAGAACTAGATATTTATCGTGATGTGCTTTGATGATGGGAAATGTGATGGAGTGATCCCCTCCAAGTGTAAAAACTTTTGAACCAGAATCTAAATGCTCTTTAGTGATATCTTCAATGTCAAAATAGGACCTTATATCAAAATCGCCTTTGTCAATAATATTTTCACTTTCAATAGTGATCCCACTCTCAGCAAAGAAGTTCATGGATCCGGAATGCAAGGCTTTTCGAATTAAGGGAGGAGCTAAACTCGGCCCTTGCTGGTAAGATGATTTCTCATCAAATTGTATGCCTTGGATTATGATACTTTTCATCAGATAGTTGGATTAACTATTATTGGTGTAAAATTGCTTTTCGATACAATTCCGACACATCGGAATCGCTAGAAGTGACATATATAAGACAATCAGTATTGACATCAAAAAACAACATTAAAAATCCCTATAAGGTGCATCCAAAAATGTATTGGCAGCCTGCTCAGAAAATCTTGCCGTTTTATTGTCCCAATGCAAAGTCTTATTCGGGAAACGACCAGCTATAACGCCTAATAATATGGTTTCGGTCAGTCGTGCTGAGTATGAAAACGGAGCAGTGCACAAGCCCTTGCCTAGACAGGCATCCACAAATTGGTGATAGTGCTTTGGGCTTTCGGATCCATAATTCCTGATAGGCGCTCCTAGATCATTGACTGCTTCATATTTTGATAGATCTATATCTTGGTATTTCCCCTTGACTATCAGTTTCGGTAATTGCATAAAGTGCGGTAAGAGCAATCGTCCTTTATTTCCAATGAACATGGCCCCTTGGTCGGGCAGGGTTTCATTATTTGGCAATTTTAAATGTTTATGGGTATCTGGTGCGCCAACCCCATCGTACCAAATCCATTTTAGGGTCTTCTTGGTATACTTGGTACCTGGAAATTTATAGGTCACTTTGTTATTTTCAGGAAATCCAAACCCGTTAGGTGCTCTACAACTATTCTTTATAGTTCTTGGAACATCCAACGCCAAGGCATTATAAGGTGTGTCGAATATATGCACACCCATGTCGCCAAGGGTACCACAGCCATAGTCCATAAGTTTACGCCAATTCCCAGGGTGGTAAACACCGTCTTTATAAGGTCTTTGGGCAGAAGTACCTAACCAAAGATTCCAATCCAAATGTTCTGGGATTGGGTCTTCTCCTTCTGGAACAGGGCCATCATAGCCCCAGTTCTTTGGAGACCATGCATGAACAGTCTTTACCTTTCCAATAATACCGGATTGTATGAGAATAGTAGCTAGTTTATAATCGTAAAAAGAGTGCACTTGAATCCCCATTTGGGTCACTAAATTCTTTTTCTTCGCCATCTCTCGCATGGCTCTTGCTTCAGACACATGATGTGTCAACGGTTTTTGGCAATATACCGGTTTACCCATTTCCATAGCCATCATTGACGCTGGTGCATGTGTATGATCTGGAGTAGAAACAACAACGGCATCGATATCATTTTTCATTTCCTTAAGAAGAACCCTGTAATCGGCATATATCTTTGCATTAGGATGTAATTTTCTGGCAGAAGCTAAAGCTTTGGAATCTACATCGCACAAGGCAACCACATCCACCATTTCGTGTGAGGAAATGGCATTAAGGTCTTCAGCACCCATGCCTCCAATTCCAATATGCGCTGTTCGCAAGCGTTTGTTCTCAGAAAATGCCCATAACGATGATGGTAAAAAAGATACTGAGGCTAAGGTCGCGGCGTTTTTTAAAAAATGTCTTCTTTTCATTTTAATAGTTGCTAGTATATAATTTCTTGATCTTAATATTTCGGAACCAAAGCGGACTGTCATGATCCTGAAGTCCGATATATCCAGTCTTATATTTTCCGTAATTCGGGAAATCCTTCCACTTGCCTTTTGCTTTGCGCGCTTGCCAATCTTTTGACCAAGGCACAAATGACAGTACTTTCTGTCCGTTAAGCCAATGCTCTGCCAGTTCAGGTGTGAATTTTATTCTGGATGTATTCCACTCACCAGCCGGTTTAACGATTTTTACACTATTATCTGGTGTATACATGGCATAGTCCGCACCCGTTTTTTGCCATTCTTCAAGTTTTGCATTATTGATCTCTTCCCATTTTAAGTCGTCCAGCAACTGGTATTCGGGAGATACCTCATAAGGAGCATGATCACCTTCCTTTATGTGATACATGACACCACTATTACCGCCTTCTGGTATTTTCCATTCTAGGTAGAGTTCAAAATTGTCGAATTCTTCTGCGGCATAGATAATGTCCTTGCCACCTTCCTTATCAGATTCCAGTTTCTTCTCGGTGTCAAAAGTCAGGACCCCATCTTCGATGACCCATTGGGATGGTAAAGATTCTCCATTGTACGCCCTCCAGCCTATAGTACCTGTACCATCAAATAAATAGATCCAATTATCAGTTTCCCCGGCAGTTACATCTGAATAAGATTCTTTTTTGGCTTCTTTAGACGCTTCTTTTTTTGTTTCTTTTTTTGGTTCAGTCTTACATGACAAAAAGACCGTCATGATTAACAAAATTGAAAATAGTCGTATCATATGCTTTTTATTAATTCTTGATTGGTTTGATCTTGATGTTTTTCCAACGAACTTTTATGCCTCCTCCATCATGAATCTGAAGTGCAATGGCACCTTTGCCCTCTCCTATTTTCTCATCTTCGATCTTGATCATTTCGACCCCATTTAACCAGGTGGTAATATTAGGTCCGATGGCCTTTATTTTCATGGTATTCCATTCACCCATTTTTAAGGCCTTGTCCTTTTCGGGTTCAGGTTGAATCAACCAACCACGACCATAAGACTCATAAATGCCACCTGAATGATTCTCTGGTGGTGCCACCTCCACTTGCCATCCGCTGATCTTTGTGCCTTCAATGGTGGACCTGAGAAATATACCACTATTACCATTGGCTTCCTGTTTGAAATCCACAGAAAGTTCGAAATCATCATAAAAGTCAATTGTTGAAAGGTACCCGTATTGAGCATCTGGACCACTTTCACAAATCAATTCGCCATTTTCAACATACCACTTCTCAGTCCCATGATTCACCCAACCTTCCAGGTTCTTGCCATTGAAAAGGTTTATGACGCCTTGTTCTGTTTTCGGATTTTGGTTGCAGGAAAGGAATAATATTGCGATGCAGATGAATCCGAAATTTCGGATGAGGGAAATAATTTTCATGGATGGTTATTTAAACATCCCTGAAATTAATCATTTAAGAGGTAATTATTAAAAAGAATTATTAACAATTCTAATTAACCAGTTTATCTACAATGTTCTTGGTTGGTAGAATAGCTTTGACATGCTCTATACTATGGTCTGCAACCCAGACGGTTTTAAAGGTGGCTTTTGTTGCTGTATTTTGTGATGTATTAGTAATAGGCGTTATTTTTCGAATTTGTCCTTTTATCACTAGTCTTCTATTAAATATTGACTCTTAGTATCAACATCTAATTTTGATATTGCACCAGATAATTCCACGTCATTGATTCTTGACAATATCGTTTCGGCATCCATAATATAGATCTTGTCGACCATGAAGAGGTATTTACTATCTAAAGAAAATGCCATTAACACTAAATTATGTTTATACGTATGACGTTGTTCATTATAAGAAATTAAAAGTTCGCCACGCTTATTGAAAAGCCCATTTCGAGTAGCGTAATAACGTCCATTTGGAGAATTCCAATGATTTAAATTCGACTCTCCTTCAAATCCATCACTATAAGCCCCAGCAGCATGAAAGGTGGTAATGGTATCATTTAGTTTGTTTATATGTGTCATGACATAGGGGGACACTTCCAATGAATCACCCTTATGAATTTCATATAACAATTCATCCTTATTCGCCTCTCTTATTGTCATGATTCCTTCATTTCCCTTAAGAGGAATTGTATCTAATTCATAAGCATTAATACCTTCCTCCAAATCAATGTACCGTTTTCGAAGTTCGTTATGCGCATGCCATTTTCTCATAATACTTACGCTTTTTGTAAATATATAGCGATTCTCCTGACCATAGCTTAGGGTGTCCACTTCTTCAAGATTATGCCCTCGAAGATCCCATTGTCCATAATTAAATAGACCGTAATCAGAGAAATCAATCAAATTCACAATACCTTGCTTTTTTGCCAAAGCCACTTGATTGCCGTCGCCCCTTAATGCAATATCCAAAACATCAGTCGATGATTCATGAAGCAATTTGCTGGTCATTTCTGTTTCGCGAAAATCATATAAAGTCGTCCCTGGTGTTTCGCCTGTAATAAGGAATCGTGTCTCATTCGCATCGAAAACTATCTTGTTATGATGAGGACCACGTGTTTCAATTGGCACATAGGATGAAACAACAGATTTCTGTTTCCATTCTAGATCATGTACGTTGAGGGCATTTTGTGTTCCTGCATAAGACCCTCCTGGATAGACACTATTTGTTAGAATGAATTTTCCCTTTGGTGAGAAACCGATCACTTCACTTAAAAAACCTTCAGTTTCAAAGTCCGGGAATGGTAGCCACTTACCATCAGGTGTTATGAGAAACAATTGATCCGTATTTTTGTTTAGTTCAAGTTCATAACCATTCATTTTAAGTAGAGGCCTGTTCTGACCTTTCAATTGAAAATCATCATGTTCCAAATAGAAATTTGAATTATTATAATAGGCTTTGATTAATTGGTCCTCATGATTTTCAAGATCCAGTCCCTTTGTTTTTGCAAATGTATATGCGTATTCTGCAAGCCTAAGGGAAATAGTTGGGTCAAGATCTAGATTCGCCTTTGAATCTGACAGGTAACTTTTTGCCAATGCCCGATTGGTTTGACGCAAGGCTTCTTTGGTTTGACGCAAGGCTTCTTTGGTTTGCTCTTCTGCAATTTCTTTCTGCTCAAAAGCATAGTGTGTTAAGAAACCAGATGCAATAAGTAATGCACTTAGAACTGCAATAGCACTATTTCGTATCAATAGTGTTCTCTTGTGTTGTTTCACCCCTTCTCCGACCATATCACCAACTGCCTTCCCATGTAGGGTTGCAGCCAATAATACAGTTTTGCTCTTGAATTCTGGATTTTGAAGTGTTAGGTCTTCCTTGGAGATCTTATTACGAAAATCAACATAAAGCGGTTCATTATGCAATGCCCCGGATAAATTTTCCGGAATAGAAGTAGTCTTTGTCCAATCGAAATCTGAACGGGATTCATCCCAAAACAATTCACCTTCTGTCAAGACAATTAAGAAATGATCCATGGATTTGTGCTCTTTCCAATAGGCCACTTCTTTTTTACACCAGCGAGATTGTGCTGCAGCCGGTGAAGCTAAAAAAATGAAATAGTCAGATTGGCTAAGGCCATCTTCTATCTTACCCCATAGGTCGGGTGAGGCAGATAAATCATTGGAATCACGAAAAATGTTGAGAGCGCGTCTTTTAAATATAGGTTTTGCAAACGTCTCTAAAGCTTTTTCAAGACTGGGTGCCAAGTCTGAATCTTGTCGATGACTATAAGAAATAAAGGCATTGTACTTCATATAGAGAACTTACTACTACTAATATATAAATTTGGTTAATTATATAACAATGTCCAGCATCAACTAAATCAAGTAATTATTCCTTATCAAATCATTCGGTCAATACAGCAATGATCGCCTTTGTTGACAATATGGCCTTGGTATGCTCAATACTGGGCCCTGCAACCCATACTGTTTTATAGGTGGCTTTTGTCGCCGCATTCTTGGTGGCATTCATCCCAATGCTAAAACGAATCATCTTGACCCATTTCTTGAGTTTCTTATTCTTATTCAGGACCGATTCTAGCCATGTTTGCTTGGTTCCTATTTTCTGGACATAATCAGTGTTAATAACCGTGCATGGTGTTCCAGAAATACGTTCGGTCATAACAATGTCCTCGGCACCGTAGTCGACACAGGCTTGTTTGTATTCGTCAGTGACATTGGCTTCGGTAGAAGCAATAAACGGGCTTCCTACTGAAACGCCATCGGCTCCGTAACCAATCATCTCATCTATATCTGCTTTGCAACCAACACCTCCAGCAGAAATTACAGGTATGCTCAAGTTGCTTTTAAGCTCTTTAATAAGCGCTTCTGGCGTAAGATTCCCTCTATGTCCCCCTGCCTCATTATTTACGGCTATGGCAGCATCAGCTCCTAGTCCTTCTACTTTCTTGGCGAATTTTAGATCTACAATATCACAAAACACTTTGATGCCTACTTTATGCGCTTGATTGATGGTCTCTTCCGGACTACCTAGTGACGTAATTATGAAATCGCATCCTTCTTCACAAATGACCTCTAACTGTCCTTTATACTTTAGGTTTGATTTATTAACGATCAAATTGAATCCAAATGAACCACCTGGCACTTTAGCTGCCTTCAACTCTTTGATAGCCTCTCTTAATTCATCAAGTGTCCTATAATTCAAGGCCGGTATACATCCTGCAATGCCACCGTTCATAGCCTCTATAACCATTGCTGTATTAGAAACCAAAAACATAGGTGCTTGTATGATCGGATGTTTAATATTGAGGAGTTGTGTGAGTTTAGTCGTCATTAGCTATTTTTAAGTAACGCAAATATATAAAATAGTATGCACGCATAATAATTTCAGAATATATTGTCCAAAACGGATAAATAAATGTCACTATCCAAAGGTCACAAATTATTCAAAAAAAAAGCGCAACTAAAATAGTTGCGCTTTTTTATTTAGAACATTGTGTGCTCAATAATTTATTTAACTTCTTCGAAGTCTACCCTTCGGCTTCGCTCAGGACAGGCTACTTGACTTCTTCGAAGTCTACGTCTTGTACATCTTCACTGTCTTTAGCTTCACCATTCTGACTTGGATCAGCAGGTCCGTCTTCTGCTCCACCTTGAGCTTCCGCTTGTGCTTTGTACATCTCTTCGGAAGCGACTTTCCATGCTTCATTGATCTTCTCTAAAGCTGGGTCTATGACAGCAGCATCTTTAGTTTCATATGCTTTTTTCAATTCTTCTAAAGCCTCTTCAACTGGTTTTTTCTTATCATCAGATAATTTATCACCAAATTCACTTAGCTGCTTTTCTGTTTGAAAGATCATCGCATCGGCACTGTTCAACTTATCAGCAGTTTCTTTTGCTTTTGCATCTGCATCCGCATTAGCTTCTGCTTCTTGTTTCATTTTCTGGATTTCCTCGTCTGTCAATCCAGATGACGCTTCTATTCTAATATCCTGTGATTTTCCTGTGGCTTTATCTGTTGCTGTAACATGGATAAGGCCATTAGCATCAATATCAAAAGTCACCTCAATTTGAGGAACTCCTCTTTGTGAAGGTGGAATACTATCAAGGTGAAATCTACCTATGGTCTTATTGTCGTTCGCCATTGGTCGCTCTCCTTGAAGCACATGGATTTCAACAGAAGGCTGATTGTCGGCCGCTGTCGAGAACACTTGCGATTTCTTCGTTGGAATTGTTGTATTGGCATCGATCAACTTCGTCATCACACTACCCATGGTTTCGATACCAAGTGATAATGGTGTTACATCAAGAAGTAATACATCTTTTACATCTCCTGATAACACACCACCTTGTATGGCAGCTCCTACCGCAACAACTTCATCCGGATTCACTCCTTTACTAGGTGCTTTCCCGAAGAACTTCTCGACTTCTGCTTGAACTGCAGGTATACGAGTTGATCCTCCTACTAGAATTACTTCATCAATATCCGTTTTTTTGAGTCCAGCAGCTTTTAATGCTGTTGCACAAGGCTCAATTGTTCTCTTGATCAAGTCATCGATCAATTGCTCGAATTTTGCACGAGTCAAAGTTCTCACCAAGTGTTTTGGTCCACTAGCAGTAGCCGTTACATATGGTAAATTTATTTCAGTCTGTGGTGAACTCGATAATTCTATTTTAGCCTTTTCTGAAGCTTCTTTTAATCTCTGTAGGGCCATTGGGTCCTTACGAAGGTCAATACTTTCTTCTTTATTGAATTCTTCAGCGAGCCAGTTTATGATTTTCTGATCCACATCATCACCACCAAGGTGTGTGTCTCCATCTGTAGACAATACCTCAAAGACACCATCTCCTAATTCTAGGATAGAGACATCATGAGTTCCTCCACCAAAATCGAAAACAACGATTTTTTGGTCAATACCTTTCTTATCCATACCATAGGCCAAAGCTGCTGCAGTTGGCTCATTGATAATTCGTCTTACTTTTAATCCTGCGATTTCACCGGCTTCCTTTGTAGCTTGACGTTGAGAGTCATTAAAGTAAGCTGGAACTGTAATGACAGCTTCAGTAACTGTGGCTCCTAAATAGTCTTCAGCAGTCTTCTTCATTTTCTGAAGCACCATTGCGGATAATTCTTGTGGCGTATATAAACGTCCATCAATATCCACTCTAGGTGTGTCATTATCTCCTTTTACCACTTTGTAAGGCACACGCTCTGCTTCGTTCTTTGACTCAGAATACTTGTTCCCCATGAAACGCTTTATAGAATAAACCGTTTTAGTAGGGTTAGTTACCGCCTGACGTTTGGCAGGATCACCAACCTTGATCTCTCCTCCTTCTACAAAGGCTATCACAGAAGGTGTTGTTCTTTTTCCTTCAGCATTAGGAATAACTACTGGCTCATTACCTTCCATTACGGAAACACAAGAGTTCGTTGTTCCTAAATCTATTCCAATTATTTTGCTCATTTTATTATTGTGTTGAAATTATTTGATACTCATTTTAATCATAGCACTAATGTCAATGATCATGCCATGACAAAAAATATGACAAGGTGTCAGAAATATGTAATCAAAATTGTTTTAATAAATTTGTACTCTGGTACATAATTTGTTATACTAATTGAAAATCTTTTAATTATGAGAAAAATAACATACCTATTTTTAGCCCTAACCTTTTTCTTTACCGCATGTGAAGGACCTCAAGGACCACCCGGTTTTGACGGCTATGATGGCCAAGATGGTGGTCTGATAGTTTCTTCT
>CBESOB010000091.1:0-11099 GCA_965530995.1 uncultured Flavobacteriaceae bacterium
ACTATGTGTCAGGTAATGTTACAATGAGTACTATTAATGGAAGCCGCAGAAGCTATTAAAGATATGCCCAATTTTATGTGGAAATTATCTGCAGTTTACTTCTTCCAGTGGTACGCATTGTTTATTTACTGGCAATTTATTGCACCAATGATCAAGGCATCAATTCCTGGAATAACGCCAGACGAAGCACTAGCACAAGTTGGTTTGATGAATGGAACTTACAATTTAGTCACCATGTTGGTGGCCTTGGCGCTTGTGCCTATTGCGGCAAAGTATAGTTCGAAATGGGTTTATGTGATAAGTTTATTCTTAACAGGTATAGCCATGCTTTCAATGCCTTATATTAAAAATGAATACCTACTATTAATTCCTATGATCTTGTTTGGTATAGGTTGGGCAGCTATGATGGGTATACCATATGCAATGGTCTCGAAAGTGATTCCATCAGATAGAAGAGGTGTTTACATGGGAATCGTAAACATGATGATAGTAATTCCTATGCTGATTCAAACAGTTTCATTTGGGCCTATTATTGAATATGGATTAGATGGTAATGCCATTTATGCCATTTTATTTGGCGGTGTATTCTTTATCATTGCAGGAATGCTCGCAATACGTTTAAAAGAGCCGGAATCCAGTGAAGACGAGGATGCAATTGTAGTACCTGGAGGAGGACATTAATCTGAAGAAATTATGAAGAATGCTGGTATAAAGATTTCGATTTATTTAAATTATTTCGTTTTTGCTATTTTATTGAATAGTGTAGGTATCGTAATCGCAAAATCAATTAACGTATATGGCGTTAGTGAATCTCAAGCATCAGTTCTAGAAGCTTTTAAGGATCTACCTATTGCTATTGTATCATTTTTAGTAGCATCATTCCTTCCAAGGTTTGGTTATAAAAAGGCAATGCTTACAGGACTCGCCATCGTATTTGCAGGTTGTCTAGTCATGGTCTTTGGGAATACTTTTTTACATACCAAGATCTTGTTCATGTCTATAGGCGTTAGTTTTGCTCTTATAAAACTGTCTGTGTATTCCTTGATCGGAATCATTACCGATTCAAAAAAAGCACATTCCTCCATGATGAGTTCCATTGAAGGATTCTTTATGGTTGGAATCGCCTTGGCTTATTTCTTGTTTCCAGCTTTTTTTTCCGATACCGATAAAAATGCTTGGCTCGATGTATATTATGTATTATTGGTCTTAATAGCAGCTTCGTTCGCATTCCTTTTATTTTCGAAAGTAGAGTATAAAGTCGAAGCCATTGGGACAAATATTAAGGAAGATCTTATGTATTCTCTGAAGCTCATATTAGTGCCATTGGTGCTCGTATTTTTGGTTTCAGCCTTCTTGTTTGTCATGATAGAGCAAGGAATCATGACTTGGCTTCCTAGATTTAATGAAAAGATTTTCATGTTCAGTGAAACATTAAGCGTGCAAATGGCTGTGATTTTCGCATTGTCTTTAGCTCTGGGAAGATTTGTGGCAGGCTATCTCACAAAGAAGATATCATGGGTTTACTTGGTGATTATTTGCGTACTCATTTCTGGTGGTATTCTATTGGCCGTATTGCCTCAACTTAAAGTTGATGTAGCTGCCTTAAGTGAAGTTTCAAGCTTGAAGGATGTGCCTTTTCTTGGATTCATCTTACCACTTATTGGCCTTTTCATAGCACCAATTTATCCATTATTGAATTCAACAGTATTGAGCTCATTACCAAAAAGTTTGCATTCTCCTATGTCTGGTTTGATTATTATTTTTTCGGCCTTAGGAGGTACCATAGGCTCCAGAATTATTGGGGAATTATTTGAAAGTATCGGCGGAGCAAATGCCTTTTACTTTTTATTGATACCAATGGTATTGCTGATTGTATTCGTTTTATTAATAGATAAGATATCTAAGAAAGAAATTGTTATTGAACAATGAAATTCAACCTGAACATAAAACAAACTCTTGAAGCATTGCTGCATCAAGAAGATACCGATGGCGACAAGAAAATCACCAAAGAAGATAAGGGACCAAAAGCGTATGACTTAACCACTAATAATGGTACTTCACATACCATCAAAGGTACCTATCATTTATCCAACCTTCTACAAGAATTAGCACTCGCTAAGAACAGGGGGTTAATCGAGGCTGAAATTCCATTGTCAAAGATTGAAGAAGAACCAACATACCGTATTTCTCGAATGGTACGTGAGGTGTTTTGGGATGATTTAACCAGGACAATTGATGAAGATGGCATTGCAAAAATCGTGGGAGATGACAAGACGGATACGACTATTAATCGTGTTTATGTACCGCATTCAGATGCAAAGGCATATGAGTACTATACAAACCTTGAAAAAAAATATAAGCTAGAAGTAATCTCATTACCTGAAAACATTACACCAGAATACGTTAAGTCCATTAATAACCAACCTGGTATTTTGAGTTTGAAATTAGAGAATGAAAAAGGTGTCCCTTTTGTGGTGCCCGGTGGAAGATTCAATGAAATGTATGGATGGGACAGTTATTTTGAAGGTGTAGGACTCCTATTGGACGACCGATTGGATCTGGCCAAGTCCATGGTAGATAATTTCTGTTACCAGATAGAACATTACGGGAAGATCCTAAACGCCAACCGCACGTATTATCTTACGAGAACACAACCACCCTTCCTATCCTCATTCATACGAGAGGTATTCGAACATGATGGTTCGTTAACCAAGGATTGGTTAAAAGACGTCCTAGACGTTGCCATAAGAGAATATGAATCCGTTTGGATGGATGAAGGTAAGCGTCTCACCGACAACGGACTTAATCGCTATTACGCTGAAGGTATTGGTATTCCGCCAGAAACCGAAGACGGACATTTTAAGGAGGTTCTAGAAGACTTTGCCAACAAACATCAAATGCCAGTCGATATCATTGTTGATGAATATCAATCTGGTGGCATTAAATATTCGGAATTGGATAGGTATTTCCTACATGACCGAAGCGTTCGTGAAAGTGGTCATGACACCTCATATCGATTGGATAATTGCTGTGCGGATCTAAATACGGTTGACTTGAATTCGCTTTTGTACAAATATGAAACAGATTTTGAGTATCTGATCGAAACCTATTTTAAAGGAAAGCTGAATGATTCCGAAAGAGGAACTTCAATCTATTGGCAACAGCAAGCTGCAAAGCGTAAATCACTCATTAATGACTTCCTTTGGAGCCCATCCTTAGGTATGTATAGTGATTTCGACGTAAAAAATGAGGCTCAAACTAATTATGAATCAGCCTCTAATTTCTATCCGCTATGGGCGAATCTTTGTGACCAAGAACAGGCTGAATCGCTGGTAAAGGACCTGATGACTAAATTTAAGTGCAAAGGCGGGATTTCTGGCACCTCTAAAGCCATGGCAGAACAAGTAGCTTCTCACTTACCACAACGACAATGGGATTACCCTAATGGTTGGGCACCGCACCAAATGATGATCTGGAGAGGGTTGATGAATTACGGATTTACAGAAGAAACCCAAGAACTTGTATATCGGTGGTTATGGATGATCACTATTAATGCTGTAAACTATAACGGCACTATCCCTGAAAAATACGATGTGGTGGCGTGCACCCATAAAGTATACGCTGAATATGGAAACGTAGGGACAGAATTCGATTATATAACCACCAGTGGTTTTGGATGGATGAATGCCTCCTACCAATATGGCTTGAGTTTATTGGATGAAAATTTAAGACAGACGTTAGATCAACTGACAGATCCAGACAATATCTTTTAGAATACCTCCTTATCATAATACGTCGTGGCATCCTTGACCATCATTCCTAAGCTTTTTCGTTCCTTTTGAATCCTAGACTCATCCCAATTAAGGTAGTTAGCACAGTCTTCAATAACGGTCTCACTATAGAGCATGATACTCGCTATATTAAAATACAAACGACTTGTTCGACGCACGAAGAAATCAGTGATACTATTTGTCATTTCATGATGGATACTAAACCAGAGCTCTGCGCGAATCAGACGTCTTAACACATCCTCATCATTAAAATAATTGACTTTGTTGAGAATGGTTTCGGTCTGCTTTCCGTAGTGAGATACTAAATACCAAGCATAAAAATGATCTTCAACCCCTAGCTCGTCTAGTTTTTGGGCTATTTCTAATTGATATTTCTCAACCTCATCAGAATTTTTTAATGCTGGCTCTACCAAATATAAATGATTCGTTTGCGATTTCTTGAACGACTTTCGACGCTTATCGGACATTTGTTCAAATACCCTTTCTAAGACCCTATGTGCCATTCGTCTGTAGCCTGTTAATTTACCTCCAGCTATCGATATCAATCCACTATCCGATACAAAAGTTTCATCCTTTCGGGACAACTCAGACGGATCTTTTCCGTCTTCGTGAATGAGCGGTCTTAGTCCGGCCCAATTAGATTGTATATCATTGATTGTCAGATCAATATCTGGAAATGTATTATTTATTGCTTTAAGCAAGTATTTAGCATCATTCTTGGTAGTCACAACGCGTTCCAAGCTTCCAGAATAAGTAGTATCTGTAGTTCCCACATAGGTTACACGCCCTCTAGGAATAGCGAATATCATACGACCATCGGGTACATCAAAATACACGGATTGTTTGACGGGCAATTTTTCTTTCGGGAAAACTAAATGAACACCTTTGGTCAGGTGCAATCTCTTTTTGTTAAGCGACTTGTCTTTCTTTCGGATATTATCAACCCAAGGTCCCGTTGCTGATACATAAGTTCGTGCAGAAATCTTAATGGTTTTATCAGAATTATGATCAAGGCATTTTACGGCTTTTATTTTCCCATTATCGTCATAGATCAAATCTGTCATTTCGCAATAGTTTATGCAAACGGCTCCAAATTTTGAGGCATTTTTTAACACTTCAATTGTCAATCTAGCATCATCGGTTCTATATTCCGCATAATATCCACCGCCAATCACAACGTTATCGTCTAATAATGGTTCTTGCTTTAATGTTTCTGACTTGGAAAGCATTTTACGTTGATCATTACCCTCTACATCCGCAAGGAAATCGTATATCTTGAGCCCGATGGACGTCATGATCTTGCCATAAGTTCCTCCTTCTATTAGCGGCAATAGCATTTTTTCAGGGACGACCAAATGTGGCGCTAATTTATGAACAATGGCTCGCTCGGAACCAGATTCCTTTACCAAACCAACTTCAAATTGTTTTAAATAACGCAATCCACCGTGTATGAGCTTGGTTGATTTATTACTGGTACCAGAAGCAAAATCATTTTTCTCAATGATACAAACGCTCAAGCCCCTAGAAGCTGCATCCAATGCGATACCAGACCCTGTAACGCCACCACCGATTATTAATAAATCAAATGTTGATTTTTTGATTCGTTTTAACTGGCGCTTTCTATCAAGTATGGAAAATCGAATGGGCTTTTCAACTATAGTACTTGTTATATCCGATTTCGTTCGATCAACTGCGTCTAACCAACCACTGTATTTCTTACTTCGATCAAATGGTTTCATATCTGGTTTGAAAACTGTATCGACCTCACGTATCTTGGCAATATCCTCTAATTTCCATATTCCTGCTTTTATCCCTGCCAAAAAGGCCGCTCCAAGTGCTGTGACTTCGAGCATTTTTGGGCGATCCACAGGTACATCTAGAATATTCGATTGAAATTGCATGAGATAGTTGTTAGCGCAGGCGCCGCCATCAACCTTAAGTTCTTTCATTTGTTTACCACAATCTTCTACCATAGCATTCAAGACATCCTTGGTCTGAAAAGCCAAAGCTTCAACAGTAGCTTTTATAATTTCGTTTCTTCCAACATCCAAGGTCAATCCGTGAATACTCCCTTTGGCATTGCCATCCCAATAAGGCGCGCCTAATCCAGCGAAAGCAGGGACTACATATAAATCCTCAAGATATCGAGTGCTCTTGCAAATGGCCTCTGTTTCGATGGCAGAATCAATGATCTTCAAGCCATCTCGCAACCACTGAATGGCAGCACCACCAATAAAAATGCTACCTTCCAATGCATATTTTATGGGTTCACCTTCCAAGCTCGCGGTCAACGTCGTCAATAATCCATTTTTAGATTGGTAATTCGTTTTTCCGGTATTCAACAGCAAGAAACATCCAGTTCCATAGGTGTTCTTGGCTACACCAGTCTCATAACCTCCTTGACCGAACAAAGAAGCTTGCTGATCACCAGCAACACCGTAGATCGGGATGTCCAGACCATTATAGTCTACAGTACCGAAATGAGATGATGATGCTTGTACGTTCGGCAACATGGACTTAGGAATATCTAAAATATTCAGTATGGTATCATCCCATTTAAGATCAACGATATTATATAGTAGCGTTCTTGACGCATTGGTATGATCCGTAACGTGATTCTGTTCTTTCGTGAATTTATAAATGAGCCAACTATCTATCGTTCCAAATACCAATTGACCAGCATTGGCTTTGTCACGAGCACCTTCAACGTTATCCAATATCCATTTAAGCTTTGTGCCGGAAAAATAAGAATCGATGACAAGACCCGTAGTTTTCTGGATGTACTCGGAATGTTCTTGATCCTTGAGTTCATCGCAGATATCGGTTGTCCTCTTATCCAACCAGACTATGGCGTTGTAAATAGGCACTCCTGTATTTTTATCCCAAACTACGGTAGTCTCACGTTGGTTGGTAATACCTATGGCAGCGATATCCTTGGGGTCTACCTTCGAAGTCGTTATGACCTCAAGAAATACCTTTCTCTGGTCCTCATAGATTTCCAAAGGGTCATGCTCAACCCAACCTGATCTTGGATAATGTTGTGTTAGTTCTTTTTGCGAAATAGCAACGATCTGACCTTTAGCATCGAAAAGAATAGCACGCGTACTTGTAGTCCCTTGGTCAAAGGAAATCACATATTTTTTATTCATGTTCACAATGAATTACTATCTGAAAATAAGGTACGTACTTAATACTAATAATACAATAGTAATGATCCCTCACTAGTTATTGCCCCACGACTTCGACCTCCAAGGTAAAAATCATCAGCAGAACTTTCGTCCGTACCGCAAGTGGCATACTATGCCACAAAGGCAACCAGTAACATAAAGCCAATAAATGACATTATGAGGAAACTCCCAATCATATTATTATTGGATACAAAATTCTTTTATTGAATCTTAAAGTTCCTTGATCTTGATATTCTTATACCACACCTTATCACTATGGTCTTGTAACCCGATATGGCCAGTACGAAATTTACCAAAGCCTTCCCAGCCATTGAATTTTGAATTCTCGACCATTTTGTCCCATTCTTCACCATGCACAGGAAAGGTCATGACCTCTTTACCATTCATTCGTACCTTGCCTAAGTTGGTATCATGATTGATTTCGATGACACACCAATTCCACTCTCCTGCTGGATTAATAGTTTCCGTAGGACAAGCGATCATGTCGTACAAGGATCCAGCTGTGTGGGTGCCATTGGCAACCTTGGCATCAGGGTGGCCATTATTATCTAACACCTGTATCTCAGGTCCTGTTTGATATGCTTCAGGGAATTTGGCATCTTCATGAACACTCCAAAATATGCCGCTATTACCGTTTTCAGCGATTTTCCACTCAAGTGATAACATGAAATTTGTGTAAGTCCCTTTCGATATAATGTTCTTTCCTCCTTCTTTACTTGGTGTAAACGCCATGGCATCCCCTTCAATGGTCCATTCTGGATGCATAGTCTCAGACCCATATCCTCTCCAGTTATCGAATGACGTACCGTCGAAAAGCATGACCCAATCATTTTCTTGAGTTACTTCAACTTCCACTTCTTTTTCCATTTCTTTTTTTTCTTGATCCTTTTCATTCTTGCAACCGAAGAATGTAATTGCGATTAGTAATACGATTAGTTTTTTCATTGTATTGGTTTTTATAATCCTAGTATTCGTTTTAATTGTTCTTTATCTACTTCTGAACCAGCAAAGTCGTCAAATCGTTTTTGCGTGACTTCTATAATATGGTCCTGTATGAACTTAGCACCTTCTCTAGCACCTTGTTCAGGACTTTTAATGCAACATTCCCATTCCATAACCGCCCATACATCACAACCATACTCAGTTAATTTACTGAATATAGTCTTAAAGTCTATTTGGCCATCGCCTGGAGAACGATATCGTCCTGCTCGGTCTATCCAATCACCATATCCTCCAAAAGTCCCTTTTTTCCCTGTTGGGTTGAACTCAGAATCCTTTACATGAAAGGCTTTAATGAATTCATGATAGTAATCTATATATTCAATATAGTCCAATTGCTGCAATACAAAATGCGAAGGATCATATAAAATATTCACCCGTTTGTGATTATTGGTCGCTTTCAAGAAACGCTCGAAAGTAACCCCATCATGCAAATCTTCTCCCGGATGTATTTCATAACACACATCAACACCTTGCTCATCAAAATGATTAAGGATTGGCATCCAGCGTTTAGCCAACTCTTCAAAACCCATTTCTACTAAGCCTTTAGGTCGCTGTGGCCAAGGATGCCATGTATGCCAAAGCAAAGCGCCTGAAAAAGTAGCATGTGCGTTAAGGCCTAATCGCCGGCTAGCTGTACCCCCGTTTTTCACTTGTTGCACCGCCCATTCGGTTCGCGCTTTTGGGTTGTTTCTGCATTTGTCTGGTGCAAAATTATCGAACATCAAATCGTAAGCCGGATGCACTGCAACTAATTGACCTTGTAAGTGCGTTGATAATTCTGTGATTTCTAATCCGTATGAATTGATTTTTCCTTTCAATTCATCGCAATAGGTCTGACTTTCGGCAGCTTTTTCTAAATCTATTAATCGTGTTTCCCAAGTAGGGATCTGTATGCCTTTATAGCCTAGATCACTTGCCCATTTACATAATCCATCCAAAGAATTGAATGGGGCTTTATCATCCATGAACTGCGCTAAAAACACAGCAGGTCCTTTAATTGTCTTCATCTTCTATTCTTTATCTAATTCTACCCAAACGTTACCTTTCTGATGTGACTCTACAGCTTTTTCAATGAAATCCATGCCTCTGGCTCCATCAATAATAGTTGGAAATTCACCATGGTCATACGGTTCTTTTCTAATTGCTTTAGCAACACCTTTGTATATATTTCCCATGGAATCAAAAATACCTTCCGGATGCCCTGGTGGCAATTTGGTCCCATCAAGAGAAATGTCACTATTGTATGAATGTCCTGGCTTCAAAACTCTCATAGGCTGTCCATCTTCCAATAAATATAGATAATTGGGATTTTCCTGAGCCCATCTCAAGCCTGCTTTTTGTCCATAGACCTGAACCGTGAAATTGTTTTCTTCGCCTGTCGCTATTTGACTGGTTCTGATAACCCCTTTGACTTGATTCTCACAATGAATCAATATTGTAGCATCAATATCCATTCTGTTGTCTTCATAAAGATAATTGAGGTCCGCCAATATGGATTGCACTCTATGTCCTGTAACATATTCGATCATATCGAAGGCATGTGTGCCAATATCACCCACACAGCAACTTATGCCTGATTTTTCAGGGTCTAAGCGCCAGGTGCTGGAGCGTTTATCTTTATCATGAATAATGGGATTGATCCATCCTTGATAGTACTGTGCATCTATCTTCTGCACTTTACCAATATCCCCATTTGCGATCATCTCGCGCATTTGGCGAATCATAGGATAACCAGTATATGTGTAGGTAACAGCGAAAACCGTCTTAGCCATTTTCAAGGTTTCCTTTAGAATCTTGGCTTCCTCATAAGTCGTGGTCATTGGCTTTTCACAAATGACATTGAAACCGTTTTCCAATAGTTTTTTGGCCATAGGAAAGTGAAGGAAATTAGGTGTCAGAATAGACACAACTTCCATTCTTTCATCTGCAGGCAGTTTTGATTCTTCTTCAACAAGCGTATCAAAGTCCGCATAGATCCTATTGGTAGGAATGCCTATTTTTTCTGCAAAGCCTATATTGTCCTCCCATTTAAGATTGAACACACCCCCTACCAACTCATATCTATCATACATAGCAGATGCTACACGATGCAATACACCAATCAGCGAATCACCGCCACCTCCTAAGATTCCTAATCTTATCTTTTTACCCATAGATCTTAAGCGTCTTTATATTCTATTTTTTCATTCTTGAATAATAATGCGAATATCACAAATACTGCTACGGCAAAAATAGCTGGGAAAACCCAAACATCCTTCCAACTATGAAGGCCTTCACTAATTAAGTTCTTATCTACGATCTGTCCTGCTACCCAAAATCCAATGAGCATACCAACACCATATGTTGCCAATGTGATCAAGCCTTGCGCCGCACTTTTTACTTTTTCTCCAGCTTTCGAATCTGTATATATCTGCCCGGACACAAAGAAGAAGTCGTAACAGATACCATGCAATGCAATACCCAAAACTATCATAAAGAATAAGTCTCCGGCATCACCGAATGCAAATAACAAGTATCTTATTGCCCAAGCTAACATTCCGAATAGTATGGTTTTCTTAAAGCCAAATTTCTTGAAAAAGAAAGGCAGTAATAACATAAAGAGTACCTCAGACATTTGCCCAATTGATGCCCATGCCGTTGAATTTTCAACCTTATATTCGGTTAAGAATGGACTAATATTCTGGTAATAGAAAGCTAATGGAATACAGATCAAGACCGAAGAAAGGAAAAATATCAAGAAATTTCTATCCTTTAATAATTTTAATGCATCCAATCCGAGGATATCAGAGATCCCCACTTTTTCATCCTTACCCACACTCGGTGGTGTTTTTGGTAATGTAAAACTAAATACACCCAATATACCGGATGCAATTGCAACCATTAAAAAAGTATTTGAAAGCATTCCTTTTCCAATATTTTCAATGGAGTCCCATTTAAATACGAAACTTATTACCAACCCGGCAAGGATCCAACCAATGGTTCCCCATACCCTCACAAACGGGAATTGTTTAGCTGGGTCATTCATTTGGTTAAAAGACACGGAATTCACCAATGCCAATGTTGGCATATATGCAATCATATATCCTAACACATAAGGATAGAAAAGACCAAATTCTGT
>CBESOB010000092.1:0-10913 GCA_965530995.1 uncultured Flavobacteriaceae bacterium
TTCAAAAGGATCCTGGCACAAAAGAAAGTGTCAGGCATGAAATATTATATGGTTGAACAAGACCAAACATTCAATATGGGACCATTAGAAGCCATTAAAACAAGCCATAATGGACTAAAAAAGATAGGTTTTCAATAATTGCAGTCTATAGTATTTCGACATAGTTGGTGACATGTAAGAATTTCATTTTTTAATTAATGAACAAGCAGTTTATGAAACATCGGTATTTGTTATTATATTAGTACTTACTAACTCAAACTATTTATGGCGCTCATTCCTGGGTACGAATACGATATCTTCATTAGTTATGCGCATCTAGATAATGCGACTCTCCCAGGTCAAGCAGACGGTTGGATAAAACAATTTTATGAAAACCTGAACCTCATGCTCGCCAAACGATTTGGTCGCATGGGGATGGTTAAAATTTGGTGGGATTCCAAGAAATTGGATGGCTCTGTACTTTTCGATCATTCCATTGAAGAAGGAATAAAAAAGTCTGCCATTATGATCTGCTTGAACTCTTCCAGTTATGCACAGTCTGACTACTGCCAAAAAGAACTAGAACTCTTCCATAATAAAATTAAAGACGAAGAGATAGGACTTCAAATAGGAGATCAATCAAGAATTGTACATGTACTACTTAACAATATTCCATTTTCTGAGTGGCCAGAAGAATTAAGTGGCACTAGTGGATTTCCGCTCCATGATGCTGGAGAAAGTGATCATTTTGGTGATACACTGGAAACAATTTCACCGGAATTCAAGATGCAAATGAGAACTCTTAGAGATGCTATTTGGTCTTTATTGACGAATTTTACTGAAATTCTTGGATTAAATAATGCCATGAACGATCTAAAAGCGAATGAAGAAGATGACGCTTTTTCTATTTATTTTGCTGAAGTTCCCGATACACTTCGCTCACCGCGAAAACGCATTATCACCGAACTAGAGAAAAAAGGATTCAAGATCATAGCCGGCGTTCCTCCACCAGACGAAAACAAAGCTCATGAGTTGGCCACGAAAGAAGCACTTAAAAAAGCACAATTATCGATTCATCTACTAGATGAATTTCCAGGTCGTGAAATCATTGGTGCGCCTGAAATATGGTATCCTCAAAAACAAGCTGAAATCTCTTTGAACTCAGCGACGTCGCAAATAATCTGGGTACCCGCAGATATTGACTACAACGATATTGAAGAAGAGAATTATAAATCGTTTCTTGAAGACATTGAGGATGGCGTTAGGTCATCAAAAAATTACGAATTTATAAGAGGAGTAAAAAGCACCTTGGCGCAGGAAATCGTTGATTACGCCGAACAACTGAAATCAGAACAGACTAAAAAAATTGCTAAAAACGGACAGTTATCGGTTTTATTGGATACACATTTTAATGACCAATTATATGCCTTAGACCTCAGTAGGCAGCTACTTGAGAATAAAATACAACCTTTTATTAATCCACAGGAAGATGATCCTTTAAAAAACATTAACCTGCTAGGTGACCGAATGGGTCAAGTTCAAAAATTGATTTTCCTATATGGTAATGTGTCCAAAGAATGGGTGTTAGAGAGAATGAATGCAGCACTACACCTGATCTTGACAAATAATTATCCCATCGAGGATTTCTTCATTTATATGGCACCACCCCATAAGGAGGCGGATGATATTCAGATTAATCAACGATTATTAAAAGTGAATGTAGTGGATGGCAGCAACGAAAACAACTTGAACAGCGACACTTTTAAACGTTTCATGGAGGACCTTAAAACGAGTTGATAATGAAGAGCACGGTAACAAATCCATATGTTGGTCTTCGTCCTTTCGATACTGAAGAGAGTTTACTGTTCTTTGGTCGTAATACTCAAACCACCGATCTTTTACAGCGCCTGCATGATCATCATTTTGTGGCGGTTGTTGGTAGTTCAGGAAGTGGTAAATCTTCCCTCCTACGCGCAGGTTTAATACCTGCACTTAAAGCTGGATATCTAGTTGATGATAGTGATTATTGGCATATAGCCATTATGAAACCAGGACAGAACCCTATATATAATCTTGCCGAAAGCATATTAAATCAAAGTCTCCCCAATGCAGACAACAAAACAATAAGTAACCTTGTTGATATAATTGAGGAAGAAGGCGCAGATGCACTTCTAGATATCATAAACACTATCCAGCAAAAGAACAATTCAAATTTTTTCTTGCTCATTGATCAATTTGAAGAGTTATTTCGATTTTCAATGGACCAAAAGGAGGCGTCCAAAAAAGATGAAGCTATTGATTTTGTAAATATCATTTTGGAATTAGCTGAGCAAAGATCCACACCTATTTATATAGTGACTACAATGAGGTCGGATTTTATAGGCGATTGTGCGCTTTTCTATGGCTTGCCAGAGGCGATGAATAAAAGCCAATATTTAGTGCCTCGTTTGAATCGCCAGCAATTAAAAATGGTCATTGAAGGCCCAGCAAAGTTATTTGGATCCAAGGTGAATTCTTCCCTTACCTCGAAGCTATTGAACGAAATGGGTAAAGTCAAGGATGAATTGCCGCTACTCCAACACGTCTTAATGCGAATCTGGGATGCAGAAATTGAAAGCGACAATGATAATGTCCTCGATCTTAAGGACTATAAGAATGTCGGTGGAATCAGTATGGCTTTATCAAATCATGCGGATGAGGCGCTGGTAGATATGAATGATGACGATTTAATAGTCACCAAGGAAGTATTTAAAGCCCTTACTGCTATTGATGAAAATGGTAGAAAAATAAGACGCCCTGTCCTAATGAGTGAACTTAAAGCGCTTTCTGGTGCTTCAGAGGAAACATTACTATCGATCATCAATCTCTTCATCAAAGATAAAAGGTCCTTCTTGGTAGTCAATAACACCAGAGATAAGGATGATAAAGTGATTGATATATCTCATGAAAGTTTAATAAGGCAATGGTCAACACTCAGTTTGTGGGTTGAAGAAGAAGCTGAGGCGGCAAGTTATTACCTGCAACTATCTGAAGCTACCAGATTGAACAAACTTGAGAAAAAAGATCTACTAGCTGGAATCGAACTACAATTGGCTTTGGAATGGAAGAAAAAATTCAAACCAGAAAAAATATGGGCCAATAGATACAAAGAAGGCTTCGATGAGAGTATGGCCTATTTAGATAAAAGTGAAGAGGCTTGGATACAGTTAAAGAATAAGGACGCCAAACGTAAAAGAGAGAAGAGACTTACGATGGCAGTGCTCGGATTGCTTTTAACTATTGTGATCGGTGCTGGTTTCGCAACTAAATATATCATTACGAAAAACAATGAGTTAAAATCTAGAGATGATGCGTTTGCATTACATTTTACGGCATTAGAATTAGAAAAAGAAAACCCTACAGTCGCCTTGCGACTTATAGAAGAAGCTTTGAAGACCTATAATTTTAGGAGTTTTAGTAGTGCTGCTGAATCTATGTACAAGAAACATTCATTTTACAAAGTCATTAATAATGATGAACCAAATAGTGGCATTGCTGTTTTTTCGCCCCATGGTAAAAGCGTACTTGCTGGTTCATTGGACTCTATCGCTAGGATATATGACCTAAATGGTAAGATCATTACCGAATTTGTAGGTCATTCGGGTGAAATTACCTCAGTAGCTTTTAATAATGATGGCTCCAAAGTACTTACGGGGTCCACAGATAGAACTGCTAAATTGTGGACCAAAGATGGCCAAATATTACAAACCTTTGTCGGGCATAAAGATGAAGTATTAGCAGTTACCATTTCGCAAGACGATGAAAAAATACTGACTGGTTCGGGTGATTCTACAGCAATCGCTTGGACTACTGATGGTAATAAAATTTTGGAACTTAAAGGTCATGCTGGAGCAGTACTAAGTGTGGATTTTTCCAATGATGTTAATATGATTGTAACTGGATCACAAGACTCCTATATCCGCATTTGGGATAAGGAGGCTACCATGATTCAAAAAATCGGGCATTCTGAAGAAATCTGGGCCGTAAAATTTTCACCTATTGGAAATAAGGTACTAGCTGCATCGGAAGATGCAACAACTGGTCTTTATAGCATAGAAGGTGATACACTGAATAAATTCACATTGCATTCTGATGCTGTGACTTCTGCGGTGTTCTCGGCCGATGGCTCTAAAGTTTTAACTGGTTCAAGAGATGGTTCTGCTCATTTATCGACAATCGGTGGAACTCTAATTCAAAAGTTTATTGGACATCCTGATGAAGTCATATCCGTAGACTTTTCTCCTGATGGTAAACAAATACTAACTGGAGGTTCAGGTGAAGGAATAGATGATCTTTATGGAAATTTCAGGTTATGGGATATAAAAAATCAACTTATTGAATTCAATGGGCATGAAAATATTGTTGAGGAGGCCGTTTTTTCTCCAGATGGTAAGACCGTGTTAACCGGTTCAACCGATGGGACTGCTAAATTGTGGAATCTTGACGGTCAAATATTACAGGAATTCAAAGAAAATGATGGTGATGTGAGGTCAGTTGCCTTTTCGCCAGATGGAAATTTTGTTCTTACAAATGGTTATGAAAATGCTACTCTTTGGGATCTTCATGGCAACATTATACAGAAATTTTGGGGGCATACTCAAGACATATTATGTTTAGCATTTTCGCCATTGGGTACTAATATTATTACAGGATCATTTGATGGTAGTATCAGGTTATGGGATTTAGATGGTAATACATTAAAGCTCATTGAAGGTAATAGTACTTCAAATGTATCAGGTAATTTTGGCGGAATCTGGTATCTTGATTATTCTCCTGATGGTACTAAGATCTTGGCAGGATGCGAAGATGGCATTACGAGGTTATTTGACTTGGATTTTAACTTGATTCAAGAATTTGAAGGTCATACGGATGGCATTCATTGTGCTAAATTCTCTCCTGACGGTACAATGATCTTATCTGGCTCAGAGGATTATACAGCGCGCTTATATTCAATAAATGGAGATATATTACATCTTTACAGCGATCAAGAAGACCAAGTGCTTGGCGTTGATTTCGCCCCTGATAGCAAATCGATAATTATTGGTGCCGATGACGGTATTATTAGCTTCTGGGATTTGGAAGGCAACAAGTTGAATGAAAAAGTGAGCGGTGGCGATTTTATTAACTCAATTGATTATTCACCAGATGGAAAATCCATTATAGTCACATTATCAAATAATACCGCAACACTTTGGGACACATCGCCTGCCGTTCCATTTGAGGAATTCTTAAAGAATGGTGCTATTGAGCCACTTTCAGCTAAACAGAAAGAATATTATGGGATTGAAAAGCATTGAATTATCTATATCGAATATGTCAAAATATCTTTTAATTATTTTACTATTAGTGTCAATTCATAATACCACCGGACAGGTGAACATCGAATCGCAACGAATGCAATTGGATTCGACACGCTTCGCATTTATAGGTGATGTTATGTTCAATTATACTAACACTAATGGCGATTATCTGTTTCAAGTTCGTCCGAGCTTAACGACCTCCTTTAAGTCGAAAAATCTTAAGAAAATCTTCTTTATTACCGGAAACTACAATTTGGTTCGAAGTGCAGACACGGATTTTCAAAATTCTTGGTTCTTTCATATAAGATATAATCAAAAAATATCAAAAATGGTTAGGTTTGAAGCCTTTGTCCAAAACCAGAATAATGAACTATTTACCATCAATTCCAGAAATTTAATAGGCGCTGGGATTCGATTGAAATTTGTGGATTCTGAAGTCCTGAACGGTTATTTTGGCAATTCATATATGTATGAAATTGAAAAAGTGGACACCCTAAATCAAACATATTATAATAGTCGGCATAATGCCTATTTGTCTCTTACTTTCAATTTAAAGAATGATGACTCTAAGACCGTATTAGCATTAACGAACACTACCTATTTTCAGCCACTTTATAGTGATTTAAGTAATTATAGGGTACTTCAAGAATTAAGAGCCGATGTACCCTTGAATGAGTATTTAGGCCTTTCAGCATTATTCGATTATATGTATAATAGTTTCACTCCAACTAATGTAAACGACTCTTCTGCTTACTTAAGTTTTGGTTTGTCTGTTTATTTATAAACATTCAAAAAGTTCTATTAACCGTTGGATTGGTATTATTTAATTACTTTAGAAAAGTATTCATTTAAGCAACTATAAAATATGAAACGCATTCTTTTTAAATCCCTCAAATGGATTGGTATAATTGCACTCATCCTAATATTAGGGTTATTACTATTTGCTTTTTATCAACGACAATCCAAGATAAGTGCGGCTAAAGACAAAATGTACGGTGAGGCACCAATTTTAATTGATAATGGCCATACCTATCGTGACCTCAATAAAAATGGGAAAATGGATACCTATGAAAGTGATAAAGCCGATACCAACTCTCGTGTTGAAGATTTATTAAGTCAAATGACCATAGATGAAAAAGCGTCACAAATGATGCAACCTTTTTTGTTTTCTACAAAAATCGATATGTTACCAATGAAGATCATGGCGTTTATGAATCCTAATGAGGATTATGTCATTACACGCGGGTTGACACATCTCACTTCTGCCTTGGCTCCAGATGATGCCACAGTACATATAGAATGGGTTAACGAAATACAAAAATTAGCAGAACAAACACGATTAGGCATACCTATTTCCTTCAGTTCCGATCCTCGTCATAGTAATAAAAAAGGAGCGGCAGTGTTCATGAAATCATTGTCCCAATGGCCAGATGCAACGGGTCTTGCGGCAATAGGAGATTCCTTATTGACATATAGATTTGCTCAAATAGCAGCTCGCGAGTATCGCTCTATAGGCTTAAGTACGGCATTACATCCTGTAGCGGATTTGGCAACGGAGCCTCGTTGGGGGCGGATTGCTGGTTCGTTTGGTGAGAATGCTGAACTTTCTGCCAAACTAACTGCGGCTTATATTTATGGTATGCAAGGCGATAGTCTTACTTCATCTTCTGTATCTACCATGACCAAACATTTTTCTGGAGGAGGTCCTCAAAAAGATGGTGAAGATGCACATTTCAAGTATGGAAAGGATCAAGCATATCCTGGTAATAATTTTAATTATCATGTCATTCCATTCAGAGCTGCAATAAAAGCGGGAACGGCTCAAATGATGCCTTATTATGGCATTCCTGTCGGTCAGACAAGCGAAGACGTTGGGTTTGCTTTCAATAAAGAAATCATCTCAGAATTATTAATTGATAGCTTACAGTATAAAGGCATTATTTGTTCAGACTGGGGAATCCTTCGAGATCCGGATAATCCAGGTAATAGGTTCGTAGACCCTATGGACCATGGTGTTGAAAATCTAGATGTTTATACTCAGGCTGAAAAAGCCCTAAATGCTGGAATCGACCAATTTGGTGGTAGTGATAATCCTAAAATCATAATGAAATTAATTGAAGAAGGTAGGATTTCAGAAGAACGGCTAGATATTTCCGTTAGAAAATTATTAAAACAGAAATTTGACTTGGGATTGTTTGACTCACCTTACCTCGATGTGGAGGTTTCCTTGAAAAACATTAACCGCCAAGAAGATAAGGCTCTCGGTCATGAGACTATGAAACGATCGGTTGTGCTCTTAAAAAACGATGGAAAGCTACTCCCTTTAAAGAAAACAAAAGTATATATCGAAAATTTAGACCCTGAAGTGGTCTCTGAATACCTTACCGTTGTAAAAAACCCAGAAGATGCTGATGTAGCCATATTGAATCTAGATCCACCTTTTACCCCTAGAGAGGGAATTCTGGAATCTATTTTTCATCAAGGACGATTAACCTTTTTACAAGAAGAGATTGACCATGTTAAAAGTATCGCAGAGAAAACACCAGTAATAATTTCTCTATATCTGGAGCGTCCAATAGTTTTCCCCGAAATAAATAATGTGGCTACTGCCGTTATTGGTCATTTTAGCATTTCGGATAAAGCAATATTAGAAGTGATTTTAGGCAACGGAAAACCAGAAGGAAATTTACCATTCGAACTACCATCGTCCTTGGAGGCGGTGAAAAATCAACTTGAAGATGTTCCATACGATTCAAAAGACCCTTTGTACAACTATGGCCATGGCTTACGGTATGACTGATCAAGACCAAACCTATTGAATGTTTTAGATAATGATGTATCTTAGTTTTAACAAACCATTATAGCTAATCAACCAAATGACACTATTATCTAAGCTTTTTAAAAGTGTACTGCTCTTTTTAGTTTTCCAATCATTTTGCACAGCGCAAACAAAAGAATACAATTCACAACCGAATGATCGGCCGTCTTTTCTGGCCAAACAATTGACCGCAGAACCAGAGATAGACGGTAATGTTCTAGATGATGCAATTTGGAAACCTGTAACTCCAATTGGTAGTTTAACGCAGATAAAACCCAATTTTGGCGAAGATGTTTCTGAAAAAACTGAAATACGCGTCGGTTACACCGATAAGTTTTTCTATGTGTCTGTAATATGTTACGATAGCGAGCCTGACAATATTGTAGTCTCAGATTCTAGGCGAGATGCAGACTTAGGTGATGACGATAGTTTTTTATTCATTCTGGACACCTATAACGACAGGCAAAATGGTTTTCTTTTTGGCACCAATGCCGATGGAATGGAATACGATGCACAAATCGATAATGAAGGACAAGGAAACTTTAATGCCAATCGACAACAAGGAGGTGTGATCGGTGGCACTAATATTAATTGGGATGCTTCATGGGAGGTGAAAACAGAAATTGGCGACTATGGTTGGAGCGCTGAATTTGCAATTCCGCTTAGATCCTTAAGATTTGCTTCTGGCGACGACCAAACTTGGGGCATCAATTTTCAGCGTAATATCAGTAAGAGAAATGAAACTGCCTATTGGGCATCGTTACCCATCGGTTTTGACATGAAACGACTTTCTCTATCAGGGAAAATACATGGCCTCCAACTTAATAATCCGGGAAACCTAAAAGTTACGCCATATGTATTAACTCAAATCGTGAACAATAAGGCAGTGGATCCAAATGAAACAGATACCGATTTTGAAGTTGGTGCGGATATAAAATATAGCATTACTCCAAGTCTTACATTGGATCTTACATATAATACGGATTTCGCCCAAGTGGAAGTCGATGAACAACAAATCAACCTTGATCGTTTCAATTTATTCTTTCCAGAGAAAAGGGCTTTCTTTTTAGAGAATGCAGGACAATTCACAGTTGGCAGCCCAGGAGAGGTAGATCTCTTTTTTAGCCGTCGAATTGGTATTGCCGATGACGGGAGTATCGTTCCAATAATTGGTGGAGCTCGTGTTTCTGGAAAAATAGGGCAGACCAATGTTGGTTTGCTTAGCATGTTTACGGAAGATGTTGAAAGTGAAGGTGTCGAAAAAAACAACTTTTCTGTAGCGCGAGTGAATCATGATTTTAGCGGAACTCGATCATCTTTAGGAGGTATTTTCGTTAATCGCTCGGGTTTAGGCGACACACCCGATGACTATAATCGTGTCTATGCCATTGACGGTAAATGGGGTATTGGTAAGAAAGCTCAAGTTACAGGATTCATGGCCAAAAGTACTACACCAGGAATAAGCGATAAAGACCATGCATTTAAAATTTTAGCGAATTACAATTGGGATGGATGGGACCTTAGGGCTGGTTATAGCGAAGTTGGCAATGGATTCAATCCAGAAGTAGGCTTTTTGCAACGCACGGCGTTTCGTAAACCTGAGTTCTTGATTTTCAAGGCGCATCGTCCGAAAAATTGGGGAAAAATATTGGAAATACGACCTCATGTTTCTTATCGCGGCTATTGGAATTTTGAAGATCAACTGGTCACCAGTTTTTTACACGTTGATAATCATTGGGAATTCAAGAGCGGATTTGAAGTGCATACAGGTATTAACTTTACAAGTGAACGAGTGTTGGAGGATTTTTCAATATCTGATGTAACTATACCTATAGGAATTTATGAACATGAAGAACTTCAATTGGTCGTAATGACCAATCCCAATAAAGCGTTATCGCTTAGCACAAGAACAGTAATAGGCGGTTATTTTGGAGGTGATCGAATTGCCAATAGTGGCACACTGAAATTTAGGATAGGCGACAAATTCAATTCAGATTTCTCTTTGAGCCATAATGATCTTAGACTACCAAATGGTAATTTAACTGCCGTTGTTACTAGTGCACGTCTCTCCTACTCTTTCACACCTCGCATGTTTGTACAAAGCTTGGTTCAATATAACAATGTATCTAAAATCGCCTCTGTCAATGCACGATTTGGGTTGTTGCAAAATGCCAATACAGGTTTGTTTGTGGTTCTTAATTTAGTAAAAGATGACGATTTCATGGATGCATTGGATAATCAGAGCATTACCGTAAAATATACCTATCGCTTTGATTTATTGAAATAAGATGATTTTTACCTAAAACCATCAAAACTGACTCCTTGCGTCATAAAATTAGTAAAGCATTTGGTGCATAATAATGCAGGTGTTTCTTTACCGGTTTCATTTCCTCTCAGTATGACCTTTGTCAGTGTTTCCGATTCATCACTAGTACCACAACGAGTACAAAAACCTTCATATTCAAGAAGGCACATTTGGCAGGCATAGTAAAGTAGTTCTCCATCCTTGGGGTCTTGATGTGAAGCTTTATTTTGAGGTTGCTTTCCAATTACCTCTTCAAATTTTGCAAGAAATGATGCACCTTTTATAATCCCCACTTTAGCGTCAGGGTCAGATACTGTAGTATTACAAAAATCACAATGAGTGGTCTCGGAATGCCCTAAATTACCTTTTTCTTTAGTTGTAAGGTGTTTTCGTTTTTCTTCTAGCTTTATTTTTTGTTGGATCTTTTGTTCTTCAAGCGCTTTTGCTTCTTGTTTGAGTTTCTCTTTTCTTT
>CBESOB010000093.1:0-10798 GCA_965530995.1 uncultured Flavobacteriaceae bacterium
ATATGTTTAGTGTTTTATTGAATATAGAATATACGGTTAATGAGTTATTGGATTAATCTATAACACCCCTATAATCCCCTCAAGGGGATATTAAAACAAACAAGGGGACTATGAATTCCCTCCTTGAGGAGGGTAATCCGAAGGATTGGGAGGTGTGAAAAAGTTGAAAGACAACTCTAGAAAGCTCACAAGGGAATGATTTAAAACACCCCTATAATCCCCTCAAGGGGATATTAAAACACCCCTATGATCCGCTCACGGGGATAAGTATTAAAGTAACATTAAAAACATCCATATGAAAAACCTAGACAGAAGAGACTTTATCAGAAAGACCGCATTATCAGGTGCGGCGATTGCCATCAGCCCTTTGTTGAGTAGTTGTGCAGAAGGAGAAGAAAAAATACCTGGATCCGGTGGGAAATATATGGGTGGTTTTGCCGCTCCGAAACTTAACAATATTCGAGCTGCCTTTATTGGTGTGGGTGCTCGTGGTGGTTATCATATGCAATTCTTGGCAATGTTACCAAATACCGAAGTGGTTGCGATCAGTGACTTATACGAGGATAATGTAAGAAAGTGGGGCACCAAAGCCAATGAAATAGGCAAAGGGGAACGACATAAAGATGTCGCTCTCTACTATGGCGATGAGAATAAATGGAAAGTCATGCTGGATGAGGTAAAACCTGATGTGGTTTTTATCGCTACGAACTGGAAGAACCATGCACCCATGGCCATTGAAGCCATGAAGAACGGCGCCCATGCCTTTGTAGAAGTACCTATCGCTGTTACTTTGGAAGAAATGTGGGATATCGTGAATACTTCAGAACGTACGCAAAAGCACTGTATGATGATGGAAAACGTGAACTACAGTCGTGATGAGCTTATGTTTCTTAATATGTGTCGTCAAGGCGTCGTTGGTGAATTGCTCCATGCTGAAGCCGCTTATATTCATGAACTCAGGTTTCAGATGGAAGAACAAGAACGTGGTACAGGCTCATGGCGCACGCCACATTATGCGAACAGAAACGGCAACCTCTACCCTACGCACGGTCTGGGTCCCGTTGCACAGTATATGAACATTGGTAGAACGGATGACACCTTCAATACGATTGTGTCCTATTCTACTCCGGCATTAGGGCGTAAGTTATATGCTGAAAAGAATTATGCTGCTGACCATAAATGGAACCAACTCGATTTTAAAGGCGGTGATATGAATACCTCAATCATCAAAACCAATTTAGGACGCACCATTATGGTACAATGGGACGAGACCAGTCCGAGACCATATTCTCGTCATAACTTGATACAAGGCACTAAAGGCATTCTTGCAGGTTTCCCTACCAGGGCGGCCTTTGAAGGCGGTTTTGAAGGAGTTACAGAAAACCACCATAGCTGGGTGCAAGGTGAACATTTGGCCGCTCTATATGAGAAATACGACCACCCATTATACAAACGCCTTAATGAAAAAACTAAGGAGAGTGGACATGGCGGCATGGACGGCATGATGGTATATCGCATTATTGAATGTTTACAAAACGGACTGCCGCTAGATCAAAATGTTTATGAAGGCTGCCTTTGGAGCTCTGTATCACCATTGAGCGAAGTTTCCGTAGCTAATGGAGGCGCACCACAGGCTTTTCCAGATTTTACGAGAGGTAATTGGAATTCAACAGAGCCATTGGGCATAATTAGTTAGAATTTTTAATTATCTTCATAAGACTGTAGAAAACATCTAATTCTTAAAATATAAAAGGTCATGAAAAATATATTAGTTCCCATTGATTTTGATGGCACCGAAAAATTCTTAATTGACAAAGCCATTGAAATAGCCCTCTCGTTCGGATCCAAAGTGTGGCTGCTTCATGTGGCGGCACCTGATCCGGATTTTGTTGGCAATGATGTTGGCCCACAATCTGTTCGTGATACACGCGCCGATACATTGCGTGAAGAACATCGTTCATTACAAGACTATGCCGATTCATTAAAGGCCAAAAATATTGATGCCACTGCCTTGTTGATTCAAGGCCCAACGATTGAAATAATTCTCGAAGAATCGAAAAAACTGGACATCGATCTATTAATAGCCAGTCATCATGATCATGGATTGTTATATAGAGCGCTATTAGGCAGCGTGTCTAACCAACTGATCAAGAAATCGAAAATCCCTGTGCTCGTTGTCCCTGTGGGATGAAATAAAACTTAGTACCCTGGAACTGTATGATTTCAAGCCCTTGATTTCAAAATTGCGCCTATTTGAAAATGAAACCCTTTTTACACGTTACGCAATATACATAAGCCATTAGCCGCAACTATGAAATTATATATTGTAATAACATTCTCCTTAATTGTTTTGACCTCATGTGACACAAAGGACAAGAAGCAAGAGGTTACGAAAATCTCCTATCGCAATGAGGAAGAAGCATATATTAGTATCTCACGAGACACCTATTATGATCAATTATATGGTTTTTGGCTGGGGCAATGTATAGCTAACTGGACAGGACTGGTCACAGAGATGGATAAAATCGGAAAAATCGGAAAAATTAAAACTGGGGATTTTTACACTAGAGAGGACTGGAGCAAACCCGATCAACCCAGTATATGGGGAGAAGGTATCCCAAGCGACTTATCCTCCACCATCAATTTTGTGTTTAAAGGCACCCATGAAATTTGGGGGTCAGATGATGACACAGATATTGAATATATGTACCAACATCTTCTTTATATAAATGATACTAGTATCTTATCTCCAGCTCAAATACGTGATGGTTGGTTAAAGCATATAAAACCTGAAGAGGAAAATTTCTTATGGGTCTCTAATCAAAAAGCATTTGATTTAATGAAGGCTGGTCTTTTTCCTCCAGAAACAGGTAGCCCAAATAACAACGAACATTTTGAAATGATCGATGCGCAATTAACGACCGAAATATTTGGATTATTTTCTCCCACCAGACCAGATATAGCTTTAAAGATCGCTCAATTACCTATTCAAACCACAGCTCGAGAAGAAGCCGAAGATATTTCAAAATTTTACGTCACCATGCATTCTTTGGCTTCTATAACAGATACCAAAAAAACTATGAGCGAGAGAATACATTGGATGGCAAATAAAGCAAGAGAGGTGCTTCCTGATGATTCATATTCAGCCAAAATGTTTGATTACTCACAAAATTTGTATGAGTCGGGCATCCCATGGGAACAAACAAGAGATTCGATTTATTACAGATATCAGGTCAATCAAGAAGATGGATACGATATTACCTCAAAAAAATTATACTGCAATGGTTGTTTTGCATCGGGGATAAACTTTGCCGCAAGTTTGGTAAGCCTGTTTTATGGAGAAGGTGATTTCAAAAACACCGTAAAAATCGGCACACTCACAGGATGGGACTCAGACAATCCAACAGCAACTTGGGGTGGATTAATTGGTTTTATGATTGGAAGAGAGGGCATAGAAGAAACTTTCGACCGAAAGTTCTCAAATCGATTCAATATTCATAGAACCAGACAAAATTTCCCTAATGATGGTATTGATACTTTTGAAAATATGGCCAAAAAAGGATTAATTGTAACTGATAAAATTGTAAAAGAAGACATTGGAGGATCAATTGATCTGAAAAAAAACATGTGGATCATCCCTATAAAGATATTAAAATGAAACGCTGCTAACAATGCATAAGCGGCATTAAAACGACTCCTTATACTAGTACCTCACAAACAATTAGTATAAAAATTTAAATCTAGAAATTCGGTCGGCAAACCTATTTATTTTCACAATACATTTAATCAATAATATAACCATTCTCTTTGGTAACGATTATTAAAGTCTTATCTATGCCACTTTTAACAATCTAACTTGTTTTGTTAAAACTGTTTTTAACCCTTAATCAAATAATAAAATTCTAAACCTACAAATTATGAGTAAATCTAAAATGTTTTTTGTCTTAATGTTATCTGTATTGGCACTATCCTTTTCCGATATAAAACATACTAATGACCCAACTTCCAAAACTGGCTATATCTACAAAGTTAATTTGAATGTAGATGAATTTCTAATGGAGCGTGCGCTGGTAAAAGATATCGACAATTCCATTTATTATTCGCCAATAGTAAAGAAAAGAACTATCATAGGATATGAAGTCTTATATATTGATAAAGTTGAAGAACGATGGTTAGAAAAAAATGATCTTGACACCAAAATCAATGGCCCTATGTATGAAATGCTTAGTACCAGTGAGACCAATATAGCCCTAGAAGCTTTTTGCAATAAAATTGCATCTAAAACAGATAATGAAACAGTAAGTTTTTTGCAAGGCACTAATGGGTCAAAAGTATCAAGTATGCTAGGGAATTTGACAAGTAACGTTGCAGGGAAAAACAAACTTTCGTTTTCTTTACCTAGTAAAAAATTAAAAAAAGTTAAAGCAGACGCGGATGAGTATTATGAAATTAAGATGGATTTTGTTTATGGCGGATCAACAGATTATTACATTGTAATGAATGAGCAAAAAGGAGAGCCATCCCTTAAGTTCAAAATAAAAGTATCAATTACAGCTTCTAATAAAAAAGGAGATGTGCTATGGGAAAAAGAAAAAGAAATAAAAGATTTCACAAGTGCTTTTGACGAATCTGATATTCTTGTAGATGAAAAAGGAAAATTCTTCAAAGTCAAAAGGGCCCCAAGAATTTTTCATCAATATAATAATGAACCTATTGGCGACTATTTATCACTAACCAAAAAAGAGTTCGAACAATGTATGCTTGTTGCTTTAGATATGACATTGAGTAAGTAATATTAAAGTAATGAAAAAAATATTTTTTGTAGCTTTTTGCTTCATAATGATTGGCTGTGGTTCGGTTATGGATGGATTGATAGACAGTACGCATGAGGAAGTAGATAAAGTAGGAGAAAAGGAAGTATATCTTTTAACCTATAGCAATGAAGATGGTCTTTATTATCATACTACAGAAAATGGAACATTTAAATTTTCGGGGCGTAATTACATAAAATATAATAACGGAAATGTAAAGGAAAAGAGTCAATTTAAAAAGGGCGAAAAACATGGAAACTGGCTTTGGTTTAACAAACAAGGGGCAAAAGTTAAAAAAGAAGTTTGGGATGAAGGGACACTAATTTCTGATGAGTAATACTAAAAAAACACACCTCTTTAATCTCAATAATTATATTGTCGCTTTAAAAAACAAAATCTAATTACCAAACTGTTTACATCTCCGTGAATAACACTATGTTTACTTTGTGTGTGCCCGAAATCCCGAAGTTTTTGGGACATTGATTTTCCTCTGACTTATTCCATTTTCCTAGATTAGTTCCTAAACTTAATCAACGTACATTGCTTCAAATATGTTATGCTTTATCTTAAAAGCTTATGATAAGGATCAAAAGAACAAACTCCGAAAATCAGGAATTTAATAAACTTGTTCAGTTACTGAATTCTGACCTCGCTGAAAGGGATGGAGCAAATCATCCTTTATCTCAATTTAATACGATTGAAAATATAAAACATGTCGTTTTGGCTTATAAAAATCATAAATCCATTGGTTGTGGAGCCATTGCAGCATATGATATGAACACTGTTGAAATTAAGAGAGTGTATGTTTCTCCTGAAGTCAGAGGAAAAAGAATTGGGACTATGATTATTTCTGAATTAGAGCAATGGGCTAAAGAATTGGGAAGTTCCAAGTGCATATTATTCACAGGCATTAACCAACCCGAGGCAAATAGGCTTTATGAAAAAAATGGTTATAGACTCATTGAGAAGTACGGCAAGCTCTCCGAAATAGCTGAAAGCCTATGCTTTATCAAAGATATATCTAACTGACAATAAGAAATAATAACTATTAAAACAGGCGTGTATTCCCCTTATTAATCAAACAGCATGATGTCTCGGGAATATTCCCCTAATTAAATTTTCGTCCTGGAGTATAAGGTGCATCCACAGCCTCCAATGCCGCTTCATAGGCTTCAAAAGCCTTGAAATAGTCCCGCATATCACCTTTAAATTTCTCAAAATCCGTTACTGCAATTTCAATATTCCGTCGTTGGGTTTCCGTTGGGTTTTGGCGCGTACCCCAATGTCCATAAATAACTTCTCCTACACGACCCCTGATTGAAGGCACTGTTGATTCATTGAATTTTTGACGAATAGGGTCGCCGTTCAAGCGCGTTCGCAATGCCGCTACTTTTTCTTCAAGTATATTGAACCTAGCAAAAAGCTCCGGTGTCGCTTTTGGGGTCTCCAGCAAGGCTGCCTTCATATAACGCAGACGGTTATTGACTTCTCCCAATTTTCTTGCGGCACTAGAAATCTGCCTTGAGAACTCACTGGTCTTTTGTTGAAATTCAGCCACCGCCTTAAAATCAGCACCATCTGCTGCTGTAGGTACTGGCTTTACCATAAATTCCTGAGGCGCTCCTTGTGACTGCATTACTCCTTTATGGGCTATATAGAGTTCTGCACTATAAGTTCCAGGCGCGGTGAGTGGCCCTTGAGCATCACCTGCCCAGGGTGGTTTAAATGCTGGTATCGTCAAGTTGATAGGGTCTGGTGGGGAAAGCTTTAGGTCCCAACTCGCACGATGCAATCCCTTTTTAGCAGTTCCTTTTACCCAGCGCACAGGATCGCCATTTTCATTACGAACCAATAACAATACCTGTGGTTTATTTTCATTAGATTCTTGTTGTAAACGTTCCCAACCAGGAAAAGGGATACTAGCATTTTGCTTGCGTAAAGCCTTTTCATTTTTCTGCCGTGCCGCTTTAGCGGTCTCTGGAATAGCAGCTATATAGTATGTAAATACTGCTCCAAAAGGTGGGTTTTCGGTAGCGAAGCTCGTCGACCCCTGACCAGGCATGCCTTTTGCTTGTAAGGGTTCATTAAGCACATACCACCAAGCATCCCTAACTGAAAAGAGGGTGTTGGTCTTCGTTTTTACAACCTTGTTGAGGTTTCTCAACGATGAATAATCATCGAGCACATAAAACCCACGGCCAAAAGTGGCCCCAACCAGATCATCATCTCGTTCATGCAATTCCAAATCCCTAAAAGAGATAGTAGGTACTCCTGCATCTAATTTTATCCAGTTCGTGCCCTTATTTTGGGAAAAATAGATACCATACTCGGTGCCTATGAACAACAGATTTTCATCTTTATGATCTTGTTTCAACACCCATACAATGGTCCCAGCGGGTAAATCCCCAGCAATTGAGCGCCACGAGCGGCCACGATCCGTACTCATAAAAAGATACGGGTTGAAATTGCCAAACTTGTGCGCATCTGCAATCGCAAAAACAGTATTGGCATCATGATTTGAAGCTTCAACATCGTTGATGAAAGAGCGTGACGGTACTTTGGGAAGGCTTCCACTTTTTCGCCAATTTTGACCTCCGTCTTCACTCACTTGTATAAGACCATCATCTGATCCCGTATAGAGTAGCCCCTCAACTTTAGGTGATTCTGATATAGAGGTAAGCGTGGCATATTTTGACATGGCACCCGTGTCGAACAGTGCATCTGAACTCCAGACACGCCCAATCGTTTCTAATTCATAGCGGTTGGTATTTGTTGTGAGGTCCTCACTTATAGGCGTCCATGAATTGCCCTGGTCATCACTTTTCCAAAGGCGTTGAGACCCAAAATAGAGTCGTTTGTTATTGTGTGGACTAATAAGTATAGGACTATCCCAATTCCATCGTTCCGGGGCATCACCGGGTCCGGCTTGGGGTTGTATGTTCAATACTTCTTCACTACGGCGATCAAGGCGATGCAAGAGGCCCTGTTGGATTTCCATATACACAATATTCGGGTCTTTAGGATCAAAGACAGATTCATAACCATCTGCTCCCAGTGGCACATACCAATCCTGATTGCGCACCCCTTCGGTATTCATGGTTCGTGAAGGCCCGATCAAGGTCCCTAGATCCTGTGCCCCCCCAACGATGTTATAAAATGGTTCTGAGTTATCGAGTCCTAGTTTGTAGAACTGTGAAATGGGTAGATTCGGAAAAAGACGCCAGGTGGCACCCTCATCATACGTCTCATAAAGACCTCCATCGGTGCCAGCAATCAAATGCTCACCATCGTCTGGATCAATCCAGAGAGCGTGGTTATCACTATGCTTCTCGCGCCCCGTACCCAAATAGTTAAACGTCTTGCCGCCATCACGGCTCACATGCAAGAAAACATCCATTTGATACACTAAATCGGGGTTACTGTTTGACACCTCTATTTCCTGATAGTAATGTGGGCCTGTTCCGCCAGAGATGTAACTATTACGTTTTTCCCAGCTTTCCCCCTTATTCAGCGATCTATAAAAGCCCTTTTCTTTATCGTTGGCTTCTATAGTGGCATACACCACTTCTGGATTGGCTGGAGTTACGGCGAGGCCTATTTTTCCAATATCGCCTTTAGGTAAACCCGTTTTCTTTTGTTGCCAAGTTTTGCCATTATCGGTTGATTTATAAATCCCTGATTTTGGTCCACCGGCCAAAAGCGACCAAGTATGTCGACGCCTTTGATAGGCTGCAGCATATATTACATCCGGATTGGATGGGTCGAATTCAATATCGGTCACACCTGTATTCTCATCAATTTTGAGCACGAGTTCCCAAGTATCACCACCATCCTTTGTTTTATAAACACCTCGCTGTCCACCAGACGACCAGAGGGGTCCTTCGGCAGCGACAAATACCACGGAGCTGTCTCTGGGGTCCACCAATATTTTACCAATGTGCTCGGATTTCTCAAGACCCATTTGTTTCCAAGTCGCACCACCATCATTACTGCGATATACCCCATCGCCCCAAGCTACATGACGGCCACTTACATTTTCTCCTGTCCCTACCCAAACAATTTCTGGATTGTTGGGGTCCAGGGTTACGGTGCCAATGGAGTACGAGGGCTGATCGTCAAAAACAGGCTTCCAGGTAATACCTCTATTCGTAGTTTTCCACAGACCACCAGAACCAACAGCGATATACCATGTACTGTGATCGCTTGGACTAACGGCAATATCGGCAATTCGTCCGCCCATTAACGCTGGACCAATTCCCCGTAATTCAAGACCAGCGACAGCTTTGGTCAATGCGTCTTTGTGTTCTGCTTGTGCAAAAGTCTCAGGAACGTTGAAAAAATAAATTGTGATCAGTGCTAAGAAAGCGATATGCTTATTTTTGAACATATTTGGATGGTGTTAAAATGTGTTTTCCGTTTAGTCTCTCGACCTAATTTTCCATTAGGCACGTGTAATTTAATCAATATACAGTTAACTTTTAAATGTTGTGACGTACATTTATTAAGATACATATAACCTAGAGTTGATTATCGATATCTAAAGCATGAATAATGAATACCACCAAACTACTTCAATTTTAATTTCTATATTTAATACATGATTTAATGGGGCTAAAAATCCTTCATAAGGCCTTTAGCAACACTACTATAATTGACACCCCAGATGACTACTTATTCAAAGTTCAAAATTTATTACCTCCTTGCTTTCCTAGTTTTAGCTTCGTGTTCTGAAAAGAAAACCATGAGTGTTGACACAGATTTTTGTTCAAATATTCACAGAAATAATAGTGTCACACTTTCTGAAGAACTCGAGGACCTAGGTGAGCTTATGAATAGTAAAACAGGCGTTTACGTCCTAGAAGACGGAAGTGGCTCCATGGTTGCTCGCGCATGGTTAACTGAATATGCTGAAACGACCATAGATATTCAATACTTCATTTTTTCGACCGATAACGTCGGACTTATAGCCTGTGATTATTTGATAAAAGCGGCTGATCGAGGTGTTAAAGTGAGAATTATTGTTGATGATATTATGGTAGATGCAGATATTGAAGATATTCTGATTTTTAATTCTCACGAGAACATTACGGTTAGGATCTATAATCCAGGCGTCAATTTAGGAAAGAATATCATTGAGAAAATAGGGAAATTTACCACAGATTTCAGATCTGCAAATCAACGGATGCATAACAAAACGTTTATTGTTGATGGCAAAGTAGTAATTACTGGAGGCAGGAACATTGCTGATGAATATTTTGATTATGACCATGAGTACAATTTTAGGGATAGGGATATACTTTTATTAGGCAAAGAAACTGGGGCAGTAAACACATCATTTAATGAATTTTGGAATAGCCCATTAAGTCAAGATGTTACAAGCGTCATTGAAGACCAACCCGAAAATACAACTGCCGAAAATCGATTTGACAACCTTCATGAATATGCATGCAATCCAGATAATTTTTGGCCGCAGGTAAGAACAAGAATAGAAAAATTGCCATCCACATTTAACGCCATTAAAAATTCTGGCGGTTTAGTTTGGTTAGATGATGTTAGGTTCGTTTCTGACATGCCAGGCAAAAATGATCAAAAAAATGGTTTAGGCGGTGGCGGTGAATCAACCACAGCACTTATCAATTTGGTAAAGAATGCCAAATCATCCATTGATATTCAAACGCCCTATTTAATTACGACAGAGCTGAGTCAAAATTTATTCAAAGAAGCCACTGAACGTGGCGTAACAATTAGGATACTTACTAATAGTCTAGCATCCACAGACAATGTCGAGGCTTTTAGTAGCTACCAAACAGATAGAGAAAAATTACTTAAAACGGGGGTAAGAATATTTGAGTTTCGACCGGATGCGGCAGTACGCAAGAAATTAATGACTGGAGAACTTCAATTAGAATTAGATCATAAACCAATATTCGGGCTTCATGCCAAATCCATGGTCATTGATAATGAAATAACAGTTATTGGAACATTCA
>CBESOB010000094.1:0-10760 GCA_965530995.1 uncultured Flavobacteriaceae bacterium
CATCTTCCATATCGTTTACGATGCTATCGATCTTAGCAATGATATAGTTATAGAAAATCTGAAGTATGATCGCAACGATCAAACCAAATACCGTTGTTAAAAGTGCTACTTTAATACCACCTGCAACAAGCGAAGGCTGCATATCCCCGGCAGCTTCGATCTTATCAAAGGCTTGAATCATACCGATTACCGTACCCATGAAACCAAGCATTGGCGCCAGAGCGATAAATAATGATATCCAAGAAACATTCTTTTCTAGTTGTCCCATTTGAACACCGCCATAAGCTACTACTGCTTTCTCTACATTGTCAATACCTTCATCCACTCTATCCAATCCTTGATAGAAAATAGAAGCTACAGGTCCTTTTGTGTTTCTACAAACTTCTTTCGCTGCCTCAACTCCTCCAGAATCAAGAGCATCTTCTACATTCTGAGTTAATTTCTTAGTATTGGTAGTTGAAAGATTCAAATAGATAATTCTCTCTATAGCTATTGCCAATCCAAGAATCAAACATAAAAGTACGATTCCCATGAATCCAGGTCCACCTTCAATAAAACGTTTCTTTAGTTCTTGGTGAAACCCTAAATCCTCCTCTGCATCTGCAGCGTCATCTTGGGTCGAATTTGCAATTGTACTAACAATAGTATTAGCGTTTGCATTTGTTGTAGCGTTTGCTGTACCGAAAGCCATGACACAAGCGATGGCTATAATTGAAAATAATCTTTTCATTGTGATTGTTCTTAATTTTATTAGTTAAAGGTTAAAGATATAAAAAAAATGGAATTAAAAAATTAAATTTTAGATTGGTTATTGTGATCTCAACGCATATTGCAACCGTTCGGCTTGAATGGTTCTGTTATCAATTTATTCAAATAAAAATTAATTGGAGTAAACTCCGATAAACATTATTGAACATTCGTAGGAGGCACATGAGGATTTGGGAAATTCTCTTTATGACCATTTTTAGTCACAATAATTCGTGACGACTTAATAAACTATTCCTGATTGCTGCACAGGAAATACATTAATGAATCTTCCTGATTGCTGCGCCGCTAAAGCCATATTGCACAGTGTCACAGGATTTCATTTGTTCTTTCAGAAATTCACTGAAGCAAGCTTAAACGAATTCTTTCAATCACAAATGTATTCGCAGAGAGGAAGGGATTCGAACCCTCGATACGCTATTAACGCATACACGCTTTCCAAGCGTGCGCCTTAAGCCACTCGGCCACCTCTCTAATTAATAGGCGTCGAAATAACAAAAAATAATTCAGCCAATAAAATTTGAAGTGATAATTTTAAGACATCTCTCCTCTTAAAGAATCTTCAAAAGTACTTTTGAAATCCTTATCCCCTATTTTTTTGCCTAAAAGATACATCAGCTTGCAAATTGCAGCTTCCGTGGTTATGTCCTTTCCTGAAATAATCCCGATTTTCTTTAGGGATGAACTTGTTTCGTATTGCCCCATCATCACGCTCCCGCCAGAACATTGGGTGACATTAATAATATGGACGCCTCTATCTATTGCCCTACTCAAGGCATTTATAAACCATTTTTCCGTAGTGCAATTTCCAGCACCATAAGTTTCTAGTATAGCCCCTTTCAAATTAGGTCTATTGAGCATACATTCGATGGTGGTTTCATTAATTCCAGGGAAGAGTTTAATAAGGACAATATTATCATCCATATGTTTATGCACTTTCAACTCGCCTAGTGAATTGGATTGCCAAAGAGCGTTTTCATTTACTTTTAAATGAACACCAGATTCGGCCAGATCAAGATAATTTGGTGATGAAAATGCCTCAAAATGCTCTGCATTTATCTTAGTGGCGCGATTTCCCCTATATAATTTGTACTCAAAATATAATCCTACTTCCTTTATAATGGGTTTTCCATTTTCCCGTAAGGAGGCCACTTGAATGGATGTGATCAAATTTTCTTTTGCATCAGTTCTTAAATCCCCAATTGGTAATTGTGAGCCTGTAAAAATAACTGGCTTCGCTAAGTTCTCCAGCATAAAGCTCATGGCGGAAGCCGAATAACTCATGGTATCGCTACCATGAAGCACTACAAAACCATCAAATACATTATAATTTTCTTCAATAATTTCAGCTATTTGCAACCAATATCCAGGATTCATGTTCGAAGAATCAATAGGTTCTTGAAAAGACATCGTTTCAATTGCACAAGACAACAATTTTAGTTCCGGTATTTTATCAAGAAGGCTTCCAAAATCAAAAGCTTTTAACGACCCAGTTTCAGGGTCTTTCATCATGCCTATTGTACCGCCAGTATAGATCAATAGTATGTTGGGAATTGATGTATTCATTTATTTCTTAAAAATCTCTTTTGAATTTAGAGTTGTAATGTCGGCAATTTTTTCTTGAGGCAATTGATATATTTCAGACAATTTTTCTAACACCTTAATTATATAACTGCTTTCATTTCGTTTACCTCTATATGGTGTTGGAGACAGATAAGGAGAATCTGTTTCGAGCACGAGATGTTTCAAATCAATTTGATCTAGAAATTGATCGATCTTGCCATTCTTGAAAGTCACAACGCCACCAATTCCCAGCTTCATATTGTACGAAATAGCTTTATGGGCCTCTTCCAAAGTTCCAGTAAAGCAATGAAATATTCCGAAAAGATCATCCCCTTTTGTCTCTTCCAGCACCTCAAAAATTTCATCGAACGCGTCCCTACAATGAATCACTATTGGGAGTTCATACTTTTTTGCTAGGTCAATTTGATACTTGAAAGCTTTTTGTTGGATTCCTAAAGTCGATGTATCCCAATATAAGTCAATACCAATTTCGCCAATGGCACAAAATTCATGCTGTTCAAGCATTTCTTCCACATGTTTCAATTCTTCCTTATAATTTTCTTTAACTGAGGTGGGGTGCAATCCCATCATAAGGTTCATGATGTCTGGGTAATCTTCCTTTAAGGATAACATCTTCTGTGTATAAGACGAATCTATCGCAGGAATGAAGAAACGTTTTACACCAATGTCAATGGCACGCTGGATCATGTCATCTCTATCGGCATCAAAAGCATCGCTATAGAGGTGTGTATGTGTGTCTGTGATCATCATGGCTTCAAAAATAATTGTTTTAGTTCAGTTATCTTTGTATAAATCAATCTCTATGACAAATAAATTAGGTGAATATCTTACCAAAAAAGGTTATAAAAAAATTAAATTACGCTTCACTAAGACGAATCATTTTGAAATCAGGGCTACCATTAACGGTGTTAAAGGAAGGTTTATACTTGATACTGGCGCTTCTAGCTCTTGTATTGGTTTTGAAGGCGCTAAGTTTTTCAATTTAATTACAAAAGAATCCGAGATACTGGCCGCAGGAGCTGGCGCCACTGATATGCCTACAAAAATATCGAATCGAAACACATTGAAAATAGGTCAATGGAATAAAGAAAAGGTTGTCTTAGTGTTATTTAACCTAACCCATGTAAATACGGCTTTAACCAATCATGACTCTCAACCTGTCGATGGTATTATTGGTGCCGACATTCTAAAAAAAGGGAAAGCTGTTATTGATTACGAAAAAAAGTATCTATATCTCAAGTGATTGCCCTATAATAGCATCAAAACATTTTAATTTGTACCTTTAATTGCTTTAAATCATTAATCTATATTAATGCCTACAAAATTCTTATCTCTTATCTTTTTATTTATGTTGTTCGGTTCCACTTTACAGGGACAAAATGACCTTAAAAGTTATCTAAATGCCTTAGACAGCATAAAAGACAAGGACCAAAAACTAAACGTACTAGACTCCATATTAAAACTGACAAGAGGAAAAGAGCATGAAATATATGCTAAGCATACCGAAGATTTTGTTGCGTTAGCGAAAGAACTACAAGAGTACGATAGAGCAGCAAGAGCAGCAATAAGGTCGTTCTATTGTTTTAATATCCTATTAAATGACCCTGATCGTGGATTAAAACTCGTCGAAGGAATGCTTCCTTACGAGGATAAATTGACGACATCTCGATTAAAAGGTGGACTATATCTTAAACGAGCCGATGGATATGCCAATGGGAAGAATCTTAATGAAGCCAAAGACAATTATGACAAAGCACTGGAAAGATATACTGAAAAAGATTCGTTGCAAATTGCAGATACTTATCTCTTTAGAGGCAGGTCAAAATCGTATTCAGGTGATTTCTTTGGAGGTATTAACGACTATCGAAAGTCGTATGACTATTTTGAAAGTCTCAAGGACAAGGAATATATGCTTAACGCGCAGCAAGGTATCATAACGATCTATAGTGTGAACGGGTTTCTTGATGAAGCAAAGAAAGAACGTGATAAGTTGTTTGAGTTAGCCAAAGGGGACAAGTTCAAGAACTTGCTCCTAACAGAACATTACAATCAGTCCTTAGATTATAAAAAACAAGACCGTCAAACAGAACGTAAGGAATCATTATTAAAAGCAGCTAAATTTATTAGTGCCGATACGGATCTTTATTACAGTGCCATGATTAACGGAGAGTTAGCGGACTTTTATGGCGAGCAAAACAACATAGAAGAATCTCGAAAATATCTTGAACTAGTTGAAACAGAATTGAAAAAAGACAGAAATATTGATAATTATATACGGTCTGCCTATTATACAAGCAAGGCCAATTACCTAAAGAATACTGGCATGTACAGTGATGCCCTTGATTACGCTTTGAAAAAGAACAAGATTGCTCAAGACTTCAATTATAAAGAAGATATCATGAATACCCAGAAATTACTTTCTGAGATTTACGAAGAGAAAGGGGATCATTTCAACTCTATAAAGTATTTCAAGAAATACAATCATTTAAAGGATTCTCTTTTTGGTGTTACCAAGGCAAATGCATTGGTATACTATCAAACTCTATACGAAACCGAAAAAAAGGAAAAAGAGATTATTGAAAAAAACGGTGAAATCAACCTTCTTGAAGAGAAGAATGATTACAAGAAAAAGCAATTGATAATTGGTGGTCTTGGATTGAGTGCCTTTTTTGGTTTCATCTTGTTGGCTCGTAATAGAAAACACCTGAAAAAATCTCAAATCCTTCAAGAAAAATACACACAAGACCTTCTAGTATCTCAAGAAGAAGAGCGCAAACGAGTCTCCAAGGACTTGCACGACAGCATTGGGCAAAGCCTCCTCTTAATTAAGAACAAGATCATTTTGAATAAAGATGACGGTACGAAGGACATCGTCGATTCAGCGATTGAAGAAGTACGTTCCATATCAAGAGCATTACATCCATTTCAATTAGAAGAACTGGGTATTACCAAAGCTGTTGAAAATGTTATAAGACAAGTAGATGAAACAACTGATATTTTTGTTTCTTCAGAAATCGATACTATTGATGCACTTTTTAGCCAAGAAAAAGAGGTCAATATTTACAGAATCGTTCAAGAAAGCCTGAACAATATTATAAAGCATGCTGAGGCTAAAGCTGTCCGAGTCGATATCATCAAGAAAAACAGATCGGTGGTCATGACCATAAAAGACAATGGTGTTGGTTTTGATTTTTCAGAACGTTATAATGATTTTAAAAGCCTTGGCTTAAAAACTCTTAAGGAACGCACCAAATTCTTGAACGGTATTATGTCTGTAGATTCCGAGAAAAGTAAGGGCACAACCCTAGAATTCAGAATACCTATTGCATGAAAAACCTCTCGATCATTACTGCCGACGACCATCCCCTATTATTAAAAGGGCTCAATGATTTTTTGATTGAGAAAAAATACAACATCATCAGTAGTGCATCAGATGGTAATGCTGCCTATAATATTATCGTTAAACATAAACCTGATATTGCCATTCTTGATATACAGATGCCTATTATGTCTGGTATTGAAGTAGCGAAGAGATGTAAGCAAAATAATATTGCAACACGCATTGTCCTAATTACACTTCACAAAGAAAGAGACCTATATCTCGAAGCGCAAAAACTCAATGTCTTTGGGTATGTATTGAAAGAATTTGCTATTGAAGAAATTGAGAATTGTTTGAAATCCGTTTCGGATAACACGCCTTATTTCAGTCCAAAAATCAAAGAACATCTTAACGCGTCTCAAAATGATAATGAAACTCTTAAGTTGTTAACACCATCAGAAAAGAAAATAGTGAAGCTAATCTCCAAAGACATGACAAATAAGCAGATTGCAGACATGCTTTTTATCTCCTCTCGAACAGTTGAAAAGCACCGAAGCAACATCATTAGCAAGCTGGAATTGGAACAAAAAACCAATAGTCTTTTGATTTGGGCAAAAGAAAACCAATCAGATCTTTCTTAATATACGTATAAGTACGTATTGTTTTTAATGTTATTTTTTGGCAATTTTACAAGGCTGTTAATCAGTTATTTTGGGATTATCTTTTTTTTATAACTCTGCGTGTAAGGGACACGCAGAGTTTTTTATTTATACGTGTTTATACGTATTCCATTGAGTTGTTTTTTATGGTTTCTTTGTTTTTAATATATTATTAGTTCTCCCCAATCCAACTAATGACCTATGAAACAAGATTCTACAGCATTTAGGAAAATTGGATTAATTGTTATGATTATTATAACAATAGCTGTCGTTTTATTCAACATCATCTCTATCTTATAAGGGATGCTAATAAAAAACTAAGCCTTAAGATATTACTCTTAAGGCTTTTTTATAGTATACAAAAGATATACTTATAACTCTAAGGCATTTTCTATATTATTGTCCATCAATAATTCTTCAGGGTTTTCTAGTGCTTCTTTTACAGCAACCAAGAAACCAACACTTTCCTTACCATCAATGATCCTGTGATCATAAGATAATGCCACGAACATGATAGGTCGTATCTCTACCTTGCCATTTATGGCAACCGGTCGTTCAACAATATTGTGCATTCCCAATATTCCGCTTTGTGGAGGATTAATGATCGGTGTGGAAAGCATGCTTCCAAAAACACCTCCATTACTAATTGTAAAAGTGCCTCCCGTCATTTCATCAATAGTTATTTGCCCATCTCGAGCTCTAATTGCGAGGCGTTTTACTTCTTGCTCAACACCTTTGAACGTCAATTTTTCAGCATTTCTTATAACTGGCACCATGAGCCCTTTTGGACCCGAAACAGCAATGGAAATATCAACAAAATCGTAACTCAACATCTCTTTACCATCGATCATTGAATTAACTGCTGGATACATTTTCAATGCTCTTACAACCGCCAAAGAAAAGAAGGACATGAATCCTAGACTTACACCATGTTTTTCCTTGAATGTTTCCTTATATTTTTTACGAAGCTCAAAAATTGGCGACATATCTACCTCGTTAAAGGTGGTTAACATTGCCGTTGTATTTTTTGCCTCTACCAAACGTTCGGCAACCTTGCGACGTAACATCGACATCTTGCTTCTACTCGTCCCTCTTCCCTCTACATTGATTTCCTTGCCCATGGAAGGCACTGCCTTTACAGCATCCTCTTTTGTGATACGCCCGTCTCTCCCAGACCCAGAAACTTCATTACTCGAGATTCCTTTTTCATCCAAGATCTTCTTGGCGGCTGGAGAAGGCGTTCCTGTAGCATATGTTTTTTCTGAATTTGCAGTCGCTACTTCTTTTTTAGGAGCTGCTGCTGGCTTTTCTTCTTTTGTTGTCGTTGAACCTTCTGGTTTTACGGCACTCGTATCTATTAAACAAACTACTTGACCAACATCAACAGCATCACCTTCCTCGGCTTTTAAGGTAATTATCCCGCTTTCTTCAGCAGGTAATTCCAAAGTTGCCTTATCTGAATCTACCTCGGCAATCGCTTGATCCTTTTCCACATAATCACCATCCTCTACAAGCCATTCTGCTATTTCAACTTCTGTAATGGATTCGCCTGGCGAAGGCACTTTCATTTCTAAAATCATTCTTTATAATTTTAATGTATTCTGACTTTTAATATTTTATTCACTATCAATATCAAACACGGCATCAATAACACGTCGTTGTCTTCTTTTGTCCCTGGTACTTGACCCTGGTGCTGGCACAGAGCTATAAGGCCTTGACAATAATTCTAGTTTCACCAAATCGAGTCGTTCAGATAAATGACTCCAAGCACCCATGTTTCTTGGTTCTTCTTGCGCCCATACATATTCTTTAATATTTGGATACCGATCTATAACCTGTTGTATTTTTTCTAGATGCAATGGGAATAGTTGTTCTATTCTAATTAAGGCAACATTGTCTTTATTGATTTTCTCTCTTTCAGCTAATAGATCGTAATAGAACTTACCAGTACAGAAAACCAATTTCCTTACATGTTCTGGATCTATGAAATCATCTATGACTTCTTCAAATTTACCAGAAGCCAAATCATTAATGGAAGACACGGCTTTTGGGTGACGCAACAAACTTTTTGGTGTGAAAACAATCAATGGTTTTCTATAATCACGTTTCATTTGACGACGCAATAAGTGAAAAAAGTTTGATGGTGTCGAACAATTCGAAACTATCATGTTATCATTTGCACATAACTGCAAATAACGCTCTATTCTTGCCGAGGAATGCTCAGACCCTTGACCTTCATATCCATGTGGTAACAATACTACAATACCATTTTGAGCTTTCCATTTATCTTCTGCAGCCGATAAATATTGATCAAATATAATCTGTGCGCCGTTACTAAAATCGCCAAATTGTGCTTCCCAAATCGTTAAGGTATTTGGGTTTGTCATGGCATAGCCATAATCAAAACCTAATACACCATATTCAGATAAAAACGAATTATAAATATCCATTTTACCTTTGTTCTCTGGGTTTGTGTTCAATAAGTTAATGCGCTCCTCTGAAATTTCATCTCGCAAAATAGCATGACGATGACTAAATGTCCCTCGCTCTACATCTTGCCCAGACATGCGCACGTTAAAACCCTCTTCTAATAAACTTCCATAAGCCAAAGTCTCAGCCATTCCCCAATCTAAAGTATCTGTATCAAAAACCATTTTCATACGTCCAGCCAAAATTCTTTCAGCTTTACGTAAAAATTTAACGCCATCTGGAACAGTCGACGCAACTTTTGAAATCCCTTCTAATCTGCTTTTTGGGTAACCCGTATCAATAGTTTCAAGCATAGATTCCAAACCTTGACGATTAAAACCCGTCCAACGCTCTTGCATAAACTCTCTCACTTTAGAAGATTTTGCCTCTTTAGATATCGTGAATTCTTTTTCGAGCATTCCTTTAAATTCAGAAACTATATTTTCTAAATATGTTTTATCTATGGTATTTTCAGCAATTAATTTATCTGAATAGATTTTAAATGGATTGTCATGCTTAGCTATTTCCTTGTATAATTTAGGCTGCGTAAAACGTGGCTCATCACCTTCATTATGTCCATATTTACGGTACCCCAATAAATCGATATACACATCTTTTTTATAGCGCATTCTATAATCCAAGGCCATTTCAACGGCATGTACGACAGCTTCCGCATCGTCAGAATTAACATGCAGTACTGGAGACAAAGTTACTTTAGCAACATCGGTGCAATAGGTACTTGATCTTGCATCCAGATAATTAGTGGTAAACCCTATTTGGTTATTGACCACAATATGAATAGTCCCACCTGTTTTATATCCATTCAATTGGCTCATTTGAGCAACTTCGAATACAATACCTTGACCGGCAATAGCTGCATCACCGTGAACTACTATTGGTAAAATTTTTGAATCGTCACCTCCATAATCAGAATCAATCTTAGCACGTGTTATGCCTTCGGCAACTGGTGCGACGGTTTCCAGATGAGATGGGTTTGGCACCAAATTCATCTTAATCACCTTTCCGTTTTGGTAGGTTTTATCGAGTGTTAACCCTAAATGATATTTTACGTCACCATCAATATTGGCATCTTCAAAATCTTTACCCTCAAACTCGCTAAAAAGCTCATTTACTGGTTTTCTAAAAATATTAACAAGGGTGTTTAAACGCCCACGATGTGCCATACCTAAAACACACTCCTTAATATCATATTTATTTGATGCTCTATAAAGCACATTACTAATTGCTGGAATTAAAGACTCACCACCTTCCAAAGAAAATCGTTTTTGCCCTACATATTTTGTTTGCAAAAAGTTTTCAAAAGTTACTGCATGGTTTAATTTTGAAAGAATATACTTTTTGGTTTCAACAGAATATGAAGGATGATTATCATTTACATTTAGCTTATTCTGCCACCAATTAATAACTTCTGGATTGCGAAGATACATGTACTCTACACCGATGGAGTCACAGTAAATTTTTTCTAAATGACTAATTATTTCACTTAAGGTTTTTGCTCCAATTCCTAATATATCACCAGCATTAAAAACGGTATCCAAATCTGCTTCCGTTAAACCGAAATTTTCGAGGCTTAGTGTTGGTTCATATTTTCTACGTGTCCTAACAGGGTTAGTTTGTGTAAAAAGATGACCCCTGCTTCTATATCCATCAATGAGTTTGAGTACTTGGAATTCCTTTTGGACTTTCTCCGGCATTTGAGCAGAAACGCCTTCAATGACCTCTCCATCCATTCCGTAACTTTCTGACCCAAAATCATACCCTTGGAAAAAGGCTCTCCAACTGGGCTCGATAGAGTCCGGATTTATCTGATATTGTTCGTATAATTCAGCGAAATAAGCTGTATGGGCGGCGTTTAAAAATGAATATTTATCCATTATGTCTCTTGAGACTGAAATTTACATCAAAAGTACAACTTTTACATAAATACAGGTTTGGGATTTATT
>CBESOB010000095.1:0-10677 GCA_965530995.1 uncultured Flavobacteriaceae bacterium
GTTAATGTGCCTTTTCCGTCCTGCACAAAACCTTTGAATTTCGTTGGATGATTTATTTGATACACATCCAGGTCTCCATCATTATCAGAATCAAAAAAACATGTCTGTGTGGTTGGTGAAAGATCAATAAAACCATAATCCAATCCTCTTTCCGTAAACGTTAGGTCACCATTATTGATGAATAACAGATTCCGAAGTAGTTGTTTATTTTCATTTTTAAACCAGCCTGATCTCGACACAAAAATATCTTGCCAACCATCCTGATTAATATCAACAACTGTAACTCCTGTACACCAATCCCGATCTTTAGAATTAACATTGGCTGAAGAAGTTATATCCGTAAAGTTTAAGTTCCCATTATTGATATAAAGCTTATTCAAGCCCATGTTTGCGGTAAAATAAATATCCTGTAATCCATCATTATTGAAGTCTGCAACGGCCACTCCTCCACCATTATAAAAATATTCATACTTGTAGAAATTATAGCGGTCATTTTCGATGTTACGGTTTTCGAATTGGATTCCGGTTAAGTCAGAGCTCAACTGGGTGAATAATGGTCCTTTATCATTCCTGTCAGATTCGTTTAGATTTTCATCTGGCGCTTCTTGAACAACATCAGGAGAATCTTTACACGCAATCGTCAAAAAACAAAATATTAACACTAAAAAATTTATGATGATTCGCATAGTTCATTAATTGATTTACAAAATACAAAGAATACCAATTTTTATTATATGATTATAAAAATAAACCCACTAAACGCAAAAAACCTCGTTAACTAACGTAACGAGGTCATACTAAAAATTTAATTATTTCGTTTTCTATTCGCTTACGAATTTATCCATCACCGCATCACTCACGCCCATATTACTGAAGCCTCCATCATGAAATAGGTTTTGCAAGGTCACTCTTTTAGTTAAATCACTGAACAAGGTTACCGTGTAATTTGCACAGTCCAAGGCCGTGGCATTACCAAGTGGCGACATCTTCTCTGCATAGGCAATAAAACCATCAAAGCCCTTGACACCACTACCAGCAGTCGTAGGCGTAGGCGATTGTGAGATGGTATTGACACGCACCTTTTTATCTCTACCAAAGAAGTAGCCAAAACTACGGGCGATACTCTCCAGATACGCTTTATTATCTGCCATATCATTATAATCAGGGAATACACGCTGCGCCGCCATATAGGTCAAGGCAACAATGCTTCCCCATTCGTTCATGGCATCAGCCTTATACAGCGTTTGCATGACTTTATGAAAGGACATGGCAGACACATCCGTACCTTTTTGTGTCCAAGCATAATTCTGGTCTGTATACGCCTTTCCTTTACGCACATTAATGGACATACCAATGGAATGTAATACAAAATCTAATTTACCACCGAGGATTTCCACAGACTTCTCTACCAAATTTTGAAGATCTTCTTCAGATGTGGCATCTGCAGGAATGACCTGTGAACCTGTCTTTTCGGCCAGTTCATTTATGGTACCCATACGCATTGCAACAGGGGCATTGGTCAACACAAAAGTACCGCCTTCTTCATGTACCCGTTCTGCAGTTTTCCATGCAATGGAGTTAGAATCCAATGCTCCAAAAATAATCCCTCTTTTTCCTTTTAGTAAATTATATGACATATGTGATGGTATTGATTAGTTGGTTGGTTTATTTGTTACTCAAAGATAGTATTAATTCAGTAATTGTTTGGCGTGCGCCACAGCCGAATCCGTGACTTGTTTCCCGCCTAACATTTGCGCTATTTCCACAATACGCTCATCTTCACCAAGACGTTTCATTTCTGTGGTTGTAGCCTCATCTATCACTTGTTTGTATACTTTAAAATGTGTATCGCCCTTGGCAGCAATTTGCGGTAAATGTGTAATTGTGAACACCTGCATACTTTTACTCATTTTCTGCATGATATTGGCCATTTGATTGGAAATCTCTCCAGAAACTCCTGTATCGATCTCATCGAACATGATTGTTGGCAAATTGATATAATTGGAAAGGATGGACTTTATGGCCAGCATGATCCGCGACAATTCACCTCCAGATGCTGCTTTTTTCAATTCATTAAAATTACCGCCTTTATTGGCTGAAAACAGAAAGCTTAATTCATCCTTGCCATTACCGAAAAACGTGTTTTTGCTTTGCATGCTAATATTGAATCTAGCATCGGCCATTTCAAGGGTCGTCAAAATATTTTCTAGTTGCTCTTTTAGCTTCGGAATCGCCTCTACCCTATTTTTGTGAAGCCTAGCTGCACTTATATTCAGTTGTTTTTCTAAAACGGAAATTCGTTCTTCTATTGCCCTAATATTAGTATCCAACTGTTCTGTGATCTCGACTTTAGAATTTAGGGTTTCCTGGATAGTCAATAATTCTGTAATCGTCATTGCTTGGTGCTTTTGAAGCAATGCATGTAGCACCTGCAGTTTGGTGTTTACCATATCCAGTCTTTTTGGATCTGCTTCTAATGACTCTTGGGCTGTTTCAATTTCTGAGAATATATCGTTCAGTTCGATCAAACTGCTATCTGCCCTACTAAATAGTTCTGCATATACAGAACTGAAATCCTTGATTTTCTGAAGATCTTGTTTCAATGTCATTAACAAACTCAGTATTCCCGTTTGCTCATTGGACATCAATTGATTGGAAAGTAATAAATGCTCCTTGATCTCTTCTACGTTGTTCAAGGTTTCGTATTCAGCCTCTAGTTGTTCTTGTTCTCCATCAACTAATTGAGCCTCTATCAATTCATTGAGTAAAAAAGTATTATAATCTTGTTCTTTCAAAGAATTAGCTTGCAATTGCAGCAAGTCCTCAAGTTCCTTCTTTGCTGATCTATACTCTATCAATGCAGTATTATAGTCTTCTAACTCCCTGGTATTATTCGCCAAGGCGTCAATGACTTGAAACTGAAATTGGTTGTTGGCCAATTCCAATGTCTGATGCTGCGAATGTATATCGATAAGACGTGCACCAAGTAGCGACAAACTACCTAAATTGACTGGTGTATCATTCACGAATGCCCTAGATTTTCCAGAAGGTAATATTTCCCTTCTGATTATGGTCTGAGCTTCATAATCCAGACCCTGGTTATTGAATAGGCCCTTTAGATCATACTTTGCGATATCGAATACCGCTTCAATGACGCATTTTCTCGAAGTGTCTTTAATGCTGCTAAGGTCTGCCCGTTTACCCAATATAAGAGATAGGCCTCCCAAAAGAATTGACTTTCCAGCACCAGTCTCACCAGTAATGATTGTCAAGCCGTTATGGAAATCGACTTTTACATCGTCTATCAGCGCGTAATTCTGTATGGAAAGTGACGTAAGCAATGGATTATAATCTAAAATGAATTATAACTACAAAGTAAAGAAATTAATCGGAAGGACTAGAATTTAATATTGCGCCATTTACTGGCATGCATAGGTGCGACTTTTGTGAGAATTTCGTTCATCTCAGCAATATTTACACTCGGACCGCCACTAAAGATCTCTTCGATCTCATCGGCTTTGGCATCAAAAAACACTCTTAAAATATACGAGTTTGGTCGCCTTCTATTCATTACCTCCAATTGTTTGAGACTATTGGCTATTTTTTCTTTGGCGAGTTTCTGGTTTTCATACATGGTATCCAGCGCTCCAATATGATATGAATACATGACATTCCGCAATTCTTTATAGGTCGGAGATAACACATTATCTATCAAGGTGAATCGTGTTTGTAATCCATCTTTCTGCTGCCATCCCGAAAAGTTCTCCTGTTGAGAATATTGCAATATGGTCTGCGCTTGGTTAAAATAGGGCTCTCCTCCCTTTTGCGAGAAACTATCAGCATCCATCCCTAAGATCATAGAGACATGAAAAGCCAAGACCGATATCAAATTAGACTCGTATTGACTTGGGTTATACAACATATTCTGGAATTCCAGGTATTTGAAAGAGAAGTTCTTATCATTGTAGTTATAGACTGGAGTACCGTAAGAAGACCCATAAACTGGGCGGGATGACTGTACTTGTATTGTACCTGTAAACGAATCACTTAAGTAGCTTTGAATGGTGATGAACATACTACAATTAATGCGTTCTTGGGGTAAATAATTTTTATCGGTCCATTGGGTCTTGTTAATGAACTCATTGATCTGACTCTCCAACGTCTTAAACACTGGAAGATTCTCGTCACCAGTTTGCTGGGCATTGACCACGACGGTACAATTAAGCTCTTGAGACATGGCTGAAACTGAAATTAAAAAAGCAAATATGTAGAGTATATTACGCATTGATAAAAGTAAGTATTTCGTTAAGTAAATCTTGAGCTACTTCAGTCTTGGACTTCAACATATATTCATTCACGTTTCCATTCTTATTAATGATGCTCACTTTATTGGTTGTTCCTCCGAAACCAGCACCTTTATCTTGTAACGAATTTAAGACAATTAAATCTAAATTCTTCTTCTTGAGCTTTTCCTTGGCATTTTCAAGTTCATTATTGGTCTCCAAAGCAAATCCCACTAGAACTTGATTCTTTTTTTGTTCTCCTAAAGATGCAAGAATGTCTTTTGTTTTTTCTAACTCCAAGGTTAACGCAGAATCGGTCTTCTTTATTTTCCTATCAGCTACTTCTTTGGGTCTGTAATCTGCAACAGCTGCAGATAAGATGGCCACATCAACATTTTTATAATGTTTATGAGTTTCCAAATACATTTCTTCAGCAGTCGTAACAGGGATGACCTCAACTAAACTATGTGTTGATCTTTGATGGGTTGGTCCAGAAATCAATATCACCTCTGCCCCTAGATTCGCTGCCTCTTTAGCAATTTCGAAACCCATTTTACCTGAGGAGTGATTTCCAATGAAACGCACAGGATCTATGGCCTCATATGTAGGTCCTGCAGTGATCAGGATTCGTTTGCCATTTAACGGTAACTTATCCAGAATGTCTTTTTCGATAAAAGCAACAATATCTTCCGGTTCGGCCATACGTCCTTCTCCTACTAAGCCACTGGCAAGTTCACCACTAGTTGCAGGAATCATGATATTACCAAATGATCTTAAGGTATTGAAACTATGTATTGTCGATTGATGCTTGTACATATCCAAGTCCATGGCTGGAGCGAAATACACCGCGCATTTTGCAGATAAATAGGTTGCGAGTAATAGGTTATCACTATTACCTGTTGACATTTTTGAGAGCGTATTTGCAGTTGCAGGGGCTATCAAGAATACATCTGCCCATAGACCCAGTTCCACATGATTGTTCCAAACAGCATTTTCATCTTCTTCGTTCGTAAACGATGAATACACAGGATTCTTGGATAATGTAGATAATGTTAAAGGTGTTACGAAATCTTTAGAAGCGGGCGTCATAATCACCTTAACCTGAGCGCCAGCCTTTATGAGCAGCCTTACAAGCGAAGCAGATTTATAAGCAGCAATACCGGCTGTAATGCCCAGTAATATATTCTTACCGCTTAAGATGGACATTGTATATTATTGTTGAGAAGCGTCTTCCTCAGTGTTTCTGTAGTAAATCTTATCATTCAACCACTCTTGAACTGCCAAAGAATGTGGTTTTGGCAATTTTTCGTAGAATTTAGAAACCTCAATTTGCTCCTTGTTTTCAAAAATCTCTTCTAAGCTATCGTTGAATGTTGCAAATTCTTCCAACTTATCAATAAGTTCCTTCCTGATCTCCGTATTAATCTGCTCAGCTCTTTTCGCTATAACAGAAATGGCTTCGTAGATGTTCTCTGTAGAGGCATCAATAGTATTCCTATTATACGTTACCGTATTAACTGGAGCTGTAGTTTTCTTTAGATCTATTTTCATTTCTAAACTATTTAACTTTTAGTGTTATATGCTAACAATTCTTCATCCAATTTGATGGTCATCTCGTCAGCATCTAGGATATATTCGGAATTTGGAAACGTCTTCTTAAAACCTTCATAGTACCCTTTCGCCGTATTCAGACGGTCTTCTTTCTTCCAGGGCACGCTATTAATAGCAAGCTCTGTCGCAGAATGCAATCGATAAAACATCGCTTCTTCCCTTAATTTGGATCCTGGGTATTCTATCAAGTAATTATCGAAAGATTTTATCGAAGCCTGATAATCGTATATCTTGTTATATTGCTTGGCAATCTCAAAGGATTTCTTTTCCAATTTAAAATCCAGTTCCTGAACCAATTTATTCGCTTCCTCGATATACTCAGATTCTGTGTTATTATTAATGAACAACTGAAGCTTTTCAATTGCCTCTCTTGTTACCTGTTGATTCTTTGTGTAAACGGGAGAGAGCATGTATTCGCTTTTTGCACTTAAGAAAGATGCTTCTTCGAATTTCTCACTTTGAGGATACGATTTTGCAAATCTTTCAAATTGATATCCAGAAAGATAGTAATCCTTTGTTTTGTAAAAAGACATAGCATGCATGTACATAAGTTTCTCGGCTTGAGGCTTACCTCTATAACTTGGCACGATCTTCTCGAATAATCGATTTGCCTTTGAGTACTCACCCTCCTGGAACAAAGAATCACCCATTTTGAATTTAGTTCCAATATCTGTCGATTTCAGTGCTTTATGATATTCACTACAAGAACTCAACATCAAAAATCCAAAAAGTACTATGTATAAACTGTTCTTCATATTTTTAGCAAGTTGCAAAATTACGTATTATTAACGGATAATAAAACAAAAATTTTATACGAAATTAATATAAGATTCCTTGCCTACGTTTGGTTTATAGAAACTTTAACAATGGTTATCGTCCAATATAATCCCGGATTTTTTTCTTTAGATCTTGAGTTGCCGAGACTAAAGGCAATCTTACAGTATCTTCGCAAAGCCCAAGGGCCTCCAACACTGCTTTTATCCCAGCTGGATTGTTCTCAGAAAAAATATAACCAATAACGTCCATGATCTTGTAATGTAATGCATAAGCCTCTTTTGCTCGACCTTCAAGACCCAGTTTCATCATGCTGGAGAATTCTTTAGGAAACCCTTGACCAATTACTGATATTACACCGGATCCACCAGCTAATGTTGCACCCAAGACCAAATCATCATCGCCCGAAATCACAAGAAAATCGTCTGGCTTATCCTTAAGGAGATGTAAATACTGTTGCATATTATTCCCTGCCTCCTTGACTGCTATGATGTTATTAAAATCCTTCGCTAATCTTAATGTAGTATCTGGTAACATATTGCTCATAGTTCGACCCGGCACATTATATAAGATTATTGGTAAAGGCGAAACTTTAGAAATAGCCTTATAATGTTGGTAAATCCCTTCTTGAGTGGGTTTCGTGTAATAGGGAGACACCGATAAAATGGCATCTATCCCTGAGAAATCAGTTTCGTTGATTTCTTGAATTATTGAGGCCGTGTTATTTCCACCAATTCCTAGAACCAGAGGTAATCGCCCATCATTGGCCTTTTTGATAGTTTGTGTTATATCGACCTTCTCATTCTTGCTAATCGTAGCACTCTCTCCAGTTGTGCCACTAATGACTAAATAATCGATTCCGTTTTTGATATTGAAATCAACAATCCCCTCAAGTGCCTTATGATCTATGCTAAAATCTGATTTGAAGGGTGTTACCAAGGCCACTCCTGTACCAATGAATTTGTTCATTTCTTTAATTTCTTAAGTATATTTAAATATTTAATCAGTTCATTTTTGAAAATACCGAAATCACTACTTTTAGTTTCAATGATAAAATCAAAAATACGTTCATCATGGCCAGAAATGCCAATCTTGAAATTGGCCTTAGACATTGTTGTAACGAGATTCAATTCCACATTTTCCTCATTATAGAACCCCAATAAGGCATCAAATTCCTTATTCAAGAAATCCTTCAATTCTGGACTCTTTATTTTTGCTTTCCAACCTATCTCCTTTTTACTGAACAAGAACTCCCTAGAATTCGAAACTTCTTTTTCATCCTCTGTATACGCTAGGATCTTGATCTTATTAGGGTGTATTTTAAGCTCATTTGCCAATTCGCGAAACGCTTCGAAGTTACTGAATTCATTAGTGTTAAGGATGACTGCCAAAGTCTCTATCTTCTGTTCACTAACATTTGACTGGCGTGAATTAAGTTGTTTGTTAATATATTTTTGATTTGATTTTTCGCGTAAGCTCTTTAAAATCATTTATCTTTATTACTTTGTACAAAGGTATAAAAAGAGCCTTTATATATTACCTGACTTCATAACTCAATTACATGAATTTTAAACACCTTTGGGTCTTCCTGATTTTATTATCCTTCTTAAATTGTAAACAGGGCAAAGATGTATACTTGAATAAGATAGAAGGTAAACGAATACATATAACAGATAGTATGCAAGCCGATCAGGCTATACTGGATTACATCAAACCATATCATGATCATTTAAATAATGACCTAGATAGTATATTGGCCATTGCAGTGGACACCTATTCCCCAAGACCAGAAAATGAAGAACTCGAAACCGCTTTAGGTAATTTCATGGCAGACGTCGCTTATGAACAAGCAAATTTGGTTTTTAATAAAAGAACAGGCAGGAACATTGACATGGTCTTGATCAATCATGGTGGCATCCGTGCAACCCTCTCAAAAGGAAATGTGAGTGCGAGAACAGCTTATAATATAATGCCATTTGATAATGCACTTGTTGTTGTTGACTTAAAAGGTGAACAAATTGAAGAATTGATTGCTTATCTCGCTAGGTCCAAAAGGGCCCATCCTATTTCTAAATTGAACTTAAAACTGGATGAAAATAATGCCGTCTTAGCATCATCAATAAATGGGGTGCCTATTGATTTTAATAAGAATTATTTGGTAGCCACCTATGATTACCTGTATAATGGCGGTAATCGGATGAACTTTTTTCAAACCAATGACAGTCTTTATGTCTTGGACTATAAAATGCGTAATGCCATGATAGATTATTTCAAAAAAGTAGATACGATTAACCCAATAAAGGATGGTAGATTCATTAAAACATCAAGCAAATGAAACGTAGGTCGTTCATACAACAAACAGCAGCAGCAACATCTTTAGCAACGCTTGGCGGCATGGGCTTAACGTCTTTTTCGACACTAAAAAAGACGAAGATCACTATTTTGCATACCAATGATGTTCATAGCCATATTGACCCTTTTGGCCCCGATCATGGTAGGAATCCAAATCAAGGTGGCGTGGCTAGACGGGCAAAATTAATTGAAACCGTTAGAAAAGAGAATCCAAATACATTACTGCTGGATGCTGGAGATATTTTTCAAGGCACGCCTTATTTCAATTATTACGGTGGTGAATTGGAATTCAAGTTAATGAGTATGATGAAATATGACCTGGCCACAATTGGCAATCATGATTTCGACAATGGTATCAATGGTCTATACAAACAGCTTCCGAATGCGAAATTTGATTTTGTGTCTGCCAATTATGATTTTTCCAATACTATTATGGATTCTCATGTCAAACCTTACAAGATCTTCAAGACAGCAGGAATAAAAATTGGTGTCTTTGGTCTAGGTATAGAATTGGAAGGCCTAGTAGATAAGAAAATGTATAAAGAAACCGTGTATTTGGATCCTATTGAAATAGCCCAAGACATGAGTAGAATATTAAAACAACAAGAAAAATGTGACCTCGTCATTTGCTTATCACATTTAGGCTATTTTTATAAAAGCTTTGCTGAAAAAGTTAGCGATCTCAATCTCGCTAAAGCCACAAAAGATATTGACTTGATCATAGGGGGACATACGCACACCTTTCTACAAAAGCCGACAGTCGCGCAAAATATAGATGGTAATAACGTATTGGTAAATCAAGTAGGCTGTTATGGACTTTATCTAGGAAAAATAGATTTTTATTTTGATTCTGATAAAACCAAATCAGCAAATGGCACAACGATATTAGTCTAAGAATCAGGCGGCTATTTTCTTGTTAATGGAAATTCTCTCTTTAACGATTTTTCTTTTACGCTGTTTATTATATTCAACCAAGTAATTGTAAAACAAAACCAATCCTGCTATATGCGAAGACCATTCCAAAGCAATAAAGAGATTGTATGAGATATAATATGTTTCTACAAAATTCAATACTTGTGAGAAAATTAGGCAAAAACTCATGACCAGGAATACAATGGACTGACGACCATCTTCGTTAAGATACCCTGCAAAAGCGATAAATCCGAGAGCCACTAAGGCGATGATCTGCAGGGTTATAAAGAACAACTCCGTACTATCTGAAATGCTATAAGACAACATACCATACAAGGAATACATAAAATAAGCATTGAGAAGGAATACTACAACTAAGTACGCCCCTACTAACCCTATAAATTTGAAACCTCTAATTCTGTATAGTCCTACTAGAATGAGTACCGTGTAACTAGAAAAATATGCTGCAGATGTGACTTTAAGCTGACCCGTGTTAATGGGCATCATGGAAAAAAGGTCACCAATGAATGTTAATAGCAAAAAGGCAATGAATATATTATTGATGAATTTGTTCTTCAAGAAGAAAATCGAAAAAAATAATGGAATTGTCAATGCATTAGATACTTGTAGCAACAATATGTTCTCATTTAACGATGCGTATACGTTAAAGAATAGCATAGCCAATAGAACACAAGCAAAGGTTTTATTAGTAGAAGATTTAAGCCAATTTTTCACAACTGTAATC
>CBESOB010000096.1:0-10615 GCA_965530995.1 uncultured Flavobacteriaceae bacterium
AATTTAAACCCATTTTAAAAGTTACTATAAAACAATACATTTACAACTATTAATCAATTTTGCTCAATTCATGCCTGAAACTATTTTACAACTTAAAAATGCATCAATTTTCCAAGGTGATAGTCTTGTGCTATCAGATGTGAATGTTGAAATGAACAAAGGTGACTTTGTCTATCTAATTGGCAAAACAGGCAGTGGCAAGAGCAGTTTCATGAAAACACTTTACGGCGACCTGGAACTCACTAAAGGTGAAGGCCATATTGTAGATTATGACCTAAGAATGCTAAAAGAAAAAGACATTCCTTTTTTGAGGAGGAAATTAGGGGTGGTTTTTCAAGATTTTAAATTACTGAATGACAGGACCGTCAATGACAATCTTATGTTTGTATTGAAGGCAACAGGTTGGAAAGACAAAGAAAAAATTGCCAGTAGGATCGAGGCTGTCCTTGACAAGGTAGGAATGAAGACAAAAGGATTCAAGTTCCCTCACGAACTTTCTGGAGGCGAGCAACAGCGCATTGCCATAGCGCGAGCATTACTCAATGACCCGGAGTTAATATTAGCAGATGAACCAACCGGAAACCTCGACCCACAAACCAGCGTGGAAGTTATGGAAGTGTTGCAGGACATTAATAAAAACGGGAATACCATTCTAATGGCGACTCACGACTACGCGTTGCTTCTTAAATACCCAAGCAAAACCTTAAAGTGTGATGAGAATCGTGTTTTTGAAGTGGTGCAGAGAAAAGATTAGAACTTCCTGAATTTCATACTCGATCGGCCAACTTCTGAAAAAGATAAATTCAATATTGAAATTTCATATCTATTCATAGAATAAAAACTTGTACCTCGATCTTTACCCTAAAGGTCATATATTAGCAAAAACATGTCTTTTTAGTGTTATCAATAGTGATTCCTACATATAATTATGATGTTTTTCCGCTCGTTCAGGAAGTCAATGAACAAGCCACTAAACTCAATATAGAATTTGAAATCATTGTTCTTGACGATTGTTCAACAACGCCAATGAATACTAATCAAAGCATTAATTCTTTACCCAATTCATCTTTTGAAGTTCTTCCAAAAAATGTCGGCAGAAGTTCAATAAGGAACATGTTATCTACAAAAGCAACTTTTGACTGGATGTTATTCCTGGATGCTGATGTTTTGCCAAAGGAGAAAAATTTTATTTCAACATATATGGATACCCTTCCAGAAATACCAGGTATTGTATATGGCGGAATCGTCTATCAAGAAAACAAGCCGGAACCCCATAAAATATTGAGATGGAAATATGGAAATAAACGCGAAGCCCTCAAGGTAAATGATCGCAACAAGGATAAATATTTAAGATTCTTGACCTTGAATTTCATGATTCATAAAGACGTATTTGATACCGTTTCATTTAATGAAGAAATACCCAATTTACGACACGAAGACACATTGTTCGCACTTGAATTAAAGAAGCAAAAAGTAAGCTTGTCTCATGTTAATAATCCTGTGTATCATCTCGGCTTGGAAAGCAATGAGGTTTTCCTGAATAAATCAATGCAATCTGTCGAAGCACTGCACTTTTTCATTGAACAAGGTTTAATTAGCACCAAGGACACATCGTTGACTCGATTTTTAACTATTGTCACCAATCTAAGAATTCGTCGCGTTCTTGGCTATTTTTACAGAAAATTCAAGGCTACTTTCGAGAAGCATCTTAAATCAGGGAATCCCAATTTGTTTATATTCGATTTCTATCGATTGTGTTATATCTGTAACTTAGAAAAAATTTGATATGCCTCTATTCTCAGTTATCATACCCTTATATAACAAAGCAGAGAACATTAAAAATACGCTCAATTCGGTTATAGAACAGTCTTTTACTGACTTTGAGATTATCATCATAGATGATGGATCAACCGATAATAGTCTAAAAATTGTTGAATCGATAACCGAACCAAGGTTACTGGTTTTTAGCAAACCAAATGAGGGGGTTTCCTTGGCTAGAAATTTTGGGGTTTCCAAGGCGAATGGAAAATTTGTAGCCTTTCTTGATGCCGATGACCTATGGAAACCGAATCACTTGGAAGTCATAAATTCTCTTATTGAGACTTACTCAGAGAATAATTGGTTTACCACCCGATACGAGATCAAACACCATGATGGATTAATATTACCGATGAAAACACATTTAATAAATGATGATGATGTTGGTTTTGAAGGTGTCGTTGATAATTATTTTAAAAATTCCCTAGTATCAAGTTTGGCTTGGACTTCTGCCGTATGCATGAATAGGGCCTTCTTTCATAATTTAGGCGGTTTCGATAAAAAAATAACTTTTGGTGCTGGAGAAGACACAGACTTATGGATCCGGGCAGCACTTGACTCACCTTTGGTGTTTTCATATAAGATCACAGCACAACACAATTTAATGGGTGTTAATCGCATAACGAAAACTGCTACAGAAAAAAGGGATTTTATCGATTTGGACAAATATGAGTCAAGAGCAACGCATGATGTGTATTTAAAAAAATATCTAGACCTAAATCGATTTTCCATTGGCCTCCAATATAAGATAGCAGGGGTTCTTGATATTTCGAAATCTTACTTTGAGAAGATCGACAAAAATAATCTGAGCCGGAAGCAACGATTCTTATTGTCATGCAATAGGATGACATTGATGCTCATTAAGAAAATACAATGGTTTTTAAGAGAACTAAAGATAAATTTAAGCGCCTTTGACTGATTTGAAATCGTCATATCCCCTAATATAATCAGATTCTTCAAACACCTCAGAAGCTAACACCAAGCAAACGGCACCAGAAGAAAAATTTTCAAGTTCCCTCCAAATTCCTGGCACTATCAATAATCCTTTATTAGGTTTATTCAAGGTTATTGTTTTTTGATTTTCTCCATCTTTCAATATCACATCAAAACTACCACTCAATGCCACTAGGAATTCATCTATAGCCTTATGGGCATGTCCACCGCGATATGAATTGCTTGGCACATCATAGAGGTAATAAACTCGCTTTATGGAAAAAGGAACGCAATCCTTTTCTATAACTGATAAATTGCCACGTCTATCCTCAATTTTTGGGATATCGATAATGACTGCATTCTCAATTTTTGATTCCTTCATTTCAGTACTTCATTCCATTTTTCAGCAATACGTTTCATCGAAAATTTTTCAACACTGGTTTGTGCGTGACTCTTGCAGAAACTATATAACTCTTGGTCAAATATAAAACTATCCATAGCTTTCGCTAGTGCCTTTGGATTAAAATTTTCAATTAACAAACCATTTTTACCATGGTCGATGATCTCGCGCGGACCTGTTGGGCAATCCACAGATATTACAGGCGTACCAATTGCCAAGGACTCGAGAATGACGCGAGGAAAACCTTCAAACCTACTTGTAACTAAAGTGAAATCGGCGTGTTTTACATAAACGAAAGGGTTATTATTATAGGGATAGAAAACCACGTCATTAGCAAGCCCCAATGAATCACAGTACTGCACGATCATTTCTTTATCAGGTCCGTCTCCAATGATGACAAGTTTTACACTATTTTCTGGTAATCGCGATTCCTTGAAGGCATCCAATAGAAGTTTAAGGTTTTTATATTCATCATCCAATCTACCATAAAGTATGATGTATTTTCCAAGAGAGTCAACATCAGAAGAGTCCTGATTCGCCATAAGAGCAAGAGAATCGATATCCACAGCATTATTGATGGTCATAATTTTATTCAAGGCATACTTCTCTTTGAACTTTTCTCGAATGCCATCCGACACTGCAATCATGGTCTCATTTCTGTATAAATATCTATTGAGCCAAGCATATTTTGTGAATGTGAGTTCGTCATAATTCCTAATAACATAAACACCTTTTGATCTATATAGTAATTTGGTGATCATGATCTCACGATATGCCTGAACGCGCGCTCTATTATCGATGATGTAATCAAAATCATGCTTTTTCAAGAATTTCCAGAAGATAAGAAGTCTATTCAGGCGCCCATAAATAGTATCGTCCTTTTCCTTTAGTTCACCGAGATTGAACAAGGTCCCTGCAAAATCGAATTCGATCTTATTAAGTACCGAAACCAAATGAATATCATGGCCTAGCAATGCCAAGGTCTTAGATAGTAATGCTGTTGATCGCTGAGAGCCTCCTTCACTTAAGGATTGAACAACTATACAGATCTTTTTTTTATTAGTACTTTGCAATTCCTAGAATTTTAACACACCAAATATAACAAATGAAGATCTTATTGGTCGGCGAATATAGCAGATTACATAACTCATTGAAGGAAGGGTTATTGCAATTAGGTCATGAGGTTGTCATCATTGCTTCCGGGGATGGATTCAAGAATTATCCTCGAGATATTTCATTAGACGCCATCTTCTTTAAATCAAGAATCGGTAATATATTAAGACAAGCATTATTCAGATTAACCAAATATGATATAGCATCATGGGAAATCCTGATGAGATTCAATAAAATAAAACGTAGACTGAGTGGATTTGACGTTGTGCAACTAATCAATGAAAGCCCTTTTCTAACTTCTCCAAGTGCTGAACGAAAAATAATTTCAACATTAAAAGAGACTAATAAAAAGCTCTTTTTGTTGTCTTGCGGAGATGATCATATGAGTGTTTCTTATGCACTTTTACAAAAACCAAGATACTCCGTGCTCTCACCCTATATTGAGAACCCCTCTTTAAAACCATATTATTCTTCTTCGCTAAAGTATATAACACCAAAGTATAAAGCGCTTCATGATTTTATTTATGAAACGGTTGATGGAGTCATTGCTTCAGATTTAGATTATCATTTTCCGCTGCAAGGTCACAAAAAGTATCTTGGACTTATTGCCAATCCAATAAACGTCGATACCCTTGAATTCAAAGGCCCTGAAATTTCAGATAAAATAAATATATTCCTGGGAGTCAATAGTAGTAATTACATCAGGAAAGGTGTTCCTTTATTTAAATCAGTCCTGAAGAGATTGAGAAATGCATATCCGGAATTAGTAGACATTAGCATTACAGAAGATGTACCCTATAAGGATTACATACAAAGTTATAATAATGCACACATCATACTTGACCAAGTATATAGTCTAGACCAAGGCTACAATGCCTTAGAGGCCATGGCCCAAGGTAAGGTCGTTTTCACTGGACTGGATAAGGAATTTAAGGAGTATTACCATTTGGATCATTCAATTGCAATTAATGCTAGTCCGAATGAAGAACAATTATATGCTGAGCTTGAACGATTGGTAATGAATCCAGAAGAAATCATTTTAATCGCAGAGAATGCCCGAAAATTTATAGAGGCTGAGCATAACTACAAAAAGATAGCAAAGAGATATATGGAGGTTTATTCATCTTCATCTACTTCTGTTTCATCTTCCTGAAGTTCCTCATCGGGTAATGTCCCAAAAAGCTTTGAGCTAAATATCATTAACACAATACCAAAATAAAGCACATAACTCGCAAAATGGGCAATAGTAGCTCCTTTAACACCATACATGTCAATAAAATAGATGCTAGTGGCATAGATCATGATCACTGAAAATATTTCACTGATAATAAAATGCCAGAACATGCGCTTGGCAATGAATTGGTAGGCTATTACGACAGAAAGCACTCTAACAAAATCACCGAGTAGTTGCCATAAAAACAAATCTTCCATGGGTTTGAATTCCTTGCTGAACACTATGGCGATTATAAAAGGTCTTAAAAAATAAATCACTAACAGACCCAACCCAAAAACAGGCATTATTGTTTTGTAAAAACTAAATACTTCAGCCCTGAATTCCTTTGCGCTATTGATTTCTGAAAATCTAGGTAATATATACAAAGTCATTAGTGAATTAACGAACATGAGATAATACGTGGATATTCTATTCATGGCTTCCCAAAAACCAGCCTCTTGAAGTCCTACATTGTCGCCTATATAATTCCTGATATTGATCATTACCAGCGGAAGAGCAATCGCAGAAACCAAGGCCATAACTGAATAAGCGCTCAATTTCTTCATGAAATCGAAGCTTATATTATCAGCTTTGATTAAAGGCACCAAACTCCTTTGATTCATGATTCCAACGAACGTGATCAAGAATAATAAGGATGGAGAAATAACCACCGAAACCAACGCTCCGTCTAGGTTATTCTGGTAGATGAGTACTAATGTCACACATAAGCCCAGTACTTGACCGATGATGTTGATCATCAATAACATCCTGTACTTTGAAAACCCATTCATTATAGCGAATGTTAGCATATTCAATGAATAAAAAGGAAGGGCCAACGCCAAAATCTTGAATATATAAGTATAATCGCTATAGGTCAAGAAGACCAATGAATTGAGATATTCTGCATTAAAATACACAAAGAAACAAACGATTGTGGTGGTGATAAATCCGAAATAATAGACGGTAGATATCAACTTGCCAAGCTCTACAGTATTATGCTTAAATTCAGCTATGTATTTTACAACCCCATTATATAATCCTAAGGTAGAAAATGCTTGAACTGACGTTAGAAAATTTCGCAAGTTACCGATCAATGCCATACCTTCAGGACCAATGTAAATAGCAATGGCCTTAGAGGTGAAAAATCCAGCAATAATGCGCACCAAAACAGAAGCAGAATTAAGTGACGCAACTTTGAATAATACGTTATTGTTTATGTAATCTATTAATCGTCTCAATTAATATGCATTTAGGGTATCAATGACTTTTGTCACCTCTTCTTCAGTCATTACTGGACTCATAGGCAAAGTTAACACAGTATTATGAATGCCTTCTGTAATTGGTAAATTTAATTCTTGAAATTGTTTAAATGCTTTTTGTTTATGGGGTGGAATAGGATAATGTATAAGGTATTGTACTCTATCCGTATCGAGATGAGCTTTCAATGTATCTCTATTGACAGTCCGTATTACAAATGCATGGAATACATGGTTTTTGGAGTTATCATATTCCGGTAGTGCCACTTTAGGGTTTCTGATTTCGGTAATGTATCGCCTGGCAATTTCACGACGTCTGTCGTTATCGGAATCCAGTTGTTTCAACTTCACACTTAAGAAAGTTGCTTGAATTTCATCTAGTCTAGAATTAAAACCAATATATTCATTGACATATTTGGAAGATGCCCCATAATTCCGAATCATTTTTATCACATCAAATAAATTTTCGTCGTTGGTAGTTATTGCACCTCCATCACCTAAGGCTCCCAGGTTTTTGCTTGGGTAAAAACTAAAACCGGCAGCATCCCCTAGATTCCCAGCCTTAACTCCAAGTTCATTTTCTGCTCCGTGAGCTTGTGCGGCATCTTCAATGATCAAAAGATTCTTTGATTTGGCTAATGATTGAATTCTGTCCATATCGGCAAGTTGACCATACAAATGCACGACCAAAATAGCTTTAGTCTTGTTTGTGAGTGCGTCTTCAATTCTTGAAGAATCCAAATTGAAAGAATTTTCATTAGGCTCTACAAATACGGGCTTCAATCCAGCATGCAGAATAGAAAGGATCGATGCTATATATGTATTTGCCGGCACGATGACCTCATCTTCTAGGGTTAGTTTTCCGAGCTCTATATAGGATTTGAATATGAGAGTCAATGCATCTAATCCGTTAGCAGTTCCCGAGCAGAACTTTGTCCCACAGTATTCGGCGAATTCATTTTCGAATGACGTCACTTCATTTCCGAGTACATACCATCCAGAATCTAGAAATTTCTGAAATCTATTTTTGAATTCAGTTTCAAATCGCTGATTGATCTTATGTAAATCCAAAAATTTAATCATACCATTACTTTCTCCAACTTATTAAATGCACCTGTAGGTATACTATAGAAATCCTGAGTAATGGTTCTTGCCCCAAATCCTTCTTTCCAGAATTGCAATCCAGAATTCACATTTTTACCTTCATTCATATTGGAAATTCCGAAGTCCAAGAATTTCTTATTATTATAAACCTCCTTGATAAGGTGTGAATACAACATATCCAAGCTTCCTAATTTACTATTTTCAGCATTTCCTGAAATATATTGAGCATGTGCCACATTCTTAGTTTCAAAAATTGTGGTCCCTGCCACTAGTTCGTTTTTGTGATACACATTGAATTGCCTAATATTCCTTGAAAAACGCTCTTTCAGCAAACTTATTTCTTCAAGACTATGCACAGGGTTCGTATTATATTTATTTTTAAGATTAGGAACTAAAATGGCATTCCAAAACGAATTAAGATCATCTTCTTCTTCAACTTTTAATCCATGCTTCATCGCTCTTTTACAGCCCTCTACCCTACTACTGGAAAATTTAATGTCTTCCCTAAGATCAATTACCGAAAGAGCATCTCTTCTTGTAAGTTGAGCTTCTAATAAAAACATGACATAATCTATCTCGCTGTTTGGTCCGGCACAATAGATCGATGGCATGGCCTTAAGATTCAAGGTCTCAATACCTTCAGTTTGTAATGCTATTAAAATGGCCCGAAATGTTTCAATGAAGTCATTCAACTTCAGCGTCCTATTACATATTAACCCACCATATGTCAACCCTTGATGCGCATATGCAGTATTTCCTATAACATTTGCAGGAAGCAATCCAACCAACGTATCATCTTTTAGTACCATGAGAGAATGATCCGTAAATCTATCTTCATGGTATTCCATAAAATCACGCTTGAATAAAAACGTGGCGTTCTTTGCCTTGTTGACAAAATCATCCCAAAGATTCTTATGGCTAGATCGGTATTTCTCTACAGTGAAGATAGTTGGATAGATTAATGTTTGTGTATTGGCAAAGTACTAATTTTTATTGACAAGCAGGTAATAGAAATTGATGCATACGATGGCTAAATTAGTGATGACGATTGGCCACGAAATCCCTAACATAAACCCATAAATAACAAAAAAGGCACAACCAAAGGAGTTAATGATCCTGAGCTTAGTAATGTTTTTCATCAAGAATGAAATCAACAATGTTATCATGGCGAGATAACCAACCCAATCTGTAAACGATATATCTAAAAACATGTTTTTTAATTTGAATTAATTCTCAGTATCATTAAGTCCCATAATACTAAAAAAGAAACTGAAAAGAATGAGTTGAATCCCTAATGCAAGACTCACTATCGAAGGTATAATGATCCTCAAATAATCTTGATTGAATTGACTAGAATCCTTAAAAAATAGAATTGCTAATCCAGCTCCTAAAACAAGAAAAAACAGTCCAACAAGCAAGCCTCTTTCGAGAGTGAAAACATTGAATAAACTATTATAGCTCTCTCCTCTTGGAAGAAGACCGTGATTGGTCCCATAGATCTTCACTAATGCATAGAATATGACGAATTGAAACCCTATTAAAAATAGGATGGCTGTAAAAGGAAGCCAAGTAATATCAATATTCCAAAACTTGAAAATCATTAACATGGAAGTCGTAAACCCTACGATTACAAAGATAATTCCTGGTATAAGGAATAGCCATCTTGGGCTGTACATTAATAGAAAACGCAAATGTCTCCAACCATCTGGAAAGGTTCTTAAATGGGGTTTCCTACTACGCCCAGCAGGGAAGACGGTAGTTGGCACCTCCGAGATCCTTAACTTATTCATCGTGGCCTTAACAACTATTTCTGAAGCAAATTCCATTCCAGTGGTCTTCAGGTCCATCTTGTTGTAAGCCTCTCTGGTAAATCCACGTAACCCACAATGAAAATCGCCAATATTACTTCTGAAAAATAAATTGCCTGTAAACGTTAGTATTGGATTTCCTAGATACCGATGCAAAAAAGGCATGGCTTTCTTTTCTTTTGTTCCTTTAAAGCGATTTCCCATAACAAGATCATCTCCTTCTCTGAGTCTCTCAACAAATGGCATCAAGTTTTCAAGATCATGACTATCATCCGTGTCTGCAGTTATGATGTACTTTCCTAATGACGATTCGATAGCGCCTCTAGAAGCACTGCCATATCCTTTTTCCTTGACATTTATCACTTTGGCTCCAAGAGCTTTTGCCAATTCCTGTGAACCATCGGTACTACCATTATCACCAATTACCACTTCGCCTTCTATGGCATTCAATTCAAAAAAAGATAGTGCCTTCTTAACAACACTTTCAATTGTTTCCGCTTCATTCAGGCATGGCATCACAATACTCACTTCTATCATATCTTGCTTGTCTTTTTAATGAATAGCTCATTCAATAATAAAATGAGTATTGCAAATATGACCCAATCCGTATAGAACAAATAACGCTTTAATGAATGCACGGCTAATGGCACTATGGTCATATTGGCAAATACGACTAGAACAATGGCAAAAATAAATTTAGCAATGGTATTCTCCTTACGTTTAAAAATGAAAACAAGGGAGGCTACTAATAACATCAAGAATAAAAGCAATTGCTTACCTGAACCAAAGGCGTTTTTAAGGTTATCGACATAGAGTTTTAACCAATCCTTAAAATTATCTTTAATTAACGGAAAAACCATCGCACCACAAAGATCATTGACTGCAATACGTTGTTCATTTTTGTCCATTCCTTGCTTTTCAAAAAATACAGTTCCAGTCTCGTGTACGCTCAAATTGCACACTTTACTGT
>CBESOB010000097.1:0-10462 GCA_965530995.1 uncultured Flavobacteriaceae bacterium
TTAATTGATTCTCATCAAAAATAGAATACATCGTCATTTAAAAATATGATATATGTCATATCAGCTATTTGTAATTGCCCTATTATCTGCTTACCTTGTGGCTGCGAAAGAATTTAATTAAAATATTACCTGATGAAAAGAATATATATCCTGTTTACCTTAATGACCTTGATACTAACCACGAGTTGTAAAAAAGAAAAGAAAGAAGCAGAAAAAAAGGTTGAAGAAGTCACTAAAACTGTAGAAGTGAAGAAAATCACAGCCATCTTATCGCCTAAAAGTGATAGTAAGGTATCCGGCAATGTGGTCTTCACTGAAGAAAATGGTGTTGTATCAATGATAGCAATTATGGATGGATTATCTCCAGGTGAACATGCCATCCATCTCCATGAAAAGGCAGATTGCTCATCGGCTGACGGAAAATCGACAGGTGGTCACTGGAATCCAACTTTTGAAGATCATGCTAAATGGGGAGAATTAAAAGGATATCATAAAGGCGATATTGGCAATTTCATAGCCAACGAGAAAGGGCAAGGAACTGTCAATTTTTCAACTGATGAATGGTGCATCGGCTGTGGAGACCCAAATAAAGACATTACCGGTAAAGCGGTAATCGTTCACCAAGGTACAGACGATTTTGTATCACAACCTTCGGGCGCCGCAGGAACTAGGATAAGCTGTGCTGGTATCATAGAATAAACTATTAAGAGTAAAGCCCAGTCCACTTTGGTCTGGGTTTTTTTATGGAATACTGTCTTGCTGCGGTATGGAAAAAATATGAAGCTAATTCATTCCTAGTTTCCGTGGTGATTAGCTCATTGATCTAGAAAACGTATTTCCTTATGGTCATTAATATTTATACCAATGCCATAAGACCGATGCCATTATACCAAGTTGGTCCGTAATTTCTTCTTCCGAAGCTTGAAGTTCCTTCACCGTATTTTTTAGTCCCTGGATCATCTGCTTAGATAAACGTTCTGCAATCGAGTTCTCATACCAAATTTTTTCTAGGTCATTCTTTATTGAATTATTCGATGGTTCAGTAAATAGTTTTGGGTTTTGATTATATGCCTTAAGTAAAAAAAGGTTCCAGTCATCAGCTTCAAGATCAATCCAAACATCTATCGCATCATCAATAAGCCAATATAACTTACCAAAGGCCTTACCAAGAGATTTGGCTATTTCCGTTTTTTCCTCTCCTAAATTAGATGCGCTGGCAATATATTCAGCCATAACAAGAAATGGTTCTGCAGATTTCAGGTATAGCGATTGTCCAATGTCCTCTGCATTTGTCATGTTTTTCAATGACTGTTTTGAAAGGAACATTTGAGACTTATAGAGTTGCTTCATGCACAGCATCAAATCATCTGTGCCATTGGCACGATCCATGTTTTCAACATCCTTGAGGACACCCCGGGATAATTGCATTAAAAATACTTCAGTAGGATTCAATTGTTGCTTCAACTGAGGATCTATAGCTTTCAATGATTGAAATACTTCAAAAGAAGTGAATTTAGCGATTCCATCTGGTGTCTCATCGGTTACATAATCAAACGTGCTAATGCCCAAATTGAAACGTCCGCACCAGTCTAGCGCATCAGGGATTTCCAATTCTTTAATACCCAGCAATTGAGCAAACATGCGGCCATGCAGAACTCCAAAGCCATAAATTGAATTCACCAAGCTTGTTTCTAATACCGAATTCGGTTCTGCTGTTTCCTTAATTAATTCATGCTTAAAAACAGATTGAAAGCGCAATTCAATATATTTTTCACCGTAGTCAAGAGGGTTTGGTAAACCAGCCTTCTCCCATAAATCAAAGAAAACATTCCCAAAATGTTCCTGCCAATTAAGTGCTTTCTTCATTAATTGTGCGGATTATCAAAGTTTTGTCGAAGACAATTTAGTGCATAGCATGCCATTGTAGTAGCGAATAGGCCACTCTGATCTGGGATAAATGAATTACCGCCTCCATCAGGATTGTCGTAAGCGGTAATAGTCTCAGGATCCAAGACATGTGGGGCAGGGATTCGCAATATGAAATCACCGTCCCAGCTTCCATTGTCGTTTTGTGCTCCCAGTAGGGCCTGTGCACAGGCAAAAGTTTCATTTTCCCCATGGATGTTTGACAAATGTAGTAAGGATTCTAATGCTAAAGCAGTAGAGAATGGATTCAACGTATTATTAGTTCCTAGAGCAAAGCCGCCATCATCCAATTGTAGTCTTTTAAGTTCGTTAAATAGTGTTTCGGCATGTGGTCCAGATAAAGCCTCATTGCACTCATTCAAAGCTCTCAAGGTAAGAGCTGTTGCATAATATGGACCACGCCACCAGTAGGAGTTGATGAAGCCTTCCTCAGATTGCAAGGTCCGAAGCCAATCCAAGATAGTTGGTACTCTTTCATTATTGATATCTGCAAGGATGGTAGCAACCGACACATCAGGATGTGAAGCGGTCCACCCAGCGATGGCTTCATTATTAGGTGCTGAAACAAAATCGCCAATTCCTGAATCCAAATTATATGTGGCAATGCCTTTGTCCACAAAATGCTCCCATAAGAATGTCCGTGAATTTTCTAGGTCTTTTAGATCAAATATAGAACTGGATTTTAGTGCCATAAGGCACCAAGCCGTAGAGTCTGCATCTGAAGGCACCATGGCCGAATAGGACCAACCATCTGTAGGTTGACGGGCCTCAATTAAAAAAGCATGAATCTCATTCAATCGTTCTTCATCGTTGAGAAATGATTGTATATGAGCCGTGATAAATCCTGTGACCCAAATATCAGAATCACCAGCCAATGTTGGAAAGCCTCGCCACTTACCAGATTGAGATTTGGACATTAAGTAATTAAGTCCGTTGTCAATTGCTTGATTTATAATAGAGTAATCTAATTTTAGTGTCTTTTCCATACAATGTAATAGTCTGATACCTTACTAAAGATAAGGGTTTATACAATCTTTCCTAAAAAATATGTATCTTTCATTGTGGTTGAACACCAACCATAGTATAACCAACTAAAATTTTAAAACATGGGTGACGTAAAAATCATAATTACAGGAAGCAATCGAGTAGAAAAAACACTAACATATGATGTTGGACCGGATGTGAATGCTGCAGCAGGAGATCAGATCAAGTGGGTCGTCGAAGCAGGATCTGGTGTCGCTGCCATTACCAAAATTACGCAGTACCAAAGTTCAGCCAAACACCCATCTTCAATGGATCTTTTCGCGGGTCCAGGAGGTAAGGAACCTGCTTCGACGAATGCAGAAAAAACAGAATGGGAAGGAACACTTAGTACAAGTGACAAGCTGCTAGAAGTCGAATGGTACTCCATTACTTGGACCTCTGTAGGTGGTGGCTGGCATAACCAAAATGTAGGTGGCATAGTCACCGATCCAAAAATCAAGATCAGCCTTGGACAATAACATTATCAATTACAAAAGAAATGCCTATTATGTATTAATAGTCATTTTTTTCTGTGTCTTTCAAACAGCCAATGCACAAGATCAACGAGTAGCCGATGCACTACGTCCCATTTATGAAGCGGACACTTTACAAGGTGTCGAGAAGCTAGATTTACTTGAGAAACTCGCCTTTAACGAAACCAATGACCTTGATCTCGGATTGCAGTTTGCTGAGGAGTTGATAGTTTTAGCCGAACGAGATAATAATTTGACCTTTCAATCTCATGGTTATTTCCAAAAAGGGAATGCAAGGCGACTTCAAGGAAATTTACAAGAGGCCATTAATGCGTATTTCAAGAGTGCAGAGTTTGCGCAGAAAGGCGACATGCCTAATTTTGAAGGTGTTGCCTATAGCGCCGTTGCAGACATTTATTCGATTTCAGATGACCATCAAAATGCTTCAATTTATTATACAAAGGCTATAAGTGCTCTCAGAAAAACGGTAGATTCGGTTAATTTGGCCTCAGTGATAATGAACGCTGGTGATGACCTAGTCAACAATAAGAAATATGATTCTGCGCTCGTGTATTTCCAAGAATCCGGACAGATTTTCGAACAGGTTGATTATATAGTAGGTAAAGCTTATAATCTTGGGAATATAGGTATTGTATATGCCAATCAAGGGCGCAATGACCTAGCCGAAAAGAATATCAATGACGCGGTAGAGATTCTTGAAGCCTCTGAAGATTACTATGCCATTAGTATATATCTCCTTTCAATGGCAGATATTTATGTGGAAAAGGGCGAACAAAATTCAGCTTTGGCTTACGCTCAAAGAAGCCTTGATCTCGGAAAGAAATATGGCTTAAAAGAACAAATTGGCGATGCCAATCTTAAATTGTCTGAATTACACGAAGAGCTAGGAAATTCATCTAAATCCTTACAACACTATAAAGATCATATTGTGTATAGGGATAGTCTCAACAATATTAAAAATGTTCAGGAAAGAGCCAATATAAGAACGAATTTTGAAGTCTCGCAGAAACAATTGGAGGTAGAAAAGCTGAACCAGCAAAAGAGGAATCAATTGATTGTTCTAGCTTTTACTGGTGTACTCCTTCTCACTCTATTTTGGTATTATAAGACCATTTCAAAAGAGAAAAAGAAATCTGACAATCTACTACTCAATATCTTGCCATCTGAAATAGCTCAGGAACTTAAGCAAAAAGGCGAAGTAGAAGCTGTAAAATGTGAGGACGTAACAGTATTATTCACGGATTTCGTGCAATTCTCGGCGGTTGCAGAACATATTACACCAGAACAATTAGTTAAGAGCATTGATTATTATTTCAAACGATTTGATGAAATAACCTCAAAACATGGGCTGGAAAAAATCAAGACCGTTGGCGACTCGTATATGTGTGCATCTGGGCTACCAACACCCAATCCGGATCATGCTAAAAATGCAATCAAAGCAGCGCAGGAAATTGCTGATATGGTCAAGGAGTCATTAAGTGCCCAAGATGATTTGACGCATTTCGAGATTAGGATCGGACTACATTCAGGACCCGTGGTTGCTGGAATCGTTGGCATCAAGAAATGGCAGTATGATATTTGGGGAGACACCGTGAACATAGCTTCACGAATGGAATCAGCATCAGAACCAGGTCGTGTCAACCTCTCAGAAACAACGTATCAAGAAATCAAGGACGAGTTTCCATGCGAATATCGTGGTGAACTGGAAGTAAAACACCGTGGTAAATTAAGGATGTACTTTCTAAGTTAATAACTATTATAAAATAAACTTATACTGACAAATAGCCCAGACCACTTTAGTCTGGGTTTTTTATATTCTAACTTTTCTATGAAGTATTTTAATACCTTTACACAGAATGAAAGTACCGGATAAGAATACCATCATCGAACTTCTTGAACTTAATAAGAAGCGGTTGATGCATGAGATAAAACAAAGTAAGGAATTAGTGTATCTTCTTTCGAAATCCACTACGCAAGACCTGAGTGATGAAGAGTGGAAAAAAGCCAAAGACCAGATGCTGGATATCTTTAAATCTATACCTGCATTAGCCATATTCTTACTTCCAGGTGGTGCGTTACTACTACCTTTAGTGATAAAATTGATTCCTCAATTAATGCCAACGTCCTTTAGCAGAACTAATTTTGATGAAGAGGACGCTAAATAAGCTGTAACACACTAGATTTTCTTTCAACTACTAGTTTGAACACCATTAGTCCTAAATGAAAGATTATTATAAAATACTTGCTGTTAAATCTAATGCAGATCCGGATACCATAAAAAAAGCTTTTCGTGATCAAATCGCAATACTACATCCAGAAAAAAATAAAGCTGCCAATGCGAAACAATAATTCGCAGCCTTGATTGAGGCTTATGATACTCTTTCCAACCAAATAAAATTGAATAAACCTGAGATATTACACCCTGAAATCCAGGAGGAATTTGAGGTTTATGAAGAAGATGCCAAGAAAACATCCAAAACATATAAGGACTGCTCTTGGGAAGAATTCTTGGTATTAGGGTTGTTCCTCGATACCAGAATCGAAAGTTTGTTCTCTGGTGGTATAGACTTGTTAGATGATGCTGGTGACATCATCGGTGATATATTTGATATTTTCTAAAAAAAATCACTTTTTAAGCGATTGTTTATTTATTCTTCCTCGTCAGTTCCAGATTTCTCCAGATCTAACAGATCATGTTTCTGCAACAAATTATACCACTGCACGATCTTTTTAATGTCACTTGCATATACACGATCTTCATCATAATCAGGTAAGACTTCAAAAAAGTACTCTTCTAACTTGTCCTTACCTTCTTTATGTCCAACCGAAGTTGGCTGACCATTCTCTTTCTCATTTATTTTTTTGAAAACTTTGCGCAACGGCAATTCTTCTGTAAGGGTATAGATTGCAATTTCACTCAATATACTCACATTATGCTGTATCCCAACAGAAATTCGTTTACCATCAAGTAATGACTCTGCGAGGAACCCCGATCGCGTTTGTGCTTGCACTTTATAAAGCCCTGGTCTTCCAGAAACCGATAATATTTTATCTAAACCCATATTTATAATTTCAAGTCGGCAAATATCTAAGCTTTACCCTAATAAACAAAATAATTAACGCTTCTTTTTCATTTCAGGAAAACGCATGCGGTAGTCTACTTTGATCTTTCCTTTAGATATGTTGGATAATTTCCCTTTTAGCAAACGTTTTTTAAAGCTTGTTAGTTTATCCGTGAACAAAATTCCTTCAATGTGATCATACTCATGTTGTATCACTCTGGCGACTAAACCTGTAAAGGATTTGGTATGTTTTTCAAAATTTTCGTCATAATATTCAATGGTGATATCAGGCTTTCTGAACACATCTTCTCTTACATCTGGAATACTCAAGCAGCCTTCATTAAATGACCATTCATCACCTTCTTCTTCCAGTATTTTGGCATTGATGAAGGTTTGCTTAAAATCTTTCAAGAATTCTCTTTCTTCTTCTTCAATCTCCTCATCTTCTGCAAATGGCGAGGTGTCTACCAAGAAAACCCTTATAGCTAAGCTGATTTGTGGTGCCGCTAAGCCAATACCAGAAGCTTCATACATTGTTTCGTACATGTTTTCAAGAAGTTCTTTCAATTTCGGATAAACCTTCTCTATATCTTTGGCCTTTTTACGAAGTACTGGAGTTCCGTATGCTACTATTGGTAATATCATGTCTATTTATTGTAAAGGTAACTCTGTAAAATGATCGTTGCGCTAATCTCATCGACTAGGCCCTTATCTTGTCTTTTCTTTTTTCCCAATCCGCTATCGATCATGGTTTGGAATGCTATTTTAGAAGTGAATCGTTCATCCACTCGCTCAATAGGAATGTTAGGAATTTCGTTTTTCAATATTTCAATAAACGGCTGAATTAAGACTTCACTTTCTGAAGACTCATTATTCATTTGCTTAGGTTCACCGAGAACAAAAAGTTCTACCTTTTCTTCCTTTGTATAATTTTTTAAAAAATCGATCAGCCCACTTGTGGCAACAGTCGTCAACCCAGATGCAATAATCTGAAGTTCATCTGTTATCGCAATTCCGGTACGCTTTTGTCCATAATCTATCGCTAAAATACGTGCCATATTGATTTTTCAGCAAAAATACCATTTATATCATAACTCCTATAAATATTGTGCCAAGAACTCACCTAGTCTTATTATTTTATATCGAAAATTTTAGCTTTTGTGCTATAATGGGATGATTTTTTTCATCATAGCCATTGCTACGGCAAAAAAAACTATGAAATTAGGGTGTAAAATGAAAATTTGCAGACACAAGAAAAAGGCAAGATGAGTTCTTTATTAAATCGAAGCCATTATCTTTGCGGAAACATTGGATTTTTTATGACAGAATTACGGAGTATCATTGAAAAAGCTTGGGAAAACCGTGACTTATTAAAAGATGTCACAACGACAGACGCTATTAGAAAAGTCATTTCGCTTTTAGATGAAGGAACGTTGCGCGTCGCAGAACCTACTAATGATGGTTGGCAAGTGAATGAATGGGTCAAGAAGGCTGTCGTGCTCTACTTTCCAATTCAAAAGATGGAAACTTTTGAAGTCGGTATTTTCGAATATCACGATAAGATTCCCTTAAAGCGAAATTATGCACAAAAAGGCATCCGAGTAGTACCTCACGCTGTTGCAAGATACGGCGCTTATATCTCACAAGGAACCATCTTAATGCCAAGTTATGTGAATATTGGAGCTTATGTGGATGAAGGTACCATGGTAGATACTTGGGCGACTGTTGGCAGCTGTGCCCAAATTGGCAAGAATGTACATTTATCTGGTGGCGTTGGTATTGGGGGCGTTCTTGAACCCTTACAAGCAGCACCAGTTATTATTGAGGACGGTGCTTTTATAGGGTCCCGATGTATCGTTGTAGAAGGTGTTCGCGTAGAAAAAGAAGCTGTTTTAGGTGCCAATGTCGTCTTGACCATGAGTACAAAGATCATTGATGTTACTGGAGACTCGCCAGTTGAGACAAAAGGTATTGTTCCTGCTAGATCGGTCGTGATTCCAGGTAGTTATACCAAGAAGTTTGCTGCTGGAGAATATCAAGTTCCTTGTGCCTTGATCATTGGTCAACGCAAGGAAAGCACTAACAAGAAGACATCGCTTAACGACGCACTTCGCGAATACGATGTTGCGGTATAAACCATCACAATGAAGATACTGGTCATACAGCAAAAAATGATTGGCGATGTACTTACGAGCTCCATCCTTTTTGAAGCGATCAAGGCTGTGTATCCCGAATCTGAGCTACATTATGTAATCAACACCCATACTTACGCAGTCGTTGAACACAACCCCTTTATTGACAAGTTCCTGATGGTCACTCCCGAGATGGAAGACAGCAAATCACTATTCTATAAATTCTTGAAATCCATCAAGAAAGAGCACTATGATGTCGTTATTGATGTATACTCAAAGCTTAGTAGTAACCTTATCACGAAATTCTCTGGCGCCAAAATCAAGATCTCCAAATACAAGCATTATACGGCCCCACTTTACACACATACTTATAAAGATGCTAAAGTCCCTAAGACCAATGCCGGTCTAGCAGTTGAGAACAGGTTGCAACTGCTGGGACCTCTAAATATTCCTAGGACGATATTCAAACCAAAAATCTATTTGGCCGATACCGAAATTGAAGCTGCAAAACAAAAATTATTGGATGCTCGAATAGATCTAAAAAAATCGATTTTTATGATCGGGGTTCTTGGCAGTGGAGAGAATAAGACCTATCCGTTACCGCATATAGCAAGCCTCATTGATACCATTGTTGAGGAAACCAAAGGACAAATTCTTTTTAATTATATCCCAGAGCAAGCAACTGAAGCGAAAATCGTCTACAACTTTTGTAAAAAAGAAACGAAGAAACAAATTCATTTTGATGTATTCGGAAAAGGTCTTCGTGAGTTTTTCGCCATCACGTATCATTGCACGGCCTTAATTGGTAATGAAGGTGGTGCGACCAATATGGCGAAAGCTTTAGACATACCAACATTTACTATATTCTCTCCATGGATCATGAAAGAAGCATGGAATATGTTCGATGACGATAAAAAGAATGTCTCAGTACACTTAAAAGACTTCAAACCTGAACTCTACGAAGGAAAATCCTTAAAGACCATGAAAAATGAGGTATTCTCTCTTTACAAAGAATTCCCTCCAAAATATATCATCCCTAGGCTCACGGAATATCTAAAACAATTTTTAGTTAAATCAACCCTCTAATGACTACATAGTTTCATTAGATGGTTACAAATCCTTATCTACAGAACTTCAGAATTTCATTTTAGCCTTAAAATCTAATTGAAAATTTGATGACAATTTTTACAACCGGTTTAATGATTTTTGTGGTTTACGGATAAAACATTCCGATTAGCATCCTAATAGGAAGTTACGCGTTTTTGACAGACACATGGGTGAATGGAAAGGTATAAATCCTCACCTTAAATATCATAATTGGGTATGACATCATCTAAAAAAGCGTCATTAGATTTAAATCTATCATGTATAATTTTATACTGATGTATTAGTTATCCATTGGTTTATAACATGTATTATTTTAAATGTTTATCGACGCCGTTCTCAGTCCAAGTCAACTTCTCTTTTATGGTTTTCAATTCAATATCATTATTAAGTTCTAATCTGCTTTTAGACTTTTCGTAATGATGAATGTGAAAAACAATTCCTCTGTATCGAATACGCCTCGATTTGAGTCCATAATTATGAAAACGATGCGCCAACTCAGAATCTTCCCTTCCCCAACCTTTAAAGTCTTCGTTGTAGCCATTAACAGCTAAGAAATCTGCCTTAAAATAAGACGTATTACAACCTCTAAACTTTTTTGAGTATCTCTTGTTAGATTTATAAAAACTGCTAAGTGCAGGCATATGAATTGCTCTTGTTCTTTTCTTTATACCTTTAGAAAAGGCATTAAAAGAGACTTTTTCTTCAGAAAAAAGTGTTT
>CBESOB010000098.1:0-10283 GCA_965530995.1 uncultured Flavobacteriaceae bacterium
AACATAAATAGTAACTGAAATTAGCTAAAGTTTCAATAGCACTTTAGCTAATTTCAGTTTTAAAGAATTCAATTAATTCATGACTCACGAGCTAAAAGATATTGTCCGACAGGTTCTTTTAAATCAAAAAAACGATTTAAAAAGTGTGCTCGCCACTGTAGTGGATCTTGATGGGTCATCTTACAGAGGTCCAGGTGTGAGAATGCTCATAACTGAGACAGGCGACATGACTGGTGCTGTTAGCGGAGGATGTGTTGAAAAGGAAGTCAGAAGACAAGCGAAATCGGTATTTGAGACTGGTAAAGCCTTAATAATGACCTATGATGGTCGTTACAGATTAGGGTGTGAGGGAGTGCTTTACATTCTTCTTGAGTCTATTCAAGTAACAGACCCTTTTCTTGACGCATTTTCTGATTGCTTGAAACATCGAAATAGGTTTAGTATTAGGTCATATTATCAAAAAAAGGAAGGTGCACAAGGAAATTTTGGGTCCACTGTTCATTTTAAAGAAAACAGCAGTCATTCGTTATCAGATATATCCGAGTCAACGAAGATCAAGGACTTGAACATGTTTGAACAGGTCTTAGACCCTTGCTTTAGATTATGGCTTATAGGAGGAGAGCATGATGCTGTTAAATTATGTGCAATGGCAGCACAATTGGGCTGGGAAGTGAATGTCGTTACCTCTTTAAAAGACCCCAAGGAATTGTCTAATTTTCCAGGAGCCAGGAATGTGTTTTCAGAATCACCTGAGACCATCCAGTTTGACAAGATCGACAATCAAACAGCCGTGGTTCTCATGACGCATAATTATTCTTTGGATCTTCAGTATCTGTTGACCTTGAAAGAATATAAACCAGTTTATTTAGGGATGCTTGGTTCCAAGAAGCGACGAAATGGCATAGTAAACGATTTGATTGAGTACGCACCTGATTTGAATGACTCTTTTCTGGAACAAATACATAGTCCAGCGGGCCTGAATATTGGCGCCGAAACACCGGAAGAAATTGCACTGTCCATTTTGTCCGAGATACTTGCCATTACAAGGGATAAGGAACCATATTCATTGAAACGGATTAGTGGTAAAATACATTCATAATATGGGTGCTCGAGTCGCAATACTCATATTAGCAGCTGGAGAAGGATTGCGAATGGGGTCTATTAAACAGCTATTATCTGTTGGAAACACAAATCTTCTTGGCGCTGTAATACATAATAGTCTAAACTCCAATGCTAATACGGTATATTGTGTATTAGGCGCTTGTGCTGATAAGATTGGTAAGTCCATTCAAGAATTCGATGTTGAAGTGTTGGTGAATGACCATTGGGAGGAAGGCCTAGGCTCAAGCATTGCTGCTGGTGTTTCTTATATTCAAGAAAAAGAGCCTCAGATCGATGCCATCCTGATTATGCTTGGTGATCAACCTTTGGTGAACCCCAGTTACATCAATCAATTGATTTCTTCATTTCAAAATAATTCAAAATATATAACAGCTTCAATCTATAATGGAAACTTTGGTGTACCAGCTATTTTTCCTAGAAAATGGTTTGTTCGACTTTTAAGATTGAAAGGCGATATGGGTGCGAAATTATTATTGAATGATAAAGAGCAAAATATCATATCAATATCTTCAGAAGATCAATTGAAAGATATAGATACTCCAGATGATTATCAGCAATTATTAAATAATGGTTAGGAACATTTATTTTGAACGCTTTACCTATCCTATCTACAAATAGTTATTTTCTAAAAATGTTTCAACGTTGTTGTATAATAGACGGTCAATTATTTCCTCAGCAGAAATTCTATTGATAGCAATCAATGTATTTGAATGATCTTTTAAAAAGTTGTTAGCGTGAAAAATTAGATATTCACGCACATCTTTCATGTTTTCCGACGTCCATAAGCCTTTCATGGGGTTGATAATACCATCAAAATCAGAACCGATTGCAAGGGTGTTCCAACAGGAAATATTTGCTCCATTGATCAATAATACACAATGTTCGAGCTGTCTCCAAATAAGTAAGGATTTGCGTTTAAGGCGTCTTTTTTTACTAGGAAAATAAACCTTGGATCTCGCAATCGCACCTCTACTAGCAATACGTCGTTCGTCTAACTGTATTCCAAAAATCCCCTTCGACTTGGCAATTTTCACTATTTCTGAGTCGTAAAAATTGATATCTGCATCCATAAAGTTCTTAGTATTTTCAGAATCAGATGTTGTAGGCTCATCCATTGAACGTTTTCCATTAACAGCCGCATGACTCACAATTATGGGAATCTGTTCATTGGCATATTCCGAATCCAGAAGATGGTAATACGATTTTCTTGAGGCTGTACTCATATGTTTAATATCAATGAGTATTCGCTTACCTTGACTATTGTCCAATAATTTCCGGATTACTTTAAAACCTAGAGGTGTAATATCTGTATTTAGCCCTCTGTCTTGAGTTTTCTTGATGGCCCCAATTGAAATGCTTCTCGCATGTCCGCAGATCTCATTATAATAATGATGAGCGAGTGTTATGAAAACGGGACGATGTTGCCATTGTTTAACATTTTCTATATGGCTTAAGACGTTGGACTCTATGGCAGCGTCTTTATCCTTGTCAAGACCTGTTTCAAACGCATGAGCGCCTTCGATTGAATTGACTATGCTTATGATCTTCCGTTTATCTGATGACTGAAGTCTATTGTTCTTAATGTCTTGGTAATTGGAAACCAATCTGTACGTGTAATCAATACCATCGATTTTCTGGGCGAAATTATTTAGTTGTAAAAGGTAGTTGTATTCATCATTCAAGTCTTGATAATAACTAGTATGATTCCTAACATAGTCTATTCTCTTTTGGCTTACTCCTGCGGCTAAGTTAACGAGTAGGTCGGCCACGAACTTAAAGCCTAGCATCCTTTTTTTTAAGAAATGTTTTTCGAAAGGATATAGAGAAATCACAACCACATCACAATTGGCTTTGGCAAGGGTTGTAATATCTGTTTGAGTGAATTTAGTAAGAGTCAATAGTTTACTTACCTGTCGTTCTAGGAAATTGGGTGGACTATAATGCCATATGGAGTTTTTCCTTCCACTATTTAAATTATTTTGTTTTGTAGGTATGTATTTAAAGCTCTTTCCATAAGGCTTTAACGATGGATGGCAATGTAAATCGATATAAGAAGGCATGTTCAGTGATCTTTAATGGATAATAAGATACTGAATTTTGTTTGATCAACACGACTAGTAATTATGTTAAACAAAAAATCCCAAACCAAAGTTCAGGATTTTAATGTGGTGCCTCCAGGAATCGAACCAGGGACACATGGATTTTCAGTCCATTGCTCTACCAACTGAGCTAAGGCACCAAGCAATAATTGCGGATGCAAATATAGGCGCATTTTTATTATTCCCAAAAAGAATATTATAAAAAAATGCTTTTGTAAATTTACGACTTTTAGTACTTGTATGAACCTAATTATTGATGTTGGCAATACCTATGTGAAACTTGCTGTTTTTGCATGTAATGACCTTTTAATGAATCAATCAGTGACTCATGAAAATGCTCCAAAAATCACTAAAAAAATTATTAAAGATTACCCTAAATTAAAAAAAGCGATCATATCTTCTGTAGGAAAAGAGGACAAAGAACTTTTAAAGATACTTGGTAAAACTCTTGAATTGCTTAAACTTACTTCGAGGACGAAATTGCCTTTTAAGAATAAATATCAGACGCCTAAAACCCTAGGTGTCGATAGAATTGCACTGGTAAGTGCTTCTGTGGAGAAACTCCCTAAAAGCAACGTATTGATAATTGATGCCGGTACATGTATTACCTATGATTTCATTAATGATAAAAACCACTATTTAGGAGGAGCCATTTCACCTGGTATTAGATTAAGATATCACACACTTAATAATTTGACTGCTAATTTACCGTTATTAAAAGCGGAGTATCCAGATGATTTAATAGGAAAATCTACCGACCAATCCATCCATTCTGGAGTGGTCAATGGTGTTTTGAAGGAGATGGATGGTGTTATAGACGAATATCTTAAAAAATATCAAGATTTAACAGTTATTTTAACAGGAGGGGATGCAGATTTCTTGTCAAAGCGATTAAAAAATAGCATATTTGCGAACTCAAATTTCCTTTTGAAAGGCTTAAACTTTATTTTAGAATATAATACGCACTAATGATAAAAAAACTAGCAGTAGTTTTAATTGCCATATTTACTTATAGCTCCTATGCACAGCAAGGAACATCGTCTCCATATTCTTTTTATGGTATAGGAAGTTTGAAGTTCAAAGGAACTGTTGAGAATCGCAGTATGGGTGGTCTTAGTATCTATTCGGATAGTATTCATATTAATTTAAGGAACCCGGCTTCATATGGCGGATTAAATTTAGCTAGCTATGGTAATGAAAGCCGACCTATCAAATTCACTGTAGCTGGTGGGTATTCCGGGTTGAATTTTCAAAGTGCCGATTTTCAAGAGAAAAGCTCATCGACAACATTTGATTATTTTGGACTAAGTATCCCAGTAGGGAAATTTGGTTTTGGCATTGGTTCACTGCCTTCTACATCCGTTGGTTATAAAATAGAATCTGGTGACCCAGAAATGGTTGACAATAGATATAATGGAGAAGGTGGTTTGAATAAGGCATTTTTTGCCGCAGGGTATCAATTCAATAAAAATTTGAGTTTTGGAGTCGATGCAAATTATAATTTTGGGAATATCCAGAATAACGTTATTGAATTTGTTTATGATGCTGACGGTAACTTAGTGCAATATCAATCTAAAGAAGAAAATCGATCGGATCTTAGTGGGCTTAATTTTAATTTTGGTTTGTCTTATAGAGGAATGATCAATGAAAGAATTGAAATGATTTCAGGATTGACCTATTCACCAAAAAGCAATTTGAACTCAATTAATGAAAGAACAATTTCTACTATAATAATAAATAATCTCACCGGAAGAGAAGCTATCGTTAATTCAATTGAGTTTGATCTTGAAGCCGATGGATTGGATGTGACTGATCAAGTATTGCCTTCTAAATTTTCATTTGGACTAGGATTTGGTCGACCTAAAAAATGGTTTTTAGGAACAGAATATACCTTTCAAAAGACAAGTGACTTCTCCAATAGGATTTTTAACATAGAAAATACTACCTTTGAAGATGCTAATACATTTGCATTTGGGGGATTTTATATCCCCAACTATAAATCTATTGCAAGTTATTGGAAAAGAGCAGTGTTTAGGGCTGGTGTGCGGTTCGAAAACACTGGTTTGAATATTAATACCGAATCTATTAATGAGTTTGGCATATCTTTTGGAGTAGGTTTCCCAGTTGGACGAGCATTCTCTAATGCTAACCTAGGTTTTGAACTCGGAAGAAGAGGAACTACAAAACGGGATTTAATACAAGAGAACTTTGTCAACTTTAACTTCAGTCTGTCATTGAACGATAGATGGTTTGTTAAGAGAAAATATGACTAACAAGATTAAATTAAACATTATGAAGATGAAATTTACATTATTAATAGCTGTGCTTTTTTTAAGCTTTAATTATGTTGCAGCGCAACCAAATGAAGAGGATCTTAATACGCTTTCCATATTCAGTGAATATGCCAAAGCAAAGAATTATGATGCTGCTTATTCACCTTGGATGGAGTTGAGACAGAGAAATCCTAAGTTCAATAGAGCTACGTATACGTATGGAGAGAGAATTTTAAAGCATAAAATAGAAAACTCATCTGGCGCTGAGAAAATGGCATTTGAACAAGATCTTTTAAAGCTTTGGGAGGAAAGAATAAAATATTTCCCTAGTAAAACTAAATTAGGAGACACCTACTCGAAAGAAGCACAATTAATGTATGACCATAAGTCGGATTTAGGTGTAAGTGATAAAGATATTTATGATATGTTTGATAAAGCATATTCAGAGGATGCGAAAACATTTACAAACCCTAAAGCACTATATACTTATTTCTCGGTACTAGTTGAACTGCATAATGCAGGAGTAGTTCCTGTGCAGGATGTATTTAATAAATATGATGATTTAACAGAGAAAATTGATAATGAGACCAATAATTATTCAAAAATATTAAGCGATCTTCTAGCCAAAGAAGAAGCGGGAACGGCTTTAACTAGAAAAGAAGAGCAAATCAAGAAATCTGCAGAAAGTTTTTTAGGAGCTTATGATAAGATTTCTGGTAGTATAGATTCAAAATTAGGAATTCTCGCAAATTGCGAAAATTTGATTCCTCTATACAATCGAGATTTTGAACAAATGAAGACAGATCCTATTTGGTTGCAGAGAGCAGCAGGTAGAATGTCTGCTAAAGACTGTACAAGTGATCCATTGTTCTTTAAATTGGTAAATGCATATCACAATATCAGTCCATCTGCTAATTCAGCATATTACTTAGGGTTGTTAAAAGATAAAGAAGGCAATGCCACTGAGGCCATTAACTACTATAATCAAGCAATCGATCTTGAAACTGATAGTTTTGAGAAAGCAAAGATATTGAAGAAAATCGCTAGTAAATTTAGAAAGAGTGGAAGCTATGGTAAAGCAAGAAACTATTATATGAGGGCATTAGACGCTAATCCATCAGACGTTAGGCCTTATTTGTCTATAGCGCAAATGTATGCCTCTAGCGCAAATAATTGTGGATCTGATAACTTCAACAAGAGAGCTGTTTTCTGGTTGGCTGCACAAATGGCAAGAAAAGGTGGTTCATCAAGTACCGCTGCAAACTATATGGCTAAGGCACCGCAAAAAAGTGAGATCTTTTCAAAAGGCAATGCCGGAGAAAAAATCAATGTAGGATGTTGGATAGGCCGAAGTGTTACAGTGCCAAGCCTATAATGCTTTATAAAAACATACACTATATATTGAACATAGTCATCGTAATTTCGATGACTATGTTTTTTTCATGCAAAAACAACTTCAAGGAAGTTCAGAAGATTGGGATCTCTGAAAACGAACCTATTGGAATTGCTAAAGACATTAGTTTAAAATATACCGACTCGGCCAAATTAAAAGCGCATCTTATCAGTCCGAAAATGTTGGATTATTCTAATCGAGATTTTGCATTCAATGAGTTTCCCGATGGAGTGAATCTCACATTATACGATGATTTAGATAGAGAAAGCACTGTGATATCGGATTATGCAATAGTCTATGCACAAACCAACCTAATTGATCTAAAAGGCAATGTTGTTTTAACAACCCACGATGGTAATGTGCTTAATGCCCAGCAACTATATTTTGACCAAGTAAAAAATTGGTTATTTACCAATCAACCTGTAAAATTCTATACAAAAGATCAAATAATCAATGGTAATGGCTTCGATTCTAATATGGATTTTTCGCAGGCGAGAGTCCTCGAAATTACAGGAATTGTGTATCTTGATGAATAAAAATTGACCAAATGAAACTCCTTAAATTATTTCAATACGCTTATATCGTATTTGCAGTCTTGTTTCTTTATGATGCCATTAGTAAGTGGTCTTTAGAAAGGAATCGGGCATATATGTCACTATTGTTTTTTGCACTCGCCATATTCATGTTTTTCTTTCGGAAGAAATTCAGGAAGAAATTCGAAGACAGAAATAATCAACAATAATTATGACTTTAGAGTTTGTAATCATCATTCTCTCTCTTATTCTCTCGGCGTTTTTCTCGGGGATGGAAATCGCCTATGTGTCTTCCAATAAGATTCATATCGAGATCGAAAAAAAGCAAGAGACTTTTTTAGCGAGAATCCTTACGAAATTGACCAAGAAGCCATCTAAGTTCATTGCTACCATGCTTATAGGTAATAATATCGCATTGGTAATCTATGGATTCTTCATGGGAGACGTATTGATGAATTGGTTTCAGTCGCTATTACCATCTTCATATAGGGTCATCGATTATTTATTTACAGACCTTAGCTTGTTAATGCAGACTATTATTTCTACGATGATAATCTTGATTACGGCCGAGTTCTTACCTAAAGTTTTTTTCCAGATCTATTCAAATACCTTGATAAAAGTCTTGGCCTTCCCCGCCTATATATCTTATGTGTTATTCTCCTTCATTTCAGATTTTGTTATTTGGATATCAGACATGGTTCTTAAAAAGTTTTTTGGGACAGATGGGGATGAGGTGCAATTGGCATTTAGTAAAGTGGAACTAGGTAATTATATATCTGAGCAAATGGAAACTGTTGAAGAACATGATGAAATTGATGCAGAAATCCAAATTTTCCAAAATGCCCTTGAGTTCTCTGAGGTTAAAGCCCGCGAAGTCATGGTGCCGCGCACTGAGATCATCGGTGTTGAAATAGGCGAGTCTGTTAGCATGTTGAATGATCTTTTTACGTCAACGGGTCTTTCTAAAATATTGGTTTACAAAGAAAATATGGACGATGTGATAGGGTATGTGCATTCGTTTGAACTTTTTAAAAAACCTAAATCGATCAAGACTATAATCCTGCCCGTAGAATTCGTTCCTGAAACCATGTTGGCCAATGATGTACTTAATGTCTTGATAAAGAAAAGAAAAAGTATTGCTGTGGTATTGGATGAGTATGGAGGAACATCTGGACTGATGACCGTAGAAGATATTGTTGAAGAACTTTTTGGCGAAATTGAAGATGAGCACGATTCAGTAGAACTCATTGAAGAAAAAATAAGTGACAATCACTATAAATTATCAGCAAGACTCGAAGTCGATTACTTAAACGATACTTTTAAACTTGACCTTCCTGATGGTGAAAATTACGAAACGCTAGGTGGTTTTATTGTCGATTTTACGGAGGAAATTCCTGAACAGAATGAAGAATTGACCATTGACAAATTCCAGTTCAAGATTCTAGAAGTATCCAGCACAAAGATCGACCTGGTTGAACTTTTTGTCAAGAACGATGAATAAAAGAATGATTTTTGAATAAAGTCGTTAAAACTCTTGCCTAAGAATACATAATTAACTTTTATAATTGAACGGAAAATGGTATTTTCGCGCACTTAAATAGATTAAATTCTACTACAAATGGCAGTATTAAATAAAATTAGACAAAGAGGGTTATTCTTGATCATAGTTATCGCATTAGCATTATTCTCTTTTGTTCTTGCAGATCTTTTTAGAAATAGTGATGCCCTGACAAGTAAAGGCCAGAGTGTCGTTGCTACTATCAACGGAAAAGATATCTCTAGACAGGATTTCATGGAAAAAGTAGAGTTAGCCCAAAGACAATTGGGACCTAACGGGAGCAGTATTCAGGCTATGAATCGAGTATGGGATCAAGAAACCAAAAAAGCCATTATGGAATCTGAATTCCAGCAACTTGGTATAACTGTTGAAACTGAGGAAATGAAGGACCTGTTAAGAATTGGTTTGGCTAATACTCCAGATTTTCAGAATGAATCAGGACTGTTCGATGAAAATAAAATGAACGAATATATTGCTAACCTTAAAGCAACTACACCACAAGGATACGCTCAATGGGTACAGTACGAAAACAATCTTGCCGATAATGCGTTGCAGCAAAACTATTTTAATATGGTGAGAGCTGGTATTAGTGCAACAGTGGCAGAAGGTGAGTTAGAGCATGTAATGGAAAGCGAATTGGTTGATATTAAATTCATTCAAATCCCATTCTCCTCTATTCAAGATAGCAGTATTGCCGTAAGTAAATCTGATATCAGTAAATACATCAATGAAAACAAGAGTCGTTACGAAATAGAAGAGTCAAGAGACATTGCTTATGTGCAGTTTACAGAACAAGCATCATTGGAAGATGAAACTGCCTTAAAGACAAAATTGAGTAATATGCTTGATGACAAAGAAGAATATAATGAAGTGTCAAAAGCGAACGAAACCGTGGTTGGATTGAAAAATATTCCAGCTGATAGAATTACAGCCTATGTCAATGCCAATTCGGCAATAAAATATAATGATCAATATCTATTTAAGTCTGGTTTGTCTGCCACTACGGTAGACAGTATTTACAATCTTAATGCTGGTCAGATCTATGGCCCATACAAGGAAGCTGGTTTCATAAAGTTGACCAAGGTGGTTGCTGAGACTCAATTGCCAGACTCTGTTAAAGTAAGACATATCTTGATTCCTTTTGCTGGAGCAACAAGAGTTGATCCAAGTATTACAATAACAGAAGAAGCGGCGGAGAAAACTGCGGATAGTATTCTTGCCATCGTAAAACGCAATAGATCTAAATTTGTAGACCTTTTAGACCTTTCTTCAGATAAGGTGAGCAATGAAAAAGGAGGCGAAATC
>CBESOB010000099.1:0-10253 GCA_965530995.1 uncultured Flavobacteriaceae bacterium
TTGTGCTTTACAATCATCCCAAGATTCAAAAACACCAGTGTGATGTCCTTTCCAAACAGTATAATATTTTTTATTTTTCTTAGACATGCGGTGAAAAAAGGATGGATTCAATCACTTTCGGAAAATGTGCCATCTCCAACTCATGAATTTTGGAAGCTATATTTTCGGCGGTATCTTCCTTTGAGATTGCACACCTCACCTGAAAAATAATGGCGCCTTCGTCATAAAGTTCATTCACATAATGAACGGTTATGCCCGTTTCTTTGTCATTATTCGCCTTTATTGCTTCATGAACATGCATGCCATACATGCCTTTGCCACCGTATTTTGGTAGTAAGGCAGGATGGATGTTTATGATCTTTTTAGGGAAATCACTAATTAAATATTCTGGGATCTTCCAAAGGAAGCCAGCAAGAACAATAAGGTCCGGATTTATCTCATTTAGAAGGGTACGGACCACATCATCTTTATTAAATGCTATTTTATTGAATGATAATGCGCTTATATTCAGCTTTTTACAACGGCTTAATACTTTGGCATGAGGATTGTTAGTCATAACAAGAACAACAGAGACACTTTCTCGTTGTTGAAAGTAAGTAATGATATTTTCTGCATTGGATCCGGAACCGGACGCAAAAATTATAATACGTTTCATTTTACGAGTTCAAGTTGTTTAGTAGTTCGAAAACAAAAAAAAGAATTATTATTAACAATTAAGGAACAAAACAAATTTACTTCAATTTTATTTCGCTAAATTACAAACACTATTTTACAAGGTAAAAGCACGATTTAAAATAAAGTTTTTTATTTTTGCCACTTAATTAAAAATTAAATTAAAAGATTATGTCAGACATTGCATCAAGAGTTAAAGCGATTATCGTAGATAAGTTAGGCGTTGACGAAAACGAAGTGGTTACCGAAGCAAGTTTCACGAACGATTTAGGAGCAGATTCATTGGATACTGTTGAATTGATCATGGAATTTGAAAAAGAATTCGATATTCAGATTCCAGACGACCAAGCAGAGAACATCGCTACCGTTGGTCAAGCTATATCATATATTGAAGACGCTAAATAAGTAAACATTACTTATGGAATTAAAGCGAGTTGTAGTTACAGGTCTAGGCGCACTTACACCTATAGGCAATACCAAAGATGAATATTGGGATGCTTTACTGAAAGGTAAAAGCGGTGCTGCACCTATAACATATTTTGATACTGAAAAGTTCAAGACTAAATTCGCTTGTGAACTAAAAAACTTTAATGCCACAGACTTTCTTGAAAGAAAGGAAGCTCGTAAGATGGACAGGTTTACCCAGTACGCTATGGTGGCTTCAGATGAAGCCATCAGCGACTCGGGGCTGGATTTGGACAAATTGGACAAATTACGAGTTGGTGTTATTTGGGGAGCTGGAATTGGGGGCTTGGAAACATTTCAGCAAGAAGTATTGAACTTCGCTGCAGGAGATGGTACTCCGAGATTCAACCCTTTCTTTATCCCAAAAATGATTGCAGACATTGCACCAGGAAACATATCCATTAAACATGGTTTTATGGGTCCGAATTACACAACAGTTTCAGCATGTGCCTCTTCGGCTAATGCGATGATCGATGCCCTAAACACCATTCGCTTAGGCACTTGTGATGTGATTGTGACAGGAGGAAGTGAAGCTGCGGTGACCATTGCTGGTATGGGTGGTTTTAACGCCATGCATGCCTTATCAACAAGAAATGAAAGCCCAGAAACCGCCTCAAGGCCTTTTGATGCGACCAGAGATGGATTTGTATTAGGAGAAGGCGCAGGTGCTATTATTCTTGAGAGCTATGAGCACGCAAAGGCTCGTGGCGCTAAAATATACGCTGAAGTCCTTGGTGGTGGATTATCTTCTGACGCATATCATATGACAGCGCCACATCCTGATGGAATAGGGGTTATTGCAGTCATGAAAAATTGTTTGGAAAATGCTGGTGTTAAACCAGAAGAAGTGGACCATATTAATACGCATGGTACATCAACACCTCTTGGAGATGTTGCAGAATTGAAAGCCATATCTGAAGTATTTGGAGATCACGCAAAAAACATAAATATCAATTCAACTAAATCCATGACCGGCCATTTATTGGGTGCGGCGGGCGCTATTGAATCTATAGCATCTATTCTAGCCATGGAACACGGTATAGTACCACCAACTATTAACCATACTACGGTTGATGAAAGAATAGACCCTGAATTGAACTTGACATTGAACAAAGCACAGAAAAGAGACGTAAAAGTCGCCATGAGCAATACCTTTGGTTTTGGTGGCCATAATGCCTGTGTACTGTTCAAGAAATTAGATTGATTTTCGAATGAAATCCATTCGTAACATATTCAAATCTCGTTCCAAAGGCAACGAGAATTTTTTTATTGGTTTGAACAAGATCTTAGGGTTTAAGCCAAAACAACTAAATTATTACGAAAAAGCGTTCACCCATAGGTCCTTGAATTTAAGGGATAGTGAAGGAAATGCCGTTAATTATGAGCGTCTTGAGTTCTTAGGAGATGCTATGCTTAGTGCTGTTATTGCTTCTCATTTGTTCTTAGAGGTGCCTGAAGGAGATGAAGGCTATTTGACCAAGATGCGATCTAAAATTGTGAGTAGGGAGCATTTAAATGAGTTGGGAAAAGACTTAAACCTGATCGATTACATTGAGAGCAAGATATCGAAGGAGAGCTTTGGCGATAATATTCATGGTAATTTATTCGAATCCCTTGTAGGCGCTATTTTCCTGGATAAAGGCTATAAAGATTGTGAAAATTTCATTTATAGGCGGGTAATTATTCCTTACGTAGACATTGTTAAACTGGAAGGCAAGGTCATTAGCTACAAAAGTTTGCTCATTGAATGGTGTCAAAAAGAAAAAAAATCCTTTGATTATAACGTGTATGAAGATACTGGGAATGATGATTTAAGGCATTTCTCCGTAAAACTTTCCATTAACAACAAAGTAATTGCCAAAGCTCGTGCCACATCAAAAAAGAAAGCAGAAGAGAAAGCTTCTAAAAGAGCCTTTTTCGCTTATCAGAGTAGGATTTCAAGACCTACCTAGTACAAAGCAGCTTACCATTCATTAAATTTTGTACTATAACGTTTTCGTTATAATTGGGCTTAAGTTTGAATTTATCATGCTTATATTAACACCGTATATACTATATTTACCAAAGCAATTCAGGACTTATGAGTAAGCATAAATTGATTCTTGAAGATGTATTTGAAGAGGTAACCTATACCTTGTTTGCAATTCATTGCTCTCTTGTAGATTATAGATTAGCATATTTGCTCAATAAAAATTTGGCAACGAATCTTAATAGAAAAAAAGAGGATTTGGACTATGATAGTGTTTCAGCGTCATATTCAATTTTTGAGTGGCAGGATGAGGATCATCAAACAACCTGGAACTTAATTAATAATATAAGTCTTACTGAAACGGACAAAATAATGGATGACACATCACTTTTCGGGAAAGAAGAAAAATCATTCAAGACCCATAATCTAATTCCAGAATATAAATCTGTTGATTATTTCTTGAAAATTAGCGCTGAAGGTATGTTTTATTCTGAAGACAAAATATTAAATAAAATTCAAGAAATACCACAAATAGCGACTACTTATATGATTGATGCTACTAAACTTAAATCAAGAAACAACTTAATTTTCAACTAATGCCGAAACAGAAAAAAACGAAAATTGTTGCCACATTAGGACCTGCCACGAGTACGAAAGAAATACTCAAGGCCATGATCGATGAAGGTGTTAATGTTTTTAGGATCAATTTTTCCCATGCCAATTATGATGATGTAAAGGAGCGTATTGATATGATTCGTGCACTTAATGAGGAAAACGATACTAATGTTGCTATACTAGGTGATTTACAAGGGCCAAAACTTAGAGTAGGGGTCATGAAGGAAGAGGTAGTGGTTACTGATGGTGATGAACTGACATTTGTTACTGGCAAAGAATTCAAAGGGACCAAAGAGCGCGTCTATATGAATTACCAGAACTTTCCAAGGGATGTGCAAAAGGGTGAGCGTATTTTGTTAGATGACGGAAAATTAATTTTCGAAGTATTGAATACCGACAAAAAATCTGAAGTAAAAGCGAAAGTTATTCAAGGAGGTCCTTTGCGATCAAAGAAAGGTGTAAACCTTCCAAACACGAATATTTCCCTACCAGCCCTTACCGAAAAAGATATAAAGGACGCCATGTTCGCCATAGAACAAGAGGTTGATTGGATTGCCTTATCTTTTGTTAGACACGCTGAAGATCTCATGCAACTTGAGGAACTCATAAAAGAGAATAGTAAATATAAGATTCCGATAATTGCCAAGATAGAGAAACCCGAAGCCGTAGAGAATATCGATAAGATCGTTGCCTACTGCGATGGACTCATGGTGGCTCGTGGTGATCTAGGAGTCGAAATACCAGCACAAGAAGTTCCATTGATTCAAAAACAGTTAGTACTAAGGGCTAAACAAGCTCGAATACCGGTTATCATTGCCACTCAAATGATGGAAACGATGATCACTAGTCTTACACCAACTCGGGCAGAAGTAAATGATGTAGCAAATTCTGTAATGGACGGAGCAGACGCGGTAATGCTTTCAGGGGAAACATCCGTAGGTAGTTATCCAGTAGAGGTCATTCAGAAAATGTCTAGTATACTTCGAACCGTTGAGAATTCTCCCCTTATTACCGTGCCTCAATCACCACCTCATATTCGTACAAAACGGTACATCACTAAATCCATTTGCTATCACGCTGCAAACATTGCTAACGAAATCAATGCTCAAGCGATATCGACCTTGACCAATAGTGGTTATACGGCATTCCAGATATCTGCATGGAGACCTGCTTGCCATATCCTCGTATTTACATCTAACAAAAGGATCTTGACACAACTGAATTTACTTTGGGGTGTTAAGGTGTTTTACTACGATAAATTCGTGAGTACCGATGAAACCATTGAGGACGTGAATAGTATCGCTTGTAAAAAAGGATTTCTTGACGTCGGAGATATGTTAGTAAGTCTTGCTGCCATGCCAATTCAAGATAAAGGAATGGTAAATACATTAAGGATCACAGAAATTACTAGTTGCACTATCTAGAATTCAAATTTTAATTGGACACTTACACTCATTTCCTCTTCAGATAATTTTTTTGTAGATGGTCTTTCAGTATTCAGGTTGGAGAGTGATATACCTAATAATCGAACCGAATCCTTCATTTTTTCTTGATAGAGAAGCGATTTAGCAGTTTCCATGATAATGGCTTTTTCAGAAACAAAATAGGGTAAGGTCTTACTGCGTGTCTGGAGCGAGAAATCGCTATATTTTATTTTAAGGGTAATGGTTTTGCCTGACACATCACTTTTTTTTAAGCGCTTTTCAACTTCTTTAGCAATGTTTTCAAGTTTCTCGAGCATGAATATTTCTGACGATAGATTGTCATTGAAAGTGCGCTCCGCCGCCAAGGATTTTCTAATACGATGAGGTTTCACCTCGCTGTTATGAATACCACGAACTATATGGTAATAAGATCGTCCAGATTTACCAAAGTTCTGTTCTAGAAAATCTGCCGTTTTTGCTTTTAGGTCCTTGCCAGTAAAAATCCCTTTTTGATATAATTTTTCCGCAGTGACCTTACCAATGCCATAAAATTTCCTTACATCCAAGTTTTCCATAAATTCTAGGACCTCCTCGGGACCGACGGTTTTCTGGCCATTAGGTTTATTGTAGTCACTGGCTATTTTAGCAACAAATTTATTGATGCTGATTCCTGCAGAGGCCGTTAATCCAACTTCATCATAAATCCGCTGTCTTATTTCCTTTGCGAGTAAGGTCGCACTCGGATTTCCTTTTTTGTTATTGGTAACATCAAGATAGGCTTCATCCAATGATAATGGTTCGACCAATTCTGTGTAATCATAAAAAATAGTCCGTATGGCTTTGGAAATTTCACCATATCGCTCAAATCTTGGGCTTACAAAAATAAGATCGGGGCAATTCAATTTGGCTAATACACCACTCATGGCACTTCTAACGCCGAATTTGCGAGCTTCGTAACTGGCGGCACTTACAACACCACGTTTTTCGCTTCCACCAACCGCTAAGGGTTTTCCTCGAAGTTCAGGATTATCCAATTGCTCTACAGAGGCATAAAATGCATCCATATCTACATGAATGATCTTTCTAAGAGGAAGGTTGTCTGGCATGCCATAAATTTATAATATCTTTATCAAAACAAGGTGCTAATGAATTTAAATCAGGTTACTGTTCCTTCAAATAATATTGAAAAATCCATAAAGTTCTATAAAACTCTAGGACTTAGATTAATTGTTGAGGCTTTGCCTCATTATGCGCGGTTTGAGTGTCCATCTGGTGATGCTACCTTTTCAGTTCATAAAATTGATGATATTCAACATGGTGAGGCCATAGTTGTGTACTTTGAGCAGGATAATTTGGATGACTACGTGAAGGATATGATACGTAAAGGAATCATTTTTGATGAAATGCCAGAAGATAAGACTTGGTTATGGCGAGAAGCACGATTGACAGACCCTGATGGTCATAAATTGATTATTTACCATGCGGGTAATAATCGGAAAAACCCACCTTGGAGAATAGATAGCGAATGATTGAGATCGAACGTAAATTCCTTGTGCTTTCTGATGACTACAAGAAGGAAGCATTCAAGAGCACTGAAATAATTCAAGGCTTCTTGAATACTCATAAAGAACGCACCGTAAGGGTGAGGGTAAAAGGTGAAAAAGGGATTTTGACGGTCAAGGGAGAATCTTCTAGTGATGGCACTTCGCGTTTCGAATGGGAAACGGAAATCAGTAGATCTGATGCTGAAGCTTTATTTGAATTATGTGAACCTGGCATAATCAAAAAAATTAGATATGAAGTAAAAGATGGACATCATGTCTTTGAAGTTGACGAATTTAATGATGACAATCAAGGATTGGTTATTGCAGAAATTGAACTAAATGATGCCCATGAATCATTTGAAAAGCCCCAGTGGTTGGGAAAAGAAGTTACTGGTGATCTAAGATATTATAATTCGCAGTTAAGTAAATGCCCTTATAAACAGTGGGTTAAATGAAAATTAGTAGAACGGTTCTAGATGAAATAGGATATTTAAGAGAGAGGATGTGCTTACTTTTTGAGATATTCAGTAACACGCAAATAACTGAATCATAATTCAAAATTAATTGTTTGCAGAATTGAATTCATACTCCCGCTCAACCTTGCAAATCCTTACATTATACCAGCGATACCAATCGGATTTTCCTTTTTGTTGGGCGATTAAATGGTCGGTTTGTCGCTTCCAGTTGCTGATGTCTTCAAGGCTTTTCCAATAACTATTGGTAATGCCAACATCATTTCGCGCACTATCAACCCCTAAGAACCCTTTCTGTTTTGCAGCGAGTTCTTCCATTTTCTCGGCCATTTCAGTATAGCCTTCTGTTGCGTCCGTATTAGTTGAGGTAAAAATCACGGCATAATAGGGTTTAAAAATAGGAATCATTTTGTCTAATTCAGTAGTTGTTAATTAATGTGCTCATAAAATCTATTTTTATTCAGATCATTAATGATTTAAAATTATAAAAAATCTATGTATAGTTCTTGTATAGGTTCCTGTTTTCTTCAATGTGAATTATTGAAGGCCAGAACTTTACTGGTCATTTTACGTTAAAAAGGTAATTTGGTTTAGTATTTTACAACTATTGAATAATCTAGTTATCTATGACTACTGGTATGTTCCCTGTTTCATCCAAGATACCCTCCATTTTTAAATGGGTAATAACAGGTTCTTTAGCCATTCGCACCAATGTGACATGATCGAATGACATGGAATCATTCTTGTGTTGGCTGCCACCCGTCGTTCCCAACATGGTGTAATCCCTCCCATGTCGTTTGCGATGTGAAAAGGAATGGAAATGACCATTTATTACTGTGTATTTCCGCTCTTTTAATAACGTTTCAAGTTTGCCTAATCCTTTGTCATCTTCACGCATCCAAAGTGGTTTGTGCATTAGGACAAATGTCCATTTTACTTTAGGATACTGTTCTAGTACGTTCTTAAAATAGTCATATTGATCCGTACTTAAACCACCTATTCGTCGTTCAGGCATATGGTAATATTCTGATTCCTCATATACGCCGTCTATCTCACCATTGATGATCTTGAGTGCTTTCGCCCTGGCATGATAGATCTCCAGCATGCGCTTTTCTTCATAATCTTCAGAATCCATCATTATGAACAAGACATCTTCATATACAAAATGATAAAAACGAGGTCCGAACCTGTTTTTCCAGAATTCGCGCATAGTTGGATTGGTCAAATCATGATTACCACCCAAATGAAAGAAAGGCATATTTAGTTTCGATGTTCTACCGTCAAAGGAGTCCCATTCTTTTGCCAGTTGCAAGGTGTCTTCTGTGCCACCATCAATCAGATCTCCAACGCTCAATACAAAAGTTGGGTCTAGCCTATTCAATTGTGACACTGCCGTACTATAAATACCTGGACGCTCACCTCCAGTAAGGTCAGAAATAATAGCAAAGGTGAAATCTTCTTCTTCGAGCTCAAATACATCGCTTGTCCAAGGTGCTGGCCCGGACAGGATATCGTGTTGAAAATTCGCAACCTGTTTGGTATTGGATTTACAACCAACCAGTAGTAAAATTAGTGCTAGTAATGACAGATACTGTGTTTTCATTTGCATATAAAATCTTTGATCATTGATACTGTTTTAATCCTTTATTATCAAGGCAGGAATATCCAAGATCTTGAAATTTGTATTATACTGCGTCATTTCTTCATTTATTATGGCATCGCGCTCTGTTTTATAAACCTGCCAGTCATTTAGCAGATCTTGCAAGCGCTCTTTTGCGCCACCTGTTACTTTTGGATCTGCTTGATCAATATATCCAGAAAGGTTCATAAGTTGTGCATTGAGTTGATTCTTAAAGTTAATGACATCTTGGAAGGTTTTCTGCTTAGGTTGAATCAAGTTTTCCTCCCATTTGGAGATACGTTCCACAAGGGCCTTTCCTTCCTCCAACAACTCCTTGGCCTCATCATTGTCTTTTAATAATTTGGCATAATTCCCTAGTTGTGATTTAGCTGAACGCATGTTATTCACAGATTCGTGCATATCCTTGATCGTCGCCTCAATGGTCATTAATAAAGATTGCTGTTGTTTAAAATCTTCGGAAGTAGCATCAACTAAAGGATTTGGTAAAATACTAACTTGTGTGTCTGTTATTTCCTTTTCTAATGTTAATCTTAAAGTATAATTTCCGGGAGCCACAGTAGTACCACTTAAACTACCAAATACAAAGACCTTATCAATAGCAGGTAATGCTTCACGCCTGAAATCCCAAGTAAAGCGGTTCATACCTTTTTTTGCAGGTAAAAGTTTTGGTGCTGAAGGTCCTCCTGGCCATGATTTGAATCCTTTTGGTTTTTTATTGGAGTAAGTCCTTATGACTTTGTCATTTTGAAGCACTTCTAATTTCAGATCTAAGGAATCCAACTCCTTAGGTAGATAATAATCCAAGGTGACACCACTTTTCGGATTCTGGCCTTGTCCTATACCTTTTGAAGTTCCACCCATGAATCGATAGGTGTCCTTCGGTTTTATGAGTTTTATGGTATTGGTATTTGAATCCTTTTGCTGTAAAAAACCGAGGTCATCGAGAATCCAAAAACCGCGCCCTGATGTTGCAGCGATCAAATCATTATCTTGAATGATAAGGTCGTTTACAGCAACAACAGGTAAGTTTAGCTTAAAAGGATGCCATGTAACACCATCGTTTATAGAGACATATAGGCCCACTTCCGTTCCGGCATATAAAAGCCCCGTTTTCTTCTTATCGGCTCGTACCACTCTGGCAAAGCCATTGGGGTCATCAAGACCAGTAACGATCTTCGTCCAAGTCTTTCCGTAGTTGCTGGTTTTAAAAACATAAGACGCCAGATCCATGGATTTATACCTCATGACAACTACGTAGGCAGATGCCGGATTATGTTGAGAGATATCGATACTGTTCACAATACCATCAGGAATGCCATTAGGTGTTATATTCTCCCATGACTGCCCATCATTTTTGGTGATGTGTAATAATCCATCATCGGTTCCTGCGTATAAAACACCTTTCTCATGCTGCGATTCTACTAGGGAAGTAATGGTATTGTAATTTTC
>CBESOB010000100.1:0-10153 GCA_965530995.1 uncultured Flavobacteriaceae bacterium
GTTTGTTAACTCGCTATATGATGAAGAATATGTTCCTATATTAAGAGAGAATTGACTCATTGTGTCAAAAGCTATGCCTACTAAGAAGATAACTAATAAAGGCCCTAAAATTACAATTAATGCTGAACCTTTAGATCTGACTAATAATTTCAGATTTTTTAATTAATTTTTTATTTAAATTTTTAATTTTATCCAACAACCATTTAGATGTAATACCCGCGAGAGGCAATTCTCTTGCTGGATAGATGTCCAATAATAATATCTCATCAAAATTCTGGAGGCTTTGGGCAAACTCATCAGCAAAATCTTTTGTACGACTGAATAGATGGGGTTGGAAAATCGCCAATACTTTTTTATCAGGATACATTTCCCTTACAGCACTATGAACTGCATCAATTTCCTTTGGATGATGCGCATAATCATCAACATAAATTAACTCATCTGTCTTGACTTGATAGGTGAACCTTCGCTTCACTCCTTTATAGGATGCTAAAGCCTTAACGAGCTGTTCGGGAGGGCGTCCATACTCCACAGCCATCGCTAAGGCTATTACTGCATTCGACAAATTATGTCTACCAGGTAGGTTAAATTGAATATTGTTAATGGTTCCTGATGGTGTTCTAACATCAAAAACATAGTGTCCGTTTTGAATACTAATATTATAGGCTGAGTAATCGGCATTATCTTCAATTCCATATGTTATGCCCTTTAAAGGCAAACCATTGCGCACGAATAACTTTCCATTGGGCTTTATTTTATCGGCAAAGGCTTCAAATGACTGAATTAATGTCTCCGCATTTCCATAAACATCAAGATGATCCGCATCCATAGAAGTAATGCATGCAAAGTCGGGTAACAATGTCAAAAAGGATCTATCGAATTCGTCTGCTTCAACAACTGATACCTTATTCCCACTCATAATGAGGTTCGAATCGTAATTTTCGCTGACACCTCCTAAGAAAGCTGTTAATTCCACATTGCTTTCATTTAGTATATGCCCAAGAATACTGGTCGTTGTGGTTTTGCCATGTGTACCAGCTACAGCGAAGCAGAACGTATTCTCGGTGATAAGCCCTAGAATTTCTGAACGCTTTTTAATAGTATAGTCATTATTCCTAAAAAAGGTCAGCTCTCTATGATCATTAGGAATTGCAGGGGTATAGACAACCAATGTGGTATTTGGATTTATGAATTGATCTCCTATATTTCCAGGACTATCTATAAAATGAACTCCAATATTCTGATCTTCCAATCCATCAGTTATCACAGTTTGAGTTTTATCATAACCTGCAACATACTTATTATTTGCATTGAAATAAAGAGCCAAAGCACTCATGCCTATGCCTCCTATTCCAATGAAATAAATATTATGTATGTTATTTAAATTCATGTATTCAAAAGTTTTTCTACCTCGTCTGCTATATCTTTCGTAGCATTAATTAATGCTAATTTCTTGATGTTTGCACTCAATACATCTTGCTTCTCGACCGAAGCCATTAATTGTGAAAATTTATTCTTGAAATCAACATCAAGATCTTCCTCTTTAATCATCATCGCCGCATTATCCTTAACAATTGCCAGTGCATTCTTTGTTTGATGATCCTCTGCTACGTTAGGCGAGGGAATGAAAATTACTGGCTTTCCAACGATACATAATTCGGATACTGAACCTGCGCCTGCCCTAGAAATTATGACATCAGCCGCCGCATAGGCCAAGTCCATTTCGTTTATATATGCAAATAGTCGAACGTGCTTTTCGTTTCCCATGATCTTATAAGCGTCAAAATATAGCTTACCACATTGCCAAATGATCTGTACTTTTTGAGAGTTCAGAAAATCCAATTCATTGCTGATCAGTTCATTTATTCTTCGCGATCCTAAACTTCCACCAATGACCAATAGCGTTTTTTTATTGGGCTCCAATTTGAAAAAAGCTTGTGCTTCATCTCGTTTAGAACTAATTTTCAATAGATCCTGCCTCACAGGATTACCAGTTTTGACAATTTTATCTTTAGGAAAAAATCGTTCTAAACCATCATAGGCTACACAAATTTTCTTGGCCCTTTTTGCAAGCAATTTGTTGGTGATACCTGGATATGAATTCTGCTCTTGAATAAGGCTAGGGATACCACTTGAAGACGCCACTTTTAATAATGGCCCACTTGCGAATCCACCAGTACCAATTGCCACATCAGGTTGAAACCGTCTCACTATTTTTTTAGCTTTTATTAAACTACTGATAAGCTTGAATGGAAACATCAAATTCTTTAATGTCAACTTGCGCTGAATACCAGAAATCCAAAGGCCTTCTATTTCATACCCAGCTTCAGGCACTTTTTCCATTTCCATTCTGTCTTTCGCACCGACGAATAAGAATTCAACATTACTATGTCTCGCCTTCAATTCATTCGCAATGGCAATGGCAGGATAAATATGTCCTCCAGTGCCGCCTCCTGATAATATGATTTTATAATTCTTCATTTATATGGTTTCCGATAGGATTTCTAACGGATTGTCTTCTCTATTTTCTTGTTCTTTTTCCTCCTGCCTTTTGGCACTAACACTTAATATGATTCCAATCGCTAAACAGGTCATCCAAATGGATGTCCCTCCACTACTTATCAATGGTAAGGTTTGCCCTGTTACTGGGAATAATTCTACCGCAACGGCCATATTGATCAATGCTTGAAACACTATGGGTAATCCAACACCCAATGCCAGTAACTTTCCAAAGAAAGAATCAGATTTTTGAGCAACAATGACAATTCTAAATAACAACCATAGATACATTAGCATTAAAAACAAACCTCCTGTAAGTCCGTACTCTTCGATGATTATAGCGAATATGAAATCTGATGATGATTGTGGTAAAAAATTTTTCTGAACGCTCTTTCCAGGTCCAACTCCCTGTATGCCGCCTGATGCTATGGCAATCTTTGCTTTTTCTATTTGATAATTAGTTTCTGAGTCGCCTCCATCAGCAAAATTCGAGATTCTATTCATCCATGTATCTATCCTATTGGGCATGGCATCTGGAAATGCCTTTGCGACGAGAACAAACATTACTAACGCCATGATTCCTGTCCCAATGATAACTACCAAATACCTAATTGGATAGCCTCCTAAAAATGCTAATACCATGACCATCGCAAAAATGATTGCCGTAGTTGAAAAATTTGCTGGAAGAATTAACGCTAATATGACAAAAACAGGTACCCATAATGGCAACAATGTCTCTTTGAATGACACTTTCTTATCCTTTATTCGTGATAAATAACGTGCCACGTATACCATTAAAACCACTGATGCGAAAGTTGATGTTTGAAATGACATCCCAACTAATGGAATAGAGATCCAACGACTTGCATTAGCACCTTCAATTGTTGTTCCTTGAAGCATGGTAACCACTAATAGCACCAAAACAATTGGTATCATTATGATTGACAGGCCTTTAAAATACCTAAACGGAATCTTATGTACACCATACATAATAGAGAACCCTAAAAAGAGATGCATGAAATGCTTAATGAAATAACTAAAAGTGTTTCCGTTGCCCCCTGTATATGCCAAATTACTGGCCGCACTATAAACTGGCAGGAATGAGAAAATTGCCAGCAAAGCTGCAATCGCCCAAATTAACCTATCACCCTTTATGTTATTAAAAACTGTTTTCACTATAATTTTCTAACGGCATCCTTAAATTGTCTTCCTCTATCTTCGTAGCTCTCGAACAGGTCGAAACTCGCACACGCTGGTGATAGCAATACATTATCACCAGATTCTGAAATTTTATAGGCAATTTTAATGGCTTCACTCATAAATTGTGTTTCGATAATAATGTCTACCATATTCCCGAAAGTGTGCATGAGTTTTTCATTGTCAACACCTAAACAAATAATTGCTTTTACCTTTTCATTTACAAATGGAAACAACTCCTTATAGTCGTTACCTTTATCCTCACCACCAACGATCCAGACCGTGGGTGCTTCCATACTCTCTAGTGCATAGTAAGTGGCATTTACGTTTGTTGCCTTTGAATCATTGATGTACTGCACCTTATTGATTTTTAGCACATGTTCCAATCGATGCTCTACACCTTGAAAATTCTCAAGGCACTCGCGTATGATGGATTTTCTGATCCCCAATAGACTGGCAATTGTAGAGGCGGCCATCGCGTTCTTGATGTTGTGATTTCCTTCTAAGGCTAAATTTGCTGTTGGCATAATTATTTGGTTATTATTAAGTGTTATATAGATATTATTGTTTTTGTATTGCGCTCCGTTTTCAATGGTCTTTGACAATGAAAATGGTAATAGTGTAGATTGAATTGGGTTTTTTTCTAACCATTCAGAAATCACTTCATCATCTGCATCATATATAAAATAATCTTCCTTCGTTTGGTTCATTACGATCCTAAACTTAGAATTGATATAATTCTCAAACTCATAGTTGTATCTATCCAAATGATCGGGTGTGATATTAGTGATGACAGCGATATGTGGTTTGAAATCCACGATACCATCCAATTGAAAACTACTGATTTCCAATACGTAGTTTTCATGATCATTTTCCAACACTTGTTTAGCAAAACTCTCTCCGATATTTCCTGCTAATCCGACATCTAGAGTCTCTTGTAACAAATGATGCGTTAAAGAGGCTGTTGTTGTTTTACCATTACTCCCTGTAATTCCTATTAGAGTGGCTTTAGTAAATTTTGAAGCGAATTCAATTTCAGAAATCACCAGAATCTCTTTTTCACCTAATTTCTTCACCAATGGTACTTCATCTGGAATTCCTGGGCTTTTCATAACTAAATCGGCATTTAGGATCTTATCCTCAGAATGCTTGTGTTCTTCCCATTCAATCTCATTATGTATAAGAACGTTTTTGTATTTTTCCTTTATTTCTCCTTTATCTGAAACAAAAATTTCAAATCCTTTTTCTTTCCCAAGCAATGCTGTTCCAACGCCACTTTCTCCTCCGCCAAGTATGACCAGCCTTTTCATTTATCTAATTTTCAGGGTCACTATAGATAATATTGCCAACAGGATTCCAATAATCCAAAATCGTGTGACTATTTTACTTTCGTGATACCCGGATTTCTGAAAATGATGATGTAAAGGCGCCATCTTGAAAATTCTTCGCCCTTCACCATATTTTTTACGTGTATATTTAAACCAGCCTACCTGCATGATTACAGATAGGTTTTCTGCTAAAAAGATTCCGCACAACACAGGGATTAACCATTCCTTTCTAACGGCAATGGCAATAACCGCGATAATCCCTCCTATGGTTAAACTACCAGTGTCGCCCATAAACACTTGGGCGGGATATGTGTTGTACCACAAAAATCCGATCAATGCACCAACAAAGGCTGCGATATAGATCGTGATTTCTTCAACTGTTGGGATATACATAATATTGAGATACTCTGAGAAAACAATATTACCAGAGACCCAAGCAAATATTCCTAGAGTGAGCACAACTATTGCTGAAGTACCAGCGGCTAGACCGTCTATTCCATCTGTTAAATTGGCTCCATTGGATACTGCCGTTATAATAATTATGGCCACGAGTATGAAAATAATCCACGCATATGGCTTTAAGCCTGGACTTATCCAAGTAATTAGATCAGCATAATCAAACTCATTACCCTTTACAAAAGGAATGGTAGTTTTCGTTGATTTCTCACCAGGCTTAAAAAGCTTTGCTGGTGAAATATTTGGATTTTCAGCCAATAGGACCTGTTGTTGTTCTATTGGCAGTTTTTCTTTCATCGTTACATCTTGATGAAAAAACAATGTGGCTCCTACAATAATTCCAAGACCAACCTGCCCTAAAACCTTAAAACGACCACTCAATCCCTCTTTATCATTCTTGAATTTCTTGATATAGTCGTCTATGAATCCAATAGTACCCATCCAGAGCGTCGTTATGACTAACAAAATGATATAGATGTTTTCTAATTTGGCCAATAGCAACACTGGAATAAGGGTAGATATGATTATTATGATACCTCCCATAGTTGGGGTTCCTTCTTTTTCCGTTTGACCTTCCAGACCTAGATCCCTAACGGTCTCACCTACTTGTTGTTTTTGCAAAAAGCGAATAATGCGTTTCCCGTAGATCGTCGATATCAAGAGTGACAGGATTATGGCAATAGCAGCTCTAAAGGTTATATACCCAAAAAGTGTAGCTCCAGGAAACTGGTACTGTTTTTCTAAATATTCAAATAAGTAATACAACATAATTAACCTTGTAACTGTCTTAAATAATCTTCCACCTTCTTGAAATCATCAAAATCTGTTCGCTTACCTTTTATTTCTTGATACGTTTCGTGGCCTTTGCCAGCAATTAATATGATATCTCCAGGCTGGGCCAGTTGGCAAGCCGTTCTTATGGCCTGGCCTCTATCTACTATCGAAAGTGTTTTTTTGTAATTGATAGGCTCCACACCTTTTTCCATATCCCCAATGATTTCTTCAGGGACTTCATTTCTCGGATTATCACTAGTGAAAATTGTCTTATTGCTCAAAGCTGAAGCGATATGGGCCATTTTTGGTCTTTTGGACTTATCCCTATCTCCACCACAACCAACAACTGTTATTAATTGCTCGTTCTTAGTTCTAATACTATTAATGGTTTCTAAGACATTCTTAAGTGCATCGGGTGTATGGGCATAATCTACGATGGCCGTTATTTTATCTTCCGAAATCATATATTGAAAGCGTCCACTTACGCTTTCCAATTCACTAATGTGCTGCAATGTTTCAATTTTTTCAAGCCCAAGAATATCTGCACAAGCATAAATTGCAAGAATATTATAGGCATTAAAATTGCCAATCAATCGCGTCCAAACTTCACTATCATTGATTTTTAGAAGTAATCCGCTGAATTGATTTTCTAGGATCTTTGCTTTATAATCCGCATAGGTCTTAAGTGCATATGCATATTTTTTTGCTTTTGTATTTTGAAGCATAATTGCTCCGTTCTTATCGTCACTATTGGTTAACGCAAATGCCTTTGGTGATAACTGGTCGAAGAATTGCTTTTTCACGTCTCGATATTCTGCAAATGAAGCATGATAATCTAGGTGGTCGTGCGATAAATTAGTGAATATCCCACCAGCAAAATTCAATCCTTCAGTTCGCTTTTGATGAATACCATGTGAACTCACTTCCATAAAGCAATATTCCACACCTTCATCATTCATTTCACTTAAATATCGATTTATGGTCAGTGAATCAGGTGTAGTATGTGTTGCATCGAACTGTTTATCATTTACCAAGATTTTCACGGTTGAAAGTAAACCTACTTTATAGCCTGCTTTCTTGAAAAGAGAATACAATAAGGAAGCAACCGTCGTTTTTCCGTTAGTACCAGTAACACCGATCAATTTCAAGTTATTTGAGGGCACTCCATAGAAATTGGATGACATGATCGCCAATGCCTTACTGGTATCATCGGTTTGTATATAGGTCACCCGATCTTTCCTTTTATTCGGTATTATCTCGCAAACCACCGCCAAGGCGCCTTGCTTTACAGCCATTTCGATATAATCATGTCCATCAACGGTAGCACCCTTGATCGCTACGAACACATCATTCATAGCAGTTTTCTTGGAATTGAATTCTACATTACGTACATAAATTCCTGTACTCCCAACAACTTTATTGATAGTGACCTTATATAATATTTCTTTTAATGCTATCAAGATGCTTCTATTGTTACTGTTTGACCTTTTTTTAATTTTATTCCTTTGTTCACTGATTGTTTTTTAATTGTGCCTGAGCCTATCATCTTCACTTTTATATCAATTGGCATATTTTCCAATAACGCTAAGGCATCCATAGCTGGCAGACCTACGACCTTAGGCATAATGGTTTTATATGTTTGGGCTGTATTGAAGAACTCCTCATATTGTTTTTCTGCCGAGGCATCCGTGACCACTAGTGATTCTATCTCATCCACCAATGGTGTATCTGTATATATTTTTTGGGCAATGGTCTTGAATACAGGTCCTGAAACATCCGCACCATAATAGCCTAAGCTTTTATCTGGTTCGTGAATAACTACAATACAGGAGTACTTAGGATTATCTGCAGGAAAATATCCAGCAAAAGATGAGATATAATTTAGCTTATCTTTATTGGCATAGTCTTTTTGGCAAGTCCCCGTTTTGCCGGCCATGGAGAAATTCTTAGAATACAATCCATTCCCAGTTCCATGTTTTTTCTCTACAACATTCTTCAGTAATTTCTGGACTTTAGCAACCGTAGTCTTAGAACAGATTTGCTTATTAATGACTTCTCTTTTAAAAGGAACGATCACTTCATCAAATTCACGAACTTCTTTCAAGAATTGAGGCTTCACCATGACACCATCGTTGGCTATGGCATTATAGAATGTCAAAGTTTGCAGAGGCGTGAATGACACTCCGTAACCAAAGGCCATCCATGGTAGGGCAATACCACTCCATCGCTTATTCTTGATTCTGGGATCTGGAATTATAGGAACACCTTCGCCAATTATTGCTAAATCAAGTTTCTTATTCAAATCCATACTGTATAACCGATCAACAAATTTTGAGGGATTATCTTTATAGGCATTATTAATTGCTTTTACAATTCCTGTATTGGAGGACACTTCAAAGGCCTCAGAAATACTTATTTTACCGTAACCTCTTCTATTGGAGTCTTTTACGGATTTACCATAAAATGTAATGACACCCTTTTCGGTATCAACCACATCACTGGTATCTATCACTTTGTCTTCAAGTGCGGCTGTGACGGCCATTAACTTGAATGTTGAGCCAGGCTCATGTGATTCACCAACGGCATAATTCAATCTCTCGTAATAGTAGCCTTTGCTATTCCTACCCAAGTTTGAAATAGCCTTGACTTCACCTGATTTAACATCCATCACAACCACACACCCATGATCTGCCTTATACTTCTCCAACTGTTCTAGTAAGGAATGATGTGCGATATCTTGAATGTTGACATCGATGGTAGTCACCACATCATAACCATCTTTTGGCTCCACTTGGTTGAAATCTGCTATTGGCTTCCATTGTCCTTTGCCAATTTTTTGTTTTAATCTATGTCCATCATCGCCTCGTAAATATTTCTCACCATAGGCTCCATCAATTCCCGGTCTGGTCACATTACCCTCATCATCAAATCGCTCATAGCCAATGGTTCTTTGTGCAATACCTCCCATAGGATGCTCTCGCTTTGTTGTCTGTTCAACGATCAATCCACCCTTAAACGCGCCTAGATTCAATAGAGGAAAAGAACGAAACCTTATATAATCCGAGTAACTTAAGTTTCTTCCTAAAAGGAAATATCTATTCTTATTAACTCGCGCTTTGCCTAATGTTTGTTGATAGTGGTTTGATGATTTTCCGAAGTATATAGATAGAGAATCACTAAGTCCTTTAATATGTCTCTTGAAGTTCCTTTCAGAAGGCGTTATGGCATCAAAACGAATATCGTATTTAGGTACCGACATTGCCAACAAACTTCCATCGGCTGCATAAACGTTGCCTCTATTCGCTGGTATAATTACATTTTTAACCGTTCTCTTTTCCGCAAGGTCACGATACTTGTCTCCTTGAATGAATTGTATGCTAAATAGTTTGAACACAACAGCTAGTGCGAAGACGAACATACATCCTGCCACAAAATACAATCGGTTCAATATGTTGTTGTCCTGCGTTTCCAATTACGAATCAATCTTGTTGTGATTTCACCTTTATTTTCTTTGGCGGAATTTCAGAGGATTTCAATCCCTTTTCTGCCATTTTTTTCTGAATGGAAGATTCCATTTTCAATCTCATAAGCTTTGATCGCCCATCCATGAATTTGGATCTTAGTTCTTTTACTTCATTATTCAGTTGTGCTATTTCATGCACTTTTCTATCAGCACTATGCGAGCTCGCAATCATGATAATTGCCAATATGGAGAAGAAAATTATCACCCTCCAATTCTTGAACGAGTCATCACTGATCAAGAACTTCCCCTTTAATATGCTGTATAATCCTTTTTTCATTCCCATCTGTCCTTTCGGACATCTTCCCAAATGGAAGACTTCATATTACATTTGTTTATATTTTTTCAGCAATACGAAGTTTGGCACTCCGCGCTCTGC
>CBESOB010000101.1:0-10060 GCA_965530995.1 uncultured Flavobacteriaceae bacterium
TGCTTTTATTGTTAATTCGTTTTTATATCATTAAAATTGTGTAGACTTTTAATACTAAAACCACACCGCTATTTTCTTTTTCGGCAAAAAAATAAAGACTACGATACCCATAAAATACCATGTGTTGTTTTGGTTAGGATACTTTATTTTCAATGTCATCAGATGGGGAAGTTATTTTGATGATTACTGGTATTCCCTTAAATCCAATCTTGTAGAATTTCCAATCCATATCATAGTAGTTTATATAAATGTTTACTATTTGATACCTAAATTCATCTTAAGAAAAAAATACTGGACTTATGTAAGTTCTTTACTTGTAATCCTATTATTGGTATATTTAATTCGAACAGGGTTGAACTATCTTTTGGTCACTAGAGAAATCTGGCCAGAGGCGGAGGGTTCAGGCAGATTTCTTGAATTAAATCACGTCATTGCCGTTGTTCTTGGAGAATTATATGTTATCGGTTTCGTTTCGGCTATTAAATTGGTTATTGACTGGTCTATTGAAAAAAGACGAAATGAAGATTTGGCCAAGCTACAAATGAGTACTGAATTAAAGTATTTAAGAACCCAAATACAACCTCATTTCTTTTTTAATACACTTAATAATTTATATGCCTTAACTTTAAAGAAATCAGACAACGCTCCAAGTTTAGTTATAAAGTTATCCGATATGATGCAATATGTGCTTTATGAAGTTAATAGTTCTAAAGCTAGTTTGTTGCAAGAAATAAATCATATCAATAACTTTATTGACATTGAACGTCTAAGGTTTGAAGATAGGGTAGATTTTGAAATGGATATAACAGGAGATATGGAAGACGTTGAAGTACCACCATTACTGTTCCTTTCATTTGTTGAAAATTGTTTTAAACACGGTTTAAAAGAGAATGATAAGATCACCATTAATATGAGCTTTAGCATCAGTAATAAAAATTACCTGGAATTCAATATTAAGAACAGTTTTAATCCTGAAGCTAATCATGATGACAACCATGGGATTGGTATTGCCAATGCAAAACGTCGGCTAAACCTATTGTTTTTTAATGATTATGTACTTGAAACCAAAGTGGTTGAAGATACTTACAATTTGTCTTTAAAATTCCCCATTAAATGAAGATCAGGTGTGTAATTATTGATGATGAATCCTTGGCAATTAATGTCATCGAAAATCATTTGAAGAATTTCGATAATATTGAAGTGGTGGCAACTTTTAATAATCCATTAAAAGCTTATGGTATTTTGGAACAAGAAAAAATAGACCTTATATTCCTAGACATCAATATGCCGCAATTGTCTGGATTCGCATTTATCGAAAACTTAAACCATAGGCCATTAATAGTCATCACAACTGCATATCGTGAATATGCAGTGAAAAGTTACGAATTGAACATCCTGGATTATCTGGTTAAACCTATACCGTTCAATCGTTTCTTAAAAACTATTAATAAGGTATATCAAAATTTATATTTAAACTCAAATTCTAGCGATACGAATTTGAATCAAGAACCACATATTTTCCTGAAAGTAAATAAGAAATTAATTAAGGTTAACCTCAACGACATCCTTTTAATTGAAAGCCTCAAGGATTATATAAAAATAATGACAACATTAGGTGATTATGTGGTGCACAAATCATTGACAGCGATTACTGAAGAATTACCACAATCCAATTTTATAAGGATCCATAGATCATATACAATATCCATTAATAAAATAGATGCTATTGAAGGCAATACGGTTGAAATTGTTAATAGAAAAATACCTATCGGCCGTAACTATATTAAATTGACAAAAGAACGAATTCTGAATATTAACGAAGATAACGGAAATTAACATTATGGTAGAATTATCAACCCTCGATTATGTATTGATCATTTCATTCTTTGCAATAACATTGTTCATAGGCATATATGTATCGAAAAAATCCGGCAAGAATTCCACAGAGTTTTTCCTTTCTGGAAGAACAATGCCATGGTGGCTTTTGGGTCTTTCTATGGTAGCTACAACTTTTTCTACCGATACTCCTAATTTAGTGACAGACATTGTTAGGAACAATGGCGTGTCCGGCAACTGGGTTTGGTGGGCATTTTTGATCACTGGTTTATTGACCGTTTTCGTCTATGCTAAGCTATGGCGAAAATCTGCAGTTAATACAGATATTGAGTATTATGAATTGCGTTACGGTGGTGCTCCGGCTAAATTCCTTAGGAAATTCAGGGCCGTATATTTGGGAGTCGTTTTCAATATTTTGGCAATGTCTGCTGTTACTTTGGCTGCTATCAAAATAGGTCAGATCATGCTTGGCTTAGAACCTTGGCAAACGGTTATAAGTGCTGGTCTGATTACAGTTATATTTAGCGCAGTAGGTGGCTTCAAAGGCGTTGTATACACCGATTTTGTCTTGTTTTTCGTTGCTATGGGAGGTGCCATCGGCGCTGCTTATTATCTTGTGAATATTCCTGAAGTTGGAGGGCTTGAGGCCATGTTAGCCAACGAAAATGTTATAGGTAAATTGTCATTGTTACCGGATTTTAACGATAAAACAGCGCTCATAACATTACTCATAATACCTTTAGCCGTGCAATGGTGGAGTGCTTGGTATCCAGGAGCGGAACCTGGTGGTGGTGGCTATATCGCCCAACGAATGCTAGCGGCCAAAGATGAAAATCACGCTATAGGAGCCACTTTCTTTTTCAATATCATGCATTATGCGCTTCGTCCTTGGCCATGGATCATTGTGGCTTTGGCATCACTGGTTGTCTTTCCTGATATTGCCAGTATTCAAGAAGCATTCCCAAATATAGCAGAAGACAAACTAGGACATGATTTGGCATATTCCGCAATGTTGACTAAACTTCCAAGTGGTTTATTAGGTTTAGTATTAGCTTCTTTGGTAGCAGCTTATATGAGTACCATATCCACTCATTTGAATTGGGGTTCATCTTACATAGTCAATGATTTTTACAAACAGCAGATCAATCCTGATGCATCAGAAAAAAGATTAGTTGCTGTAGGTAGATTATCCACTGTGGTTTTAATGGTCTTTAGCGCTTTATTGGCTCTGGTCCTACAAAATGCTTTACAATTATTCGAAGTTATATTGATGTTCGGAGCAGGAACGGGTTTGATTTTCATTCTGAGATGGTTTTGGTGGCGAATAAATGCATGGACAGAAATTGTAGCAATGTTCGCTTCAGGGATTATATCAATTTTACTCAACTTCACGTCAATGGGTGATGTTTTGTTCAATGATGCAACGGGCGTTTTTCCTGAATGGGCAAAATTCCCCGGAATCGTGTTGACGACAACGATCATTTGGATATTAGCCATGTATATGACTAAACCTGAAAGCAATGAAGTATTGCGAAGTTTTTACAAGAGAATACAACCTGGTGGACCTGGCTGGAACAAGGTCATTGATGAAGCTAATGCAGAAAACATTCAAATAGTTGATGACAATGAAGGATGGAGTGTTCCTTCTGGAATAATTGCTATGTTACTAGGATGTGTATTGATATATAGTTGTTTGTTTGCAACAGGATATTGGATCTATGGCGAAACAACACTAGCTCTTTCATTAACAGCTTCAGCCGTATTTAGTGGCTATCTACTAAAAAGAGTTTGGAATAAAATTAGAACCAAGATCCTATAGTCATGGCTCAGCGCATTGAATCTGTCGACATATTAAGAGGGGTTACTATTGTAGCCATGATACTGGTAAACAATCCCGGGACTTGGAGCCATATCTATGCGCCACTTATGCATTCGGAGTGGCATGGATTAACACCAACCGACTTGGTCTTTCCTTTTTTCCTTTTCATTGTGGGCGTATCCATTTATTTCGCATATAAGAACAAACCGAATAATAGGTCGACTTATAAGAAAATATTAATAAGAAGTCTTAAGCTTATAGGTTTGGGGCTGTTCTTAAGTATTTTCCTGCCCTGTTTTCCTTTTTATAAAATTGAGCCCTTGAGATTTCCTGGTGTACTTCAAAGGATTGGTATTGTATTCTTTTTCTCATCGATTCTATATCTTAACTTCAATTGGAAAATCCTACTAGGCATAGGTATATCCATATTAATAGGGTATTGGTTCTTTCTCGGTTTTGTTCCTTTTCCAGATGGATCGTTACCTACATTTGACAGAGCTCCAAACAATTGGACCATGTATTTAGATCTTAGTATTCTCGGAGACCATATGTGGCAAGATGATTATGACCCAGAAGGATTATTCAGTACACTTCCTGCAATAGTAACTTGCATTTCAGGAGTATTAATCGGTAGACTACTCGATGGTCTTCGGGACGTAAAACTCTTAGTTGGCACCTCATTGGCACTTCTCATTTCAGGCTATGTACTAAACATATGGTTTCCTATAAATAAAGGCATCTGGAGCAGTAGTTTCGTATTAGTGACAAGCGGTTGGGCAATCCTGATTCTTACAATAATTTATTACTTAACCGATATAAGGAAATTAAAATTCGGAGCTATTTTTAAGTATGTCGGCATGAATGCTATCACCATATATTTTTTATCCGAGTTTATTGGGAAGACCTTTTACGTAACTGAAATTGAAGGCAAAAGCATTCACTCATGGCTATATAACAGTATCTTCAATCATGAATTCATAACTAATAAGCTGTCATCATTAATTTACGCGCTAATAATCGTGTCATTCTACTTAGCGCTCGGCTATGTGCTTTATAAAAAGAAAATATTCATAAAAGTCTGAAAAATGATTGAATTAGAGCGAAGTCAAGGCTATTATCATACAGGTGAACGCAAAATTTAATTATATATCATGAGCAAAACGATTCGTTGGGGAGTTATTGGCTGTGGAAATGTTACCGAGGTAAAAAGTGTTCCGGCCTATCAACAAGTTGAAGGTTTCGAGGTATTAAGTGTTATGAGACGACATCTGGATTTGGCTAAAGACTATGCAACACGTCATAACATTAAGTCCTTTTACAATAATGCGGAAGAACTGATCAACCATCCTGATATTGATGCCATTTATATTGCTACTCCACCGGATTCCCATCTGTTTTATGCCCTTAAAGTTGCTCAAGCAGGAAAGATATGCTGCATCGAGAAACCCATGGCACCAAGTCACCAAGAATGTGTTGAGATCACGAACGCATTCAAGAGAAAAAAGCTTCCATTATTTGTTGCTTATTATAGGCGATCCTTACCACGTTTCAAAAAAGTAAAATCATTAATTGACAAGCAAGCAATTGGGGATATAAGGCATATAAGTTGGCAATTATACACCCCTGCAAACGACGTGGATCTTTCTAAAAAATACAATTGGCGAACAGATTCTAAAATAGCATACGGTGGTTATTTTGATGATTTGGCCAGTCATGGGTTGGATCTTTTCATTCATTTATTGGGTGATATAAAAGACGCAAAAGGCATCAGCACCAATCAACAAGGCCTCTACTCAGCGAAGGATAACATTTCTGGGAATTGGATACACGAGAATGGCATTACTGGTTCTGGACATTGGAATTTTGGGGCCTTTGAAAGAAAGGATAAGGTTGAAATAATCGGGAGTCAGGGGAAAATCGTGTTTTCAGTCTTTGGGGAAGTTCCAATTGAAGTAATCACAATTAAAGACACTCAAAGTTTCCAGATTGATAACCCTAAACACATACAATACTATCATGTGGAGAAAATGATGAAAGCTCTAGCCGGTGATTTTGAACACCCTTCAACTGGACAAACTGCAACTCATACAGCATGGGTCATGGACAAAATACTTGGCAAGATTCAATAAAAAACGCCAAGCTTTCACTTGACGTTATATTTTATAATAATTGTGTGTTTTAATCGGCTAGTACAATTACCTTATTGTCATTCATCTCAACAGTTCCAGAATTAATTTCTAGCCACATGCCTCTTTTGTCTCCTTTAGAGAACTTATCTTCCACGTCTTCTTCCAATGTGATGTCACCATAGATCTTTACATGACCTGCTTTCAATAATGAAACAATGGGTGCATGATTATTAAGCATTTCAAATTCCCCGTTAACTCCAGGAACGGCAATGCTTTCAACATCTCCTTTAAATAATGTAGCTTCTGGTGAAACAATTTCTAAATACATAGTTTATAGTATTGAGATGTGAGATTTAAGATTTAAGATAAGTCTAATATCCAAAATCTAGTGTCTCATATCAATTTTATACCTCAGCAAGCATTTTCTCTCCAGCTTCAATAGCCTCTTCGATAGTTCCTTTTAAGTTGAAAGCCGCTTCTGGTAAATTATCTAATTCACCATCCATGATCATATTGAATCCTTTGATGGTTTCCTTGATATCCACCAATACTCCTGGTATACCTGTAAATTGCTCTGCCACGTGGAATGGTTGTGACAAGAAACGTTGCACACGACGTGCACGTCCTACCGCCATTTTATCTTCTTCAGATAATTCTTCCATTCCTAGGATGGCAATGATATCTTGTAATTCTTTATATCTCTGTAACAACTCTTTTACTCTTTGCGCACAATCGTAATGATCGGCACCCAAAATGTCGGCAGTCAAAATCCTTGATGTAGAATCCAAAGGATCCACCGCTGGATAGATACCTAGCTCAGCAATTTTACGGGATAATACTGTTGTAGCATCCAAGTGAGCAAACGTTGTTGCCGGTGCTGGATCCGTTAAATCATCCGCAGGCACATAAACCGCTTGCACAGATGTAATAGATCCTCTTTTAGTAGATGTAATACGCTCTTGCATGGCTCCCATTTCTGTTGCTAACGTTGGTTGATAACCTACCGCAGAAGGCATACGTCCTAGTAGTGCCGATACCTCAGAACCAGCCTGAGTGAAACGGAAGATATTATCTACGAAGAAAAGAACATCTTTTCCTTGTCCTTCACCTGCTCCGTCACGGAAGTATTCAGCAATTGTAAGACCAGACAGGGCAACACGCGCACGTGCTCCTGGCGGCTCATTCATTTGTCCGAATACAAACGTCGCCTTCGACTCTTTCATCACTTTCATGTCTACTTTCTTCAAGTCCCATCCACCTTCTTCCATCGAATGCATGAAGTCATCACCATATTTTATAATACCAGACTCGAGCATCTCACGAAGTAAATCATTTCCTTCACGAGTTCTTTCTCCTACACCTGCGAATACTGAAAGTCCACCATGTCCTTTTGCAATATTATTGATCAATTCTTGGATCAATACTGTTTTACCAACACCTGCACCACCAAATAATCCAATCTTACCACCTTTAGCATAAGGCTCGATAAGGTCGATTACCTTGATTCCTGTAAACAGCACTTCCGAAGATGTTGATAAATCTTCGAATCTTGGTGCTTCCCTGTGAATTGGAAGACCATCTTTACCAGCTTTAGGTAAATCTCCTAGACCATCGATTGCATCTCCAATCACATTGAATAATCGACCGTAAACGTCATCACCAACAGGCATTTGTATCTGTGCTCCAGTCGCAACGACTTCAATTCCTCTACTTAATCCATCAGAAGAATCCATTGCGATGGTCCTTACTGTACCTTCTCCAACATGGGATTGTACCTCAAGAACCAATATTGAACCATCTTCTCTTGCGATTTCCAATGAATCGTATATTCTTGGAAGTTCTGCTCCAGCATCGAATTCCACATCGATAACTGGTCCAATAATTTGTGCAACTTTACCTGTAACTTTTGACATTACTTATATGTTTATTGTTATGCTACTATTTGAAACGAAAAAACATGCTTGCCCAATCACGTTGGGCATACGGTTTTTCGCGCTGCAAAGATATATTTTTTACTTTAATAATAAAGTCATTTCCAAAGCTTTTTGCATAAAAAAAACGCCCTCATATTGAAGGCGTTCCATTCTTATCTTTTAAACAAATTCTATTGCAACGAAGGCGAATAATTTGTCGGTAAACTACCTGCGTCAGGAGTAAAACCTGCTTCAACGAAATTAGAACCAAAAGCGGCATCAGTTGCTGCTAAAAATTCTTTTGCCATTAAACCATAACCTCTTGCTGTTAAATGAATACCATCAAGACTAACAAGACCGCCAAAAACTAAACTAGTGGTCATTGTGTATTCATCATAAGGATACCCGGTTGTTGCTGCCTGCTCAAGAACAGCCCGCAAATCGGCTACAGCTACATTAGGGTTAGAATCTGTGACAGCAAAAATCGTTGCATTATAAGCAGCTGTGGCAGTTGCTATTGCTTGTTGTTCACTTGGTAATAGTACCCACTTATCTTCCATTGGGAACGTTACTCCGTTTACAGATAACTGTCCTGCAGTTGCAGCTGGCACACCTGCTCCAACTAATTGAGCAAAGTAAACTTCGTTTAATGTCGCAATAACAGATGAACTTGGCAGAACCAATAAATCAGCTGCTGTAGCTTGTCTTGATTGCGCAAATTGAGCAGATAATAAACCAGCAGTTAATGGATCTAGTCCACCTCCTTGTAATACAGCATTTAATTGTGCTTGAATATTAGGTAATGATTCATCATGAATGACCAAAGGACTGGCTTCTGTTTCTGAGAACACAATGGAACGTTCAGGCATTCCCAAAAACACAAATGCTTGATTTAACGGAGCAAAAGTTGCATTAAGTATTGGTATTTGCGGTCCGAAAGCTGGATTGCTAGGGTCTAAAGGATTATGAGGAACTGTTGTGAAATGTGATAGACTTGTAATGTCTGGAACTGTTGTAACAACTCCTTTAGCGCCATTTTGTGTCAATGCAGCCACCATACCACTGAATGATTGGGCGAATACATTTGGATCCGTAATATCGCTATTACCATAAGTCAAAGGATTTGTATTTCCTGTTTGATCTACACCCGTACCTCCTGAAGTAGCATAACCCAAAACGTCATTGCCTCCAATTTCCGACAAAGTAAAAAACGTCGGTCCTTGTACTAAGGCATCTCCTAACATCGACGCGGCTGGCGACGATGCCATACGTCCGAAGTAAGGATTTAACCCACCATAGCCCGCAAAGGGAACATGAAAACTTTTAGCTCCAGGAACACCAACATTACTAAATGTTCCTCCTAAGTTGGTAGTTGCTTCTGTTGTTGGAGTACCCGGCAAAACAGCTGGGCCAGCTCCATTAAAGAATAACCTTGGCCCAAAACTTCCATCCGGCATAGGGTTTCCTCCAAATAATAAACCACCTATATTATCACTCATTAAAGGTTGGGTAAGAGCTCCGCCCCCAACGTTTGCAAATTGTTGTGCTAACAAATTAGGAAAAGAGTTTTCTTGAGCAGCGATGAATAATGCATTGTCTGTATATCCTGCTGTAAATGACGCGCCTAATGCGACATAATTCGAGAAATCTGCGTCTCCAGAAGTCAGTTCAGGTAATTCGACCATGACCTCTGATCTATCGACATCCTCAATTTCGTTACACGCTGTAAATCCAATTAGGATAGCTGTCAGGAATAAATATTTTATATTTTTCATTTTAGCGATTTTTTATAAATTATTAATTGTTATCGAGGCATAATACATAGAGCCAATGAATCCTGTACCAAATGCCGTGAAGTACTCTTTCCCACCGAGGTTTGTTCCACCAACTTTAATAATTGATTTTAAGCTCGGGATCCTGTAGTTGACCTGCGCATCAATTGTATGGAATTCTGGTACGACACCATTTCCAAAAGTTGCTTCCCAGTAATAATCATCACTGAATCTGTAGGCTACATTAAATCCAAAGTTCTTGAATAATTCGGTGTTACCAAATGACGCTTTGAATTTGTGTTCTGGCGTATTGAAGTTAAGCATGACATCAGGATTTGCCTCTTGGTCAAAATCTAGCTTCGTGTACGTGTAGCTTCCTCCAAGATCGAAATCACCAAATATCTTTGCAGACAAACCTAATGAAGCTCCATAAGAATTAACATCCGCATCAGAGTTTGTATAAGCACTATATGCCTGAGAGTCTCCATTTACAAGTGCTGCTACAGATAATCCTCCATCACCTACAGTACCATAATAAGGTGCAATGACGACTTCTTGTGAAATAAAATCTTGATACTTATTATAATAGGT
>CBESOB010000102.1:0-10043 GCA_965530995.1 uncultured Flavobacteriaceae bacterium
TAAGGAACCTTACAAGCGTTTTCTAGAGAACAAATTGCGCGAAAATTTTGATTTTCACGGCGTACCAGTAAGTGTGTATATGCGGAAAAAGTAATATATTTCACTAATATGAAATTTATACTTGCTGTACTTTCCATTTTTTTATTTCAGTTTTCTTATTCGCAAGATGTTGTAATTAGGATTTGTCTATAATAGTCTAGGTTTTTAGTATAAGAAGCGTGTTGAGAATTAAATAATCCGAAGCCTTGGCATAGAATTACCAACCTCCTGAAGCACCGCCTCCGCCTCCGCCGCCGCCGCCGAAGCCACCACCAAAGCCACCACCGCCAAAACTTCCTCCAGAACTACCACCGCCAAATAGGCCGCCACCAGAACTTCTTCGATAACCACCACGTCCCATATTACTGAGTATAATGGCTTCAAGGATATCACTACCTCGAGAACGATTGCCACGATTGCCATTATTACCACCTCCACCACGACTTTTGGAAAGTGCAATCAAGAATATAATGAATATGACTACTAGAAATATTATGACGCCAATTGGGAAGTCATCGTCGTTAGACTGACGAGAACCTGAGTATTCTCCACTCATGACCTCGAAAATGGCATCAACGCCACGATTCAACCCACCAGCGTAGTCATCACTTTTAAAATAAGGGATTATATCTCTTTCAATGATACGTCTAGACATGGCATCAGTCAGTAAATGTTCCACACCGTATCCTGTATTGATAGCGATTCGTCTGTCATCTCTTGCCAAAATAACAAGTATACCGTTGTCTTTGTCTTTTTGACCTATGCCCCATTCAGTTAGCCAGTTTGCGCCTAAATACGTAATATTCTCACCGTCAGTAGATGTGATGATGGCGACCACAATCTGTGTTGAGGTCGTATCGGAGTATTTTATAAGTTTGTTTTCTAGTTGGGCTTTTTCAGAAGGTGATAATAATTTATAATAATCGTAAACGGCATCAGGATTCGCTTTGGTTGGTTTCGCAGGTATTTTATATTGCGCATTAATGGATTGGCATAAACTTCCAAAAGCCATGAATAACAATAAAATATGTTTGAGTTGCTTCACCTATCCTTTCGATATACTATTAGGTAATTCATTCTTGTCCAGATTATCCCACGGAAAATGGGATTCTAATTGTTCACCAGCTTTCAAGACCCCTTCAAGGAGTCCTTGTTTAAAATCACCTTTTTTGAAATGCGATAACATAATGTCACGAGTAGAGTCCCAGAAATCATTAGATACAACATCATTGATGCCTTGGTCCCCAAATATGACGAAACTTCTATCATCTATGGCGAGATAGATCAAAACACCATTACGCAATTTGGTAGTATCCATTTTGAGGTTATGAAACACCTCCAATGCCCGTTCGTAGGTATCGGTTTTTGAAGCTCTTTCAATATGTACGCGTATTTCTCCAGACGTACTGCTCTCTGCTTTACGAATGGCTACAATGATGTCTTCTTCCTCTCCTGGAGAAAGAAAATCTTCAACTTTAGACATATGTTATTTTTAAGGCTTACTTAAAATCGAAATCCACATCTGGAGCATTCTCGCTACCTGCATCGGATTTGTAATATACTTTTTCGCCAAAACCTAAAAGACCTGTAATTAACTTATTTGGAAGTGTTCTAACATGATTGTTATACGGTTCAACAGATTCGTTAAAACGATCTCTTGCCACATTAATTCGATTTTCAGTGCCCTCTAATTGTGATTGTAATTCCAAGAAATTCTGGTTCGCTTTAATGTCGGGATAGCGTTCTACCGATACCAATAATTTAGATAAGGCTCCACTTAATCCGCTTTGCGCTTGTTGGAATTGCGCCATATTCTCTGGCGTCAAATCTCCAGCATTAATTGTTGTAGAAGTTGCTTTGGCACGAGCTTCTATGACTTCTCTTAACGTTGTTCTCTCGAAATCTGCAGCGCCTTGTACCGTTTTCACAAGATTGCCAATAAGGTCATTACGTCTTTGGTAAGAACTTTCTACATTTCCCCATGTTTTTGTTACAGTTTCTTCTAAATTAACTGCCGTGTTATTAACACCAACTCCCCAAATTGCAAGTATTACAATTAGAATTATTGGAATGAGCCATTTTTTCATATCAATAGTTTTTAAAGTTGGTTTTTTATTTTAGTGAGTTGTGTTTTTACACCTTCTAATTTACGAATAATCTCAAAATTTGTAAGGGTTTCTTTCTTTTCTTCTTTCAGGTGTGTCTTGGCACCTTCAAGAGTAAAGCCGCGTTCTTTTACGAGATGGAAAATGAACTGTAGGTTCTTGATATCTTCCGGGGTGAACTTACGATTGCCTTTGGCATTTTTCTTAGGCTTCAATACATCGAATTCCTTTTCCCAAAAACGTATGAGCGATGTGTTTACTTTAAAGGCCTTGGCGACTTCGCCAATACCATAATAACGCTTTTCAGGTAAGTCAATATGCATTAATCTAATGATTGGTTTTCTAATGAAGCCTTTTGAAGTAGCTTACTGAATTCTTCAGGAGTTAAGTTACCATAATAAAAATGAATTGGATTTATACGCTTTTTATCCTTGAAAATTTCATAATGTAAATGCGGCGCTTGGGATCTACCAGTGCTACCTACAAACCCTATAAGGTCACCTCGTTTTACTTTTTGGTGCCTTTTTACATTGTATTTGTACAAATGCGCATAAAGACTGGTGTAGCCATAACCGTGATTCACCCTGATATGTTTTCCATATCCCGCAGAATTGTTATCTGCCCTTGTAACAACACCATCACCAGTGGCATATACCGGTGTACCTCGTGGTGCGGTAAAGTCCATGCCGAAATGCATTTTTCTTACTTTAGTAAAAGGATCTGAACGCATGCCATAACCAGATGCCATTCTCTTAAGGTCTTTATTATTCACTGGTTGTATAGCTGGAATGGCGACTAAGAATTTTTCTTTATCCTCCGCAAGCGAGGCCACTTCATCCAATGATTTGGATTGAACAACGATCTGTTTTTGAAGGATGTCCATTCTATTATTGGCTTCAATGATGAGCTTGGAATTGTCAAACCCTTCAAGGGTCTTGTAACGATTAACGCCCCCAAAACCAGCTTTTCGCTGTTCTTCAGGAATTGGATTGGCTTCAAAATACAATCTATAAATGTTATTATCTCGTTCTTCAACATTGGCAAGCACATCTTGTGCCTCCTCCATTTTCTTATCCAATAACTGATATTGAAGTTTCATATTCTCCAACTCCCTTACTAGGGCTTTTTCCTTTGGCGATTCAAAATAGTAGCTACCAATAAAGAAGGATGTAAAACCAAAAATAGCAGCGGCTGATAAAAAGACTAGTCCGTATTTAAAAGTCTTTCTTTTTTTACGCTCTATTTTGCGATATGATAATGTGTCTGGATCGTAATGATATTTTACCTTACTCATTCTATAAAATGTTCTATTTTTGCCTAAATAAGACTCCGATCTAAAGATCAGAATTGAATCGAGAACGAACAAATATAAAAATTGTTTCTCATATTAAGTAATTTAACTTTTTAACAAGGATTCCTGAAATGAAATCTAACGAAGTAAGAGCTAAGTTTTTAGACTTTTTCAGAAGTAAACAACATGCTATTGTGCCATCGGCACCAATGGTATTAAAGGATGACCCGACGCTCATGTTTACGAACGCCGGAATGGTGCCTTTTAAGGAATTCTTCTTAGGAAATAATATATCAAAGAACCCACGGGTTGCAGATACCCAAAAATGCCTTCGTGTAAGCGGGAAGCATAACGATCTTGAAGAGGTGGGCAAGGATACCTACCACCATACCATGTTTGAAATGCTCGGCAATTGGAGTTTTGGTGATTATTTCAAGAAAGAAGCCATTTTATGGGCATGGGAATTACTCACGGAAGTTTATGGAATCGATAAAGAATCATTGTATGTGTCGGTTTTTGAAGGTAGTTCTGATGCAGATAACCTAGAAATGGACAAAGAGGCCTTTGGTCTTTGGAAATCCATTGTTCCTGAAGATAGAATCATCATGGGGAACAAGAAGGACAACTTTTGGGAAATGGGTGAACAAGGGCCTTGTGGACCATGTAGTGAAATTCATGTTGATATTCGTTCGGCAAAAGAAAAGGCTGAAGTCTCTGGTAAAGACTTGGTGAATCAGGATCATCCACATGTCGTTGAGATATGGAATCTCGTTTTTATGCAATACAATCGTAAGGCTGACGGGTCTCTTGAAGGATTGCCTGCAAAACATATTGATACGGGGATGGGCTTTGAGCGTTTGTGCATGGTACTTCAAGGTGTCAAGTCTAATTACGATACCGATGTATTTACACCCTTGATTCGTGAGATCGAAACCATAACCGATACGGAATATGGTAATTCAGAAGAATTAGATATTGCCATTCGTGTTATTGCAGATCATGTGCGGGCTGTCTCGTTCTCGATTGCTGACGGACAGTTGCCAAGTAACAATGGTGCAGGTTATGTGATTCGACGGATCCTTAGAAGAGCAATTCGATACGGGTTTACATTCCTCAACAAAAAGGAACCCTTTATTTACCGTTTGGTGGATGCCTTGAGTGATCGTATGTCCAATGCCTTTCCAGAATTGAAATCACAAAAGCAACTGATCGAGAATGTTATTAAAGAAGAAGAGCAATCATTCTTAAGAACATTGGATCAAGGATTGGTGCTTCTTGAAAATATAATCCACCAGACAAAAGACAATACTGTTTCTGGGAAGAAAGCATTTCAATTATACGACACCTATGGTTTCCCGATAGACCTCACTGCTCTGATCTTGAGTGAAAGAGGATTGCGTTTGGATGAGGAGCAATTCAAGGAAGAATTACAGAAACAGAAGAACCGTTCTCGTGCCGCGAGCGAAATGTCGACTGACGATTGGACGATTCTTCATGAAGATAATGTTCAAGAATTCGTAGGGTACGATTTGCTTGAAGCTAATGTGAAAATTATGCGATACAGAAAAGTCACTTCTAAAAAAGATGGCGAAATGTATCAATTGGTTTTCAATATCACCCCATTCTATCCTGAAGGTGGTGGGCAAGTTGGGGATAAGGGCTATTTGAAAGATGTGCATGGCGATATTGTTTATATCCTGGATACCAAAAAAGAGAATAATATCATCATTCATTTTGCCAAGAATTTACCAAAGCACTTAAATGAAGTCTTAAAGGCTGCGGTAGATACGAAACAGAGGCAAAGAACGGCGAGTAACCATACGGCTACCCATTTATTGCATCAAGCACTGCGCGAAGTTTTGGGGGGTCATGTAGAGCAAAAAGGGTCTGCAGTACATTCTAAATACCTGCGATTTGATTTTTCGCATTTCTCAAAATTGACTTTAGATGAGTTGCGACAGGTTGAGGATTTTGTAAACGCAAGAATCGATGGTAACCTACCTCTAGTGGAACATCGTAACATTCCTATGCAAGACGCATTGGATCAAGGTGCGATGGCCTTGTTTGGTGAAAAATATGGGGATACGGTTAGAACCATCAAGTTCGGACAGTCGGTTGAATTGTGCGGAGGCACACATGTGAAGCAAACAGGGGATATTTGGCATTTCAAGATCAAATCTGAAGGTGCGGTCGCAGCAGGGATTCGACGTATTGAAGCTATTACTAGTGATGCCGTGAAGGATTTCTATTTTGATAATAATCGTGCGTTATATGAAATAAAGGACTTGTTGAATAATGCCAAAGACCCAGTAAAAACTGTGTCTAGTTTACAGGATGAAAATACAAGCCTTAGAAAGCAAATTGAAAGCTTGCTTAAGGATAAGGCCAAAAACCTTAAAGGAGGCCTTAAAAACGAATTAGAACATATTAATGGAATTAATTTCCTTGCCAAGGAATTGGACTTGGACGCGTCGGGGTTAAAAGATCTGAGTTTTGAACTTGGCAATGAATTCAAGAATCTGTTCTTACTGTTTGCAACTAAGCAAGGTGGTAAGGCTATGTTGACCTGTTACGTTTCGAAAGAATTAGTGGCCGACAAAGACATGAATGCTGGGACTGTCGTCAAAGAACTTGGTAAATATATTCACGGTGGGGGTGGAGGCCAACCTTTTTATGCCACTGCAGGAGGTAAGAATCCAGAAGGGATTAAAGAGGCTTTAGAGAAAGCGAAAGATTATATACTATAATCTTGAACCTCCAAACTAATATACCACTCCAAGCACAAGAATCAAATCAGATAGATTATAATTCGAAACTACTTTTGTTGGGGTCTTGTTTTGTGGAGAACATAGGAGAAAAATTAGGGTTTTATAAATTTCAGAATCTTCAGAATCCTTTCGGAATCATTTTCAATCCAGTGGTGATTGAGCGACTCGTCACTCATGCGATTAATGAGAAAATATTTTCAGAAAACGATGTTTTTTTTCAAAATGAACGCTGGCATTGTTATGATGGGCATTCTGAATTAAGCTCAGCCTCCAAAGATGAATTGCTGAATAACTTGAACAGTGCTATAAGGTCAACTATTGCACAAATCCGTGAGTCCAGTCACATCATTATTACCTTAGGGACAGCATGGGTTTATAAGCATGTTGAGAAAAACCAAATAGTTGCCAATTGTCATAAAGTCCCTCAGAATCAATTTAAAAAGGAATTGCTATCCATAGATGTCATTACCAAGAATTTAGAATCCATTATATCGTCGATGCATACAATTAACCCAGAAGCATCAATAATTTTTACGGTTTCACCTGTGCGCCATTTAAAAGATGGTTTTTCCCAGAACCAACAGAGTAAGGCACATTTGATTGCCTCGATTCATGAAACTTTAGGTAAAAGTAATAACTGTTATTACTTCCCTTCGTACGAGATCATGATGGACGAACTTCGTGATTATCGTTTCTATTCTGAAGACATGATTCATCCAAGCAAAACTGCGATAAATTACATTTGGGAGAAATTTAAAATGGTCTGGATAAATAAAGATGCTTATAGTACTATGGACGAGATTGCTACAATACAAAAAGGATTGCAGCACAAGCCATTTAATAGAAGTAGTAAAGAATATGAATTCTTCAAGCAAGAATTAATTAGCAGGCAGCATAAGATTAACAGAATATTTCCACATATATTATTTTAGCTTTTCAAAAATAAGTAGGGTGAATCTTACTTTTAATAATTCTACGAAAACGTTTTCGTAGTTGAACCTATTTTGATGCTATTAGACGATTATTGTTTTTTTAGTAGATAATAACATTTAAATTTATAATGCTATTAATCAATTATTAAAAAGCATCAGTTGTTCTGTTTTTGGTGGAATTTAAGTGATGCTTTTTTTCATTTTCTCTATTTTATATTTCCTATTCACTCAATTTTTTTAACTTCACAAAAATTCATTTTGATGCGGAAAATCCTATTTGGTGTTATAATCACTTTGTCCATCCTGCTATTCGTTAAATATTGTGAGGATAAGCAAAGTAAGGGTAAAGAGCTACTTAACAGTTCTACGTTGATTCAGGAGCAAATAGAGCAAGTAGGTAAATTAGTGGTGACCGAAGGCCATTTTAGTGAAGTGTTTAATTATGAAAATTCTAAAGAAGTTTTTGGTGATTATTTTACTTCAGAAAAAAAGGCATTGGTCGTTGTAAATGCCGATGTGTCCATCGCGTATGATTTAAGTAAAATTGAATTCGAATTGGATGAGGCTTCTAAAGCCTTGAAAATAATTAGTATACCAGAGGAAGAAATAAAGGTCAGTCCGGATCTAGAGTATTATGATATACAGTCGGATTTTTTTAACCCCTTCGAGGCTGATGATTATAATAAGATCAAGAACACAGTAAAAGAATCTTTACTAAAACGCATTGAAGCATCTGATCTCAAGACCAATGCAAAAAATAGATTGATCAGTGAGCTATCCAAGTTCTATATTCTTACCAATTCCTTAGGATGGACACTCCAGTATAATGAGAGCCCAATCACAAAACCTGAAGACCTTCAGTTGCTTAAACTATAGTTTTTGGCTTAAACTGAACCATCCGCCACCATTCATGGCCTCTATACCATTGCTTTTTAGTATCGTAGCTGCGCTGCCAGAACGCATGCCACTGGCACAACAGGCGATTACAGGTCGATTTAATTTCTTGATCTCATTGATTTTGGACGCGATGATCTGGAGTGGTATATTCTTGGACCCAGGAATTGCTCCAGAGTTGTATTCGCCTTTGGTCCTCACATCGATAATTACAGCATCTCTTGATTGAAACTCTTTTATTTTGACAGTTTTATTACCGAATAAGGTATCTAATAATCCCATTTGTTTATTTTTCTACAAATTACTTTAATTTTATTGAATGATAATGTAACTATAGTTACACCAGGTTATTGATTATCTTCAATGATTCATATGAAAAAGGAAACTCGTAAGGATGAAATTTTAGTTGCCTCCGCTAAACTTTTTAAGGAAAAGGGGTATAGTGCGGTGACGATGCGCGATTTGGCCCAAACTTTGGGAATCAAAGCGGCAAGTCTATATAATCATATCAATAGCAAGCAGGAGATCCTTGCTCATATAATCATATCCATCGCTGAAGAATTCACCGAAGGGATGACAAGCATATTAAATTCGGATCAAAGTACACGTGACAAACTTCAAAATATAATAGCACTTCATGTTGAGATTACCTCTAATAACTCAAATGGGATGGCATCGTTAAATAATGATTGGATGCATTTGGAAGGCAAGCAAGCGTATTATTTAAAGTTACGACAGGACTATGAAGATAATTTCAGGAGTATAATTGAGAAGGGGATTACGAACCGTGAGTTGAAACAATTGAATTCTGAAGTCACTTTATTTTCCATACTGTCTACGCTTCGATCATTGTATTTATGGATTCCCAGTAAAGAAGACATTAACAAAGAAGAAATTGCAGCAAGTTTAAGCGAGGTGCTCCTTAACGGAATTAACAAATAATTAGAGATAAATTTTGTACATTTGTTATCTAAACTAACAAGTGTTAGTTTAATGTTATCGACTATAGATAAGGTATGGCAGATTTTCATAAAGTAAAAGTGTCTGATGTCTACAAAGAGACCAAAGATACCGTTGTTGTTGAGTTTGATATTCCTAAAAAACTTGAAGATGCATTTAGATTCAAGCAGGGTCAGCATCTTACATTACGTAAGATACTAGGTGATGCCGATGTTCGCCGCTCATATTCTTTGTGCTCGAGTCCTTTAGATAACCAATGGAAAGTTGCTATCAAGCAAATTCCTGGGGGTGTTTTTTCCACCTATGCCAATACGGAATTGAAGTCTGGTGATACCATCGAATTAATGGAGCCTTCAGGACATTTTTTCGTAGATATAGAACCTCAAGCGCATAAGAATTACATAGCATTTGCAGCAGGAAGTGGCATTACACCGATGCTATCTATCATAAAGACGCATCTACTCTCAGAACCTAATAGCACATTCAAGTTATTCTACTTGAACAGAACGGTTAAATCCATTATCTTTAAGGAAGAAATTGAGCGCTTAAAAAATCAATTTTTTGGTAGATTTCAAGTGTTTCATTTTTTAACAAAAGAGCAGCGTGACATTCCTTTTTTGAATGGGCGCTTTGATAAAGAAAAATTGGCTGTATTAACAAAAACATTCATTGATATTGAAGATACCAATGATTGCTTTATTTGCGGCCCTCAAGAAATGATATTCTTGATTCGAGATGAGCTGGAAGCAGCAGGCCTGTCAAAAGAAAAGATACATTATGAATTGTTCTTTTCTGGAGGTACCGAAGCGTCTAAATTACATATCGCAGAAGTGCTAGAACAAAAGGCGGAGGGCACTGATGTCACGATTGTCGATGGCGGGAAAGAATTTCATTTCATCATGGACGATGAATTCGATAATATACTCGATGGGGCATTGGCTGCTGGAGCTGATTTGCCATTCGCATGTAAAGGAGGTGTTTGTAGTACCTGTAAGTGTAAAATAATTGAGGGTTCGGTTGAAATGAAAGTCAACTATGCTCTTGACGATAAAGA
>CBESOB010000103.1:0-10003 GCA_965530995.1 uncultured Flavobacteriaceae bacterium
AGTTTTTCTCAAACTGTCCCAGACCTTATTAACGCCGTTGATATTAATGAATTGACACTAACACTCAATGAGTTTAGTGGCGAGGTTTCCACGGTTGTCGATGGTAATACCGTGACCATTTTAAATCGCGTTAGTGATAGTGATAATAATTTGGCAGCCGATTATTTGGTCCAGAAGTTCAGTGCCATTAGTGGTTTGACTGTTACGGATGAAGTCTATAGTCCAGGTGCTACAGGAGGACGTAATGTCATTGCGACGCAAGTGGGTGTCACGAATCCTAATGATATTTACATCATCTGCGCGCATTACGATTCTGTGGCAAATTATTGTGCTGACGATAATGTGAGCGGAACGGCTGCAGTGCTAGAAATTGCCAGAATATTGGCCCAGCACGATACTGATAACACCATAGTCTATGCGCTGTGGGATCAAGAGGAATTAGGACTAATTGGTGCCAATAACTATGCGGAAGCAGCTTCTACCAATGGTGACAATATCTTAGCAGTGTTCAATATGGATATGATGGCTCACGACGGAGATGGTGATAATGATTTTGATATTGATGTTCAGCCGATTGCCAATAGTATTGCCATGAAAGACGAAATAATTGCACTTTTAGATACTTATGGCGTTGCTAATGGTATTAGTAATGGCGTTAGTGAAGTAATTGACCTAAATGTGAATGTAGTCAACCCAGGAACACCACAGAGTGACCACAAACCTTTTTGGGATGAAGGCTATACGGCCTTACTATTTGGAGAGGCATGGTCTAACGGTGATCAAACAGAAGACTATCATACTTCTGGTGATAGGGTGTCAACTTTAGACTTAGATTACTACCATGATATGGTGAAACTGGCGATGGCTTATATGGCAACAAAAGTTGGTTTGAATTCGTTATCCGTTGAAGATTTTAAGGGTCTTCAAGTACAGGTTTACCCAAGCCCAACAGATAGGTTCTTGAATATTAAGCTGTCTGAAGCCGTTGAAACTCAAATCAACATAACGGATATAAATGGCAAACATCAGCAAGAGGCATTTCTTGTCGACCAAGAAAACACATTGGATGTATCTGGATTATCCTCGGGAATATATTTCATTCAGATGAAAAATATCCGGGGTGAAAACACAGTTAAGTTTATTAAGCAGTAGATTCTTTTTGTGACCTAAGACTCTCAATGATCACGGTCGAAATTATGAGAAGGCCTCCAAAAAAAGTATTCCAAGTCGGAATTTCATTCAAGAAAAAATAAGCGATAATAATGCCAAATATGGGCTGCATACTTGCTATGATACTCGCTGTACTCACTTTAAAATACTTTAAACTGGCAATGAACATCGTATGTCCGATCGACGTAGTTAATAAGGCAAGTAATAGGACATATGGGTATTGAGTTTCGATTCCTGAGGTATCCATTGCTAATAGGGCAGGAGCTAGGACGATGGTCAAGATAAAGACCTGATAGAACATAAGTACCGTTCCATTATAGCTTGCAATATGCCTTTTTAAGATCAAGGTACGTAGTGAATAAAAAGTAGCAGAAAGGACACCCAGCATTACACCTTTTACGTCATTATTTTCAAGATTGAATTCTGGTGCGAGAATGTAGATTCCTAACAAGACCAATACACCTAATACTAAATGGATGGGATCGAATTTAACCTTGACGAAAATGGGTTCTAACAATGCAGTGATTATTGGGAACGTAAATAAGGATAGCATCCCAATGGCTACATTGGATAATTTGAGTGCATAGAAATAGGTAATCCAATGTGCTCCTAAAAATAAGGAGCTAATGACAAATGTCCTGATATCTTTTTTATAATGAAGACTAAGCCGTGTTTTTCTAAATCGGCAATATACATATAGGAAAATTGCAGCAAGAAAGCAGCGCCACCAGATGATTACAGGTGTGGGCATGTCGATGAATTTTCCTAAGGCACCAGAAGTACTAATGAAAAGTGTAGCTATATTCAGCTCAATGACCTGCCTTAAATGCTGGTTCTTCATTAATACATTTCAGTAAAGTACTTATAGAATAATGGAATGGTCTCTATGCCTTTTAAATAGTTCCCTATGCCAAAATGCTCATTTGGCGAATGTATGGCATCGCTATCCAACCCAAATCCCATGAGTATGGTTTTGCTCTTGAGTTCCTGCTCAAAAAGTGCCACTATCGGTATGCTACCTCCACTTCGTTGCGGAATTGGTGTTTTTCCAAATGTGTCAGTATAGGCCCTGGCTGCCGCTTTGTAACCTATGCTGTCTATTGGTGTAACATAGCCCTGACCACCGTGATGAGGTGTGACTTTTATCGTTACACCATTAGGTGCGATACTTTCAAAATGAGTTGCGAATAGTTCTGTGATCGCTTCCCAATCTTGATGCGGTACCAATCGCATCGATATTTTTGCATAGGCTTTACTCGCAATGACTGTTTTTGCACCTTCACCAGTATAACCACCCCAAATACCGTTAACATCGAGTGTGGGCCTTATAGAATTACGTTCGTTTGTGGTATAGCCTTTCTCGCCATAAACAGAATTAATGTCCAATGATTTCTTATAATCGTCTAGAGAAAAAGGAGCCTTGGCCATTTCTGCACGTTCTGCTGTCGTGAGGTTTTCCACCTTATCGTAAAATCCTGGAATAGTAATATGATTGTTATCATCATGCAAAGAGGCAATCATTTTGGTTAGGATATTTATTGGATTGGCAACTGCACCGCCATACAATCCAGAATGCAGGTCGCGATTTGGTCCTGTGACCTCTACTTCAACATAACTCAATCCGCGGAGACCTGTCGTTATTGAAGGTACATCTTTAGCGATCATTCCAGTATCGGAGATCAGTATGACATCATTCTTCAATTTGTCTTGATTTTTTTTCACGAAGCCACTTAGGCTCTTGCTACCCACTTCTTCTTCACCTTCGATCATGAACTTGACGTTACATGGTAATTGATCAGTGGATGTCATAAGTTCCATTGCCTTGACATGCATGTACATCTGCCCTTTATCGTCGCTAGCGCCTCTAGCGAAAATCGCACCTTCAGGATGGAGGCCTGTTTTCTTGATAACCGGTTCAAAGGGAGGTGAATCCCATAGTTCTAAAGGATCTGGAGGTTGCACATCATAATGTCCATAAACCAATACTGTGGGTAATTTCTCGTCAATTATCTTTTCTCCGTATACAATAGGATATCCTTCCGTTTCGCATATTTCCACATGATCGCAACCTGCAGTTTCAAGGCTGGTCTTGATTACTTCAGCCGTTGCAAGTACATCTTTTTCATAGGCAGAATCCGCACTAATTGATGGGATTTTCAGTAATTCAATGAGTTCATTTATAAAACGATCTTTGTGCTCACTAATGTATTTTTTTATGTTTTCCATGGTCGAGTTTTAGATGCATAAAAATACGAAAACCATATTGACAATTTTACTATATAAGCGTTTTGAAATTTGAAACTTATACCTATATTTGCATCCCGTTAATTATCGGGCCTATGCGGGCGTGGTGGAATTGGTAGACACGCTAGACTTAGGATCTAGTGCCGCGAGGTGTGGGAGTTCGAGTCTCCCCGCCCGTACGAAATAGGAAAGAAGCTTCTTGGAAACAAGGAGCTTTTTTTATGGATAAAAGTTATTTAGTAATTGGGGAGGCGAGAAGCCTGTCCTGAGCGAGGTATGAGTCGAAGGGAGTCCCCTGCCCGTACGAAATAGGATAAAAGCTTCTTGGAAACAAGAGGCTTTTTTATTTAAGGGAGTACACAATGAAAATTGTGTTATATTTAATCCTTCGATCATTTCACTTTTTATGCGTTATACGTACACTCTTTTAATACTGATAGCATTCGTACTTAATTCCTGTAAAGAAGATACTGATAAACCTGTAGATGTCAATGCGGTACTAGGAATAAACAAAGACATCCAGTACCACGAACCTTATAGACCACAATTTCATTTTTCGCCTCCTGAGAAATGGATGAACGACCCAAATGGATTAGTGTTCAACAAAGGAATTTACCATCTATTTTATCAATTTCACCCTGAAGACATAGTATGGGGGCCTATGCATTGGGGACATGCAACAAGTAAGGATCTGATCACTTGGAAAAACAAACCTATTGCCTTATATCCAGATAAAAATGGATACATTTTTTCTGGGAGCGCCGTGGTCGATGTTGAAAATACCTCGGGATTTAGTACTACTGAGAATCCACCTTTGGTGGCCATTTTCACATATCATGACATAGAAGGGGAAAGAGCGGGAAAATTAAATTTTCAAACACAGGGTATCGCTTATAGTTTAGATAATGGTGATACTTGGACCGTATATGATCGAAATCCCGTTATTAAAAATTTTGGAATCAAGGACTTCAGGGATCCAAAAGTAATGTGGCATGAAGACTCTAAAAGATGGGTCATGTCTTTGGTGGCTGGGGATCATGTTAAATTCTATCAATCTAGGAATCTTAAAAACTGGGTACTGGTTGGAGAATTCGGAAAAGATAAAGGGGCACATGGCGGTGTATGGGAGTGCCCTGACTTGTTCAGGCTAAAAGTAGAAGGTACTGAAGAAGAGAAATGGGTATTATTGGTCAGTATTAATCCAGGAGCGCCTAATGGAGGGTCTGGCACACAATATTTTGTTGGTGATTTTGACGGTAAGACCTTTAGTCCTATGCATGATGATGTGAAGTGGTTGGACTATGGTACAGACAATTATGCAGGGGTCACCTATAATAATTTACCAACGGATGAGAGAGTATTCATAGGGTGGATGAGCAATTGGAATTATGCTAGAGATACGCCGACTGAAAGATGGCGCAGTGCGATGACATTGCCCAGGACTTTATCACTTCATAAAAGTAGCGATAGTAGTTTTGTGATCAAGAATTATCCTATCAAGCAGTTCAATGAGCAACTCATTGATCATAAACGATATCACAAAATAACATATAAAGAACCTTTTATCTTGGAACATTATAGTCTTGGTACAAGTGAAATAAGCCTTAAAGCCAATTTAAATCAGGATTTAACAATCAATTTAAAGAGTGGTAATGAAAAAACTGATTTGTTTAGTTTTAGAATTGATCCTGCGGAGAATGAATTAACAGTTGATAGGCGCAAATCAGGGATTGTTGATTTTGAAGAAAGTTTTGGTAAGTTAATTCATAAACAGGCTTATAAGCCTTCAGACACTTTGGTAGAAGTCCGTATGATAGTGGATCGGTCGTCTATAGAGATTTTCGTCGATGAAGGACGATATGTCTTTACCGAGCAAGTCTTTCCTAAAGAACCATTTACGAAACTTGAAATAATTTCGAAAACAGCCTCATTCTTAAAAGGCGTAGAAATATTTTTAGTCAAACCAATTTGGAAAGAAAATGAGTAAAAACAAAGTTGGTGTTTGGGCTATAACCGTAGCATTAGCAGGATTCTTGTTCGGGTTCGATACCGTTGTAATATCTGGTGCCAATCAACCAATTAAGGAATTATGGGATACTTCACCTTTGTTTCATGGAACATTCATAATGTCTATGGCGCTTTGGGGAACTGTTCTTGGGGCCCTAATGGGGGGTATTCCCTGTGACAGATTTGGAAGAAAAAAGACCTTATTCTGGATTGGGATATTGTATTTGTTATCTGCATTGGGTTCAGCTTTTTCGCCAGACCCATATATATTTTCGGTTTTTAGGTTTATTGGAGGCGTCGGTGTAGGAGCATCTTCTGTTGCAGCACCAATTTATATATCTGAAATTTCTTCTGCCAAGAATCGAGGGAAACTAGTAGCCCTATATCAATTCAATATCGTCTTTGGGATCTTTATTGCATTCATCTCCAATTATCTATTAAAAGGTATCGGAGGTGCTAGTGATTGGCGTTTGATGCTTGGCGTTGAGGCCATTCCAGCCTTGGCATACAGTTTAATGGTTCTAAGGGTGCCTAACAGCCCTAGATGGTTAGCCCTAAAAAAGCAGGACGATGCCGGAGCCCTGAGTGTTCTGAATCTTATTTATGCCAAAGATAAAGCGCTTATAAAACTCAAGGAAATCAAGGAGGATCTTGCAGATGCGATCAAAGGAGATCGATTATTCCAAAAAAAGTATAATCGGGTATTATGGCTTGGATTTTTAATTGCCTTTTTTAATCAATTATCAGGAATAAATTTTGTGTTGTACTATGCCCCTGAGATTCTTGAACGCTCTGGACTTGCTGGAAAAGAATCTTTATTCAGTTCTATATCCATAGGATTGGTGAATTTGATATTTACGTTTGTTGGCGTCTATCTTATCGACAGATTAGGGCGTCGCCAACTGATAAAAATAGGCTCCATAGGATACATTGTGAGTTTGGCAATGGTAGCCTGGTGTTTTTATACCGGTGCGAGCTCAACACTGTTATTGACATTCATCTTGGTTTTTGTGGCATCTCATGCCATTGGTCAGGGTGCTGTAATATGGGTGTTCATTTCTGAGATATTCCCTAACAATGTACGGGCATCAGGCCAGTCTTTTGGTACAGGTACGCATTGGGTATTTGCGGCCATAATTACATTAATAACGCCATTGTTCTTGGATAAGGAAGAAGGGGTCTTCGGCGATAATCCTTGGCCAATATTCATATTTTTTGCGGTAATGATGGTTTTACAATTACTTTGGGCGGTTTTCAAAATGCCTGAAACAAAGGGTGTGTCTTTAGAAGATCTTGAAAAACAATTGGCTCCAGAAGATGAGTGATGTTCAGGTAACATGTTTTGGCGAAGTTCTGTGGGATATCTTTCCGACCCACAAGGTTATTGGTGGTGCCCCTTTAAATGTAGCACTGCGTTTGCAATCTTTGGGTGTCAGTGTAGCTATGATCAGTAGTGTTGGAGATGATGAGATCGGTAATGATGTGGTCGAGTATCTTCGGCAAAATAGTATGGAACTCTCTTATATCCAGAAGGATTCAAATCATCCTACAGGACAAGTGATCGTCACGCTTAATGAAAACGGTTCTGCTTCTTATAGAATCCATAAACCTGTTGCTTGGGACACTATTCTTTTAAATAAAGTCAATGTTGAGTTAGTGTCAAATTCAGAAGTATTTGTTTTCGGAAGTTTGGTGTGTCGAGAAAGTACTTCTAAAGAAACATTGTTCAATTTAATTGAACATGCGAATTATAAAGTGTTTGACGCTAATTTACGCCCACCGGATTATACCATGAAATTAGTAAATAAATTAATGCAAAAAGCAGACTTCATTAAGATGAATGATGAAGAGATTGATGAAATCTGTGCGGAATTGGGTCATGAAAAAACATCGTTGGAAGATCAAATTGCTTTTATCGCTAACGAAACAGATACAAAAACCATATGCATTACTAAAGGAAGTGATGGCGCCGTACTTTATCAAAACAATACTTTCTATTATAACGAGGGCTATAAAGTCGTTGTCGAGGATACTGTTGGTGCGGGAGATTCGTTTCTAGCTACATTGATCACAAAACTGTTATTGCAGAGTTGGACGCCACAAAAATCGATTGACTATGCTTGCGCAGTTGGTTCTTTAGTGGCTTCAAAAAAGGGAGCGAATGCCACTATTGCACCTTTTGAGATTGAAGAAATGTTGAATGCATGAACATCTTTTAATAATCATTGTGTATTTGATAAGATTAGTTGGTATTTGAATCTTGGTTCACACGAAAAATAAATATCTTTATGACTTGATTTTTATTATCAATATCTTGGTTATTTTCTATGAGTAAAAATGCATTTATTTTCGATCTTGACGGTGTTATTGTTGATACCGCAAAATTTCACTTCCTCGCTTGGAGAAAACTTGCCAATTCCATAGGGATTGATTTTTCTGAAGCACAAAATGAACAACTTAAAGGCGTGAGTAGGGTGAAGTCTTTGGAAAAAATATTGAAATGGGGAGATAAGACGCTTTCTAAAGATGAATTCTCAGAATTAATGTCACGAAAGAATGAAGATTATTTGAGTTTTGTCGCTCAAATGACAGAAGATGATATCCTACCGGATGTCAATAAAATATTGAACTTCCTAATAGAAAATGATTGTAAAATAGCGTTAGGTTCTGCAAGCAAGAATGCAAGACTTATCCTGGAAAAGGTTGGATTGATCAACAAGTTCGATGCTATTGTAGATGGTACGAACGTTTCAAAAGCCAAGCCTGACCCAGAAGTGTTTTTAAAGGCTGCCGAAGAACTGAATGCCAAACCAGAAAACTGTGTGGTGTTTGAAGATTCAGTGTCTGGAGTTCAAGCAGCTAATACTGGTAAAATGAAGAGTATTGGGATTGGTGAAGAAGAGTTTCTGCACGAAGCAGATTATATTTTTAAGGATTTCACAGAAATTAGTTTCGTCTTTATAAAAGGACTTTAAATAATGAATCAGGATTATATTATATCAAACGCTTGGTCAATCATCGAAGAAGGTTTTGATACTGAACAGGTAAAATCTTCCGAAAGTCTTTTTAGTATTGGTAATGGTGCAATGGGACAACGAGCCAATTTCGAGGAGTATTATTCTGGACCTACGTTTCAAGGAAGTTATATTGCTGGTGTCTACTATCCCGACAAAACACGTGTTGGTTGGTGGAAGAACGGGTATCCGGAATATTTTGCCAAAGTGTTGAATGCACCAAATTGGATTGGTATCAATGTCTTGATAAATGGTGAGATACTGGATTTAAACACGTGCAAGAAAATCGAAGACTTCAAGCGAGAACTTAATATGAAAGAAGGTTGGCTTTCACGTTCCTTTAAGGCTAAACTTCAAAATGATATTGAAATAGAAGTGTCATCAAAACGATTTTTAAGCTTGGGACTTGATGAGGTCGGAGCTATTGCCTATTTGGTAAAACCACTTAACGCAAATGCTTTACTAAGCTTCAAACCATACTTAGATGCGGGTATAACGAATGAGGATAGCAATTGGGATGACAAGTTCTGGGATATACAGAATGTGAGTCATGAAGGTCAACAAGCCTTTATTCGTTCGAAAACCATGAAAACAGATTTCCATGTGTGTACTTTCATGCAAAATCAAATTTTTGTTGATGGCCATTTAAAAAGAATCGAGCCTGAAATTATCATGAAAGATGATCTGGTGTCGTTTCAATATGATTTGGATGTAAAGAGTGGGGAAACAGTTGCTATAAATAAGTTTGCAGGGTATACAGTAGATCGCAATCATCCTAAAGATGAATTGATTGCAGCCGCCAAAAAAGTTCTTCATAAGGCAATTGCTTTGGGTTATGATGGGTTGTTAGAGAATCAGAAAAATGCATGGGCCGATATTTGGAAAATGTCGGACATCACAATTGATGGCGACCTTAAGGCACAGCAAGGAATTCGCTTCAATATTTTTCAATTGAATCAAACATATCTTGGTAAGGATTCCAGATTAAACATAGGACCTAAGGGATTTACAGGCGAAAAATATGGTGGTAGTACGTATTGGGATACCGAAGCGTATTGTATTCCATTCTATATGGCAACGAAAGACCAATCCGTTGCTAGAAATTTGCTAGAATATCGTTACAATCATCTACAGAAGGCCATCGAAAATGCTGAGAAATTAGGTTTCAAGAATGGAGCGGCTTTATACCCAATGGTGACGATGAATGGTGAAGAATGCCATAATGAATGGGAAATCACTTTTGAAGAAATCCATAGAAATGGCGCCATAGCTTTTGCCATCTTTAATTATTATCGGTATACAGGAGATTTTAGTTACATTCTTGAAAAGGGGTTGGAAGTTCTTATAGGAATTGCGCGTTTTTGGCAGCAGAGAGCCACATTTTCTAAAGATAAAAATCAATATGTCATTCTAGGTGTTACCGGGCCAAATGAGTACGAAAACAATGTGAATAACAATTGGTATACTAATTACATGGCCAAATGGTGTATTGATTATACCCTAGAAACCATTGATAAAGTAAAAGAAAATTCTAGTACGGACCACGATAGGATCAGTGGTAAAACCAA
>CBESOB010000104.1:0-9961 GCA_965530995.1 uncultured Flavobacteriaceae bacterium
GATGTTTTGGTCGATATTTTCTTAAAAAAGCTTTAATTTTCTTTGAAACCACCAAACCTCCCATAGTCACTAGAAGATCCGGTTGCAGCTTAAGGAGCTCTTCATCATCTAACGGGGCAATTATTTTATCGATACTCGGGAAGAAATCATCATGATGTAAATTGGACGTTGTTTCGGTTAACACTATAACACTTTCATCCTTGGCCAAAGCATCCAAATAGTCTTGTTTGATTCTATTTGGGTACTTAACCCCTACTAATATCATTTTTCTCTTAACCGTGTTCCAAGTGGCAATCAGTCCTTTCAAATCATCATGATTCACCTCTTTTCGGAGCTCTTCAATTTGAATAACATTTGGCTTGATATTATAGTCCTGTATCGTTTCATACAAGGGTTCGTCAAAAGGGCAATTAATATGTACCGGTCCTGAGGCAGTTATCGCCATATTAAAGGCTTGGTTTAACGCGACTTCATTGCTTTCCTGTATGCTATTTTGCATCTCAAGGAAATTATCCAGTTTATTCTCTATATTCTTCAAGATCTGAGGCTCTTCCTTGTCCATCAGGTGTTCTTGACCAACGTCATCGATATCCAATTTTAGATTGGCTGAGTACAAGACATGATTTCCGTAAACATCTTTCTGGTCTATGGTCTGACCATCTCCGATACCTACTAAGTGTTTCGGTCGGTCTGCTGATAATACAACTAAAGGAATATCGCTATAAAATGCTTCGGCAACTGCTGGAAAATAATTCAATAAGGCACTCCCCGAAGTACATACCAATGCAACAGGGAATCTAATTTGCTGTGCGATTCCCATGGCAAAAAACCCTGCACAACGCTCATCCACAATACTATAACATTTAAAAAATGAGTCGTTGGTAAACCCAATGGTCAATGGCGCATTTCTGCTTCCTGGAGAAATAACAATGTGTTTTATTTCCTTGGCTTTACAAAGCTGAATGACGGTTTGGGCAAGTTGAATCTTGGGTATGTTCATCTATTACAAAAATACGACTTAAAGCACGTTTTTCATAGTATTTGCCTTATTGATGGTCTCATACCATTCTTCTAATGGCACCGAGTCTTTTGTGATACCACCACCAACATAAATATGTGCATTCGCATCAGCTATTTGCATACATCTCAAATTAACATAGAGGTTAGAAACTTTTCGAATTGAAGCATACGCATTATTTTCTATATTACGTCGGTTCGTATTTCTTGAGGTGTTCTCTTTTAAATTTAATTCACCGAGAAAACCTGAATAATACTCCCTTCTATAAGTTTCGTTATCTAAAATGAATTGATTAGCTTCTTTTCTTGGCAATCCACAAATAGCAGGCGTTGGATGTAATTTTGGCAGAATATCGGCTAAGGTGAAATTATTCAATGTTCCAGAAATCTTAGTTTGAAGATGCAACAAATCACCTGCCTTGATGGTCTTGGCATCAGATATTGTTAAATCACTTAAAGACGATTCAAGGTTTTTAGATATGAAATCTGTGACGAGCTGCTGCTCCTCCATTTCATTATTACCCCAAATAAAGTCATTAGTTCCATCATAAAGTCGCGTTCCTGCTAAAGACATTGTAGACAGTCTCTTGCCTTTCAAGGACAACAACGTCTCCGGAGTAGCTCCAAGCCACAACCCTACTTTTGGATGAAACCATATATATACAAACGCCGAATTATATGCATTCAAAAGCCTTTGGAATATGACAATAGAATCTATATTGTCAATAGACAGCACTTCTTTTCTAGATAGCACTACTTTTTTGAGCTTGCCCGAATTGATGGTTTCGATTCCTTTATGCACAAGTTCAATGTGGTCATTCTTATCCGAATCCAAAAAACCGCCTTGTAAATTAGATTTCACATCAATATTTGAAGCAATAATTTCAGATTCGATGATGTTAGAACCTTCAAGCGGAATGAGTACCGCATCATCGCGACCATTAAAAGGAGCGAAAACAAATCCGCTTTCAATAAAATTTTTGGTATGAATAAGTGAATTTCCCATTTGAAGAAAAGCTTTTACTCGAGTTTCATTGGGCTTACGATACGCCACGAATGGCAGACCCTCAGAATACTGTTTTTTCAGGTTTTCAAAAAACATTTCTGAATTCATTCGCTATTTCTTTCTAGGTAATGAAATGGTAGACAATCTACAAACAGAGATCAGATTGTCGTTATCATCGGTAACATTAATATCCAATATTTGAGTGGTCCGCCCTTTATGAAGAAAAGTCGCTTTTGCATATACATTACCATCTTTTACACTCTTTAAATGATTAGCGGTAATCTCAATGCCTCGAACGAAAATTTTATCGGTATCCATGAAAATATGTGATGCAAAACTGCCCACACTTTCAGCCAAAGCGGCGGTCGCACCACCATGCAGCACGCCGTCAGGTTGATGAACCTTAGAAGTAACCGGCATTCGCGCAGTTAAGGTATCTTCACCATAATCTATAATCTCAATACCCAAGGTTTCCATTAAAGTGTTCTTACAGGCCTTATTTGCTTCGAGCAGCATTTGTTCTTTAGATTGTAGCATATTATTCGGTATTTTCGTGTATCAAAAGTACAAATAATGAATACCACCGAAAAGGAAATATTATATCAAAGTACTAACAGTTATTCAACACTAAATTCCTTGAACAAAACGACCAGGAATGTATGGTTCGTTTGTCATGGCATGGGGTATTTAAGTCGCTTTTTCTTGAAATATTTCAAGGCATTGAATCCAGATGAAAATTATATCATTGCGCCACAAGCTCAAGGAAAATACTATATGCCGCCAAAGTTCAAACATGTTGGTGCTAGTTGGCTAACCAAGGAAAACACCTTAAGAGAAACCGAAAATGTGTTACGGTATTTTGATGCTATTTGGGAAGCTGAAATGATTCCTGAGGACCTCAATCTCATAGTAGTGGGATATTCGCAAGGCGTTTCCGTGTCGATGCGTTGGATTGCGAATAGACAAATTAATTGCCATCAATTGGTAATGATGTCGGGAGGAATACCTAAAGAATTGACTTCAAAAGATTTCTCTTTTTTGAAGGATGTTAAAGCATCTCACATTTATGGCACTAAAGACGAATATCTCAATGACGAACGTATTACTTTAGAAACTGAACGCAGTAAAGAGTTATTTGGTAGCAATGTGACAATTATTCCTTTTGACGGGAACCATGAAGTACGGGTAGACCTCATAAATAAATTAATATGATAATAAACGTGATTCCGAGGAACGCAGTGACGTGGGAATCTAATAATTCATAACTATAAACAAATAGATTACCGCGCTATGCTCGCAATGACGTAACAACAAAATAATGAAAACACCAACCCTTGAAAATAAACGCGCAAAACTAACCCTGTTAGACTTGAGTAATTATAAACTTGTTAGTAAAATAGCACTGGAAAAAGACCTCATACACTACTCTCCATCAGATATTTCAACACCAGAAAAATTAAGTGAGTATGTGAAAAATGCTGTCGATGGTTATTACCACAAAACCACGATACCTTTCCTTATTTACGATAAACAAAAAGAAGCTTATGCTGGAAGCACACGTTTTGGATTGATAGACCAACATAACAAAGTCTTGCATATCGGTTGGACCTGGTTAGGTCTTGAATTTCAAGGAACTGGGTTGAATAAGGCAGTGAAAGACTTAATGTTGCACTATGCATTTGATGATCTTGGTTTCGAAAAAGTAGAATTCAGGATAGACGAGCGTAACCAAAAATCAAGAAAAGCAGTGGAAAAACTGGGAGTCAAACTTGAAGGCATCTTACGAAGCAATACTATAATGTTAGATGGTTTTAGACGCAGTACTTGTTGTTATGGGATTCTTAAAAGTGAATGGCAAAGCATAAAATAAACCGCCTTTACCAAAAGCTGAGTTTCAATAAAAAAGTATCGAAAATTAAGCCGTTTTTTGCAGCTTCTTATTTTTCTCTTTTAATACGGCTAATTGCTTTTCCAAAAATGAAATGGCGGTTTCCGTTTTATAACTCGCTTTAGACCTAAAGTCTCCTAACTTCTTTTTCAGTGCCTCTTTGCCGGAAGCAGCAGTTTTAACTAAATCGTCTTTAACTTCGACAGCATCTTTAGAGATTTGCTCTTTTATATTTGTGGCTTCTTCTTTTAGTTTTTGCATGTTATGACTGCCTTTCTCTGGGGCTAGCAAAACACCTAAGGATGCTCCTATGGCGGTCCCTAATAATATACCTAATGTTATGGTTCCTTTATTGATCATGATTTTTCTTATTAATATTAAACTTGTCTTTATTAATTAGTCTTAAAACTAATCAAATTGTTACAAACAACTTCTATTCCAATGTATTACACAAGCGGAAGTTAAAGTAACTGCTAAGACCAAAATTCTTTATATTCCTGAGTTATGCTTCCAATCCGGAATCTAAATAGCTTTAGGAAAACTTGATGCAAAACGCGAATGAGATTTACGGAATAACCCTATGATGCTCGATGGTTTTAAACGTAGTTCTTGTTGTTATGAGGTTCTTAGGAATAAATGGGTTGACTAATAAATTATAAACTCAAACCTGACATATATCATTGTGTATCTTCATCTTAGTACTGATATTTATGTAATAACCAAAAAACATATTATTATGGAAAATACAGATAACAAACATTTTATGGACAAGGTCGTTGATTCCCTTCGGAAAGCGGCCGTTGAGATTGAAGAATTCCAAGTGCAAGCTGCACTTGGTAAGGCAGAAGCACACGATGCTTACGAAGGAGCAAAGAGCCGCTTCAATAATTTTATCAATGATAGCAAATCAAAAGTTCAAGATGGTAAAGAACAGGTCACTGAGATCAATACCAAATTAGACGAAATTCGAGTACAATTGGCTTTAGGAAAAGCAGAGACGAAGGAGAAGTTCAAAGAGCAAAAGAAACTCCTACTAACCTCTCTTCACGAATTGGAGGTTAAAATTAAAAGCAATCCAACCGTTAGCAGAATGTATGCTTTCATGCTGATCGAGATCGAGAAGTTCAAAGTAAAACTGGATGTTCTTGAAGAGAAATTTGAAGAAGGTAAAGAAGGCGCTAAAACAGCTTTCGAGACGCGGAAAACGGAATTCAATGAGTTCATCCATGGGGTTAAAGAGAAATATGAAAAGAAACAAGAGACTAAATGGGAACATTTCCAAACAGAGGTCTCTGAAGCTTTCACCCATTTAAAACGCGCTTTTGAGCCAACGGCTTAAACTTATTTCATTAATTATGAGAAGAAAAGCACAATGTAAAAACATTGTGCTTTTTCGTTCCCATAAAAATCATGTATCACTCATTCCAAACTCCTGAATCGTCATGATCACCTTTACGTAAGTTACGTATCATACCGATACCCAATATCGCGGTAATTATAAAACAAACGATGCCAATGACGGAGAAGCCACCCCATAGTGGTTGAATCTCTGATATAATGAATAGTGTTGCGCCAACGATAAGAGCACTCATTATAAAAGCCGTGATGATCTGTTTAGTGACGCGATGCAGTGTGTGAACCATCGGATCCATACCCTTATGTGTTATATCCACTTTCACTTGTCCACTATTTATTTTACGTATGGCATTTTTTAAATCACGCGGAAACTCCTCCATATAATTACCCAACTCATAAAGCGAATTAATGGTTTTTTCACCAATTTTGGCAGGGTTGAATTTCTTAGATATCACTTTCAGGAGATAAGGTCGTACCATGGCGAATTGGTCCAGATCTGGATCAAGTTTTTGAATAACGCCCTCAATGGTCACCAATGATCGAGCAAATAGATAGAAATGCGCAGGCACCTTTAAACCATGGGCAACAATAATATCCTTGAGTTCCAACATGACCGTACTCATCTCATTTTTGTGCACAGCACGCACGTAATGCTTTTCAACAAATTCATTAATATCGAATTCCAGCTCCCTCATATTCTTAATGGCCTGATTGTTCGATAAGCGTTGTAAGGCTTTAATGATCTTGTTAACGTCCTTTCGTGTTATTGATAGGAATAACTGTCCGAACGTTTGAATATCCCTAGGGAGCATACTTCCCATCATACCAAAATCCAAGTAACAAATATGTCCATTAGGTAATACCAAAAGGTTTCCTGGATGTGGATCGGCATGAAAGAATCCATACTCAAAAATCTGCTTGAAATACGTATTTGTCAACCTATGGGCAATGATTTTAAGGTCATGACCTTTTTCCTCCAAGGCCTCAACATTGTCAATCTTGATACCAGATATAAATTCCAAGGCTAGGACTTTATCTGTAGTGAACTCTTGATAAACCTTTGGCGCATGTGCATATTGGTCATGACTTTGGTCTTGGGTAATATTATTATAAAAACGCTGCACATTAATGGACTCATGAATAAAATCGAGCTCCTTCAATATGGATTCCTCAAAATTCCGTACAAGCCCCACTGGATCAAAACTTTTGAGGGAAGGTATTCGCTTGGACAAAATCTCCGCAATATTGTACATCAGTTTAACATCCTCAATGATTGTTTCCTTAATTCCGGGACGTTGAATCTTCAAGGCCACGCGTTTACCGGAATGCAGAGTGACTAGATGAACCTGTGCCATGGACGCAGAAGCAAATGGCGTTGAATCAAACCAAGCAAATAATTCATCCACATCGCCCTTAAGCTCAGTTTCTACCATTTCCTTGGCCGCCTTCTCTGGCATCGGAGGCACCTTGTCTTGAAGTTTTTCCAATTCACTGATCAATTCGGCAGGAATTATTTCGGCATGACTACTCATGATCTGCCCAAACTTAACGAACGTTGGTCCTAGTTCTTCACAGACTAAACGCATTTTCTCCCATTTATTAAAGGAAAGAGCATGTTTTCGTGAAGTACGTGGCACCAAACCACGCACAAAACCGTATTTTTTTTGTTTCTCGAGATAATAGACCAAGTCTTCAAAGCCATACTTTACCAGAACCTTAAGAATCTGATTGTACCTTGCGGCTGAACGATATTTGCCTTTTATGTCAGGATAGAAGCTCATATCATGTCTTCTTTTCAATATGATTCAATCGTGCTTCTAGCAATGCAATAGCAGCATCTGAAGCTTCCAGTTTTTCATTTAGACCCTTTATCTCATCCAAATGTGCGATATTCACTTTCTTATAAAACGTAACCACGGTTTCTTCAATCTTCTGCTCCAGTTCCTCCTTCAGCTGACCCGCCTTTACAATGATCTTATCCATGAATTCCAATTCATTGCCATCAGGGTCTAATGTTTTTCCGTTAATGGTATCGGTTTTTGTGTCAGATAGTTCTTGAATCCTGTCAATTAAATGCGTGTCCTTAGCCAGAAAATAAAGGCTGGATGACAGCGTGATCAATTCTATAAGAGTCTTGGTTTTCATAGGTGGACATATTTGTTATGGGTATATATCAAATATAGCACTGAAGAACGTATTTTAATATGATTTAAGTCATATATAGCAAGAGATTGAAGAAAATGTCGCAATATGATTTTATTGTAGCCAAAAAGCACTTTTGTCTACACATAATTTGTAAAAACAGGAACAGTTATATCCTTATGGATACTACTATTCCTGTTTAATGAAAATCGATGATTTAAACTTCTTTTTCGGGTGAGATGAACTTATAAACTATTCCTGCTAAAATTGCCCCAGCAATTGGAGCAACCCAAAACAACCATAATTGTTCCATAGCCCAACCCCCGGCAAAAAGTGCTTGACTTGTACTTCTTGCAGGGTTTACAGAAGTATTGGTTACGGGTATACTAATTAAATGTATTAATGTTAACCCTAATCCAATTGCCAATCCAGCAAATCCTTTGGGTGCTTTTGAGTGGGTAGCTCCTAAAATAATTATTAGAAACATGAATGTCATAACTACTTCTGTAATCAAAGCGGAAAGCATACTATAACCATCTGGTGAATGTTCTCCAAAACCATTGGCTGCAAATCCTCCAATTTCAAACCCGGATTTTCCAGTGGCGATAAGGTATAAAATACCAGCACCTGAAATTCCTCCTAATACTTGTGCTACAATGTAAGGCAGAAGTTCTTTTTTATCGAAACGACCTCCGATCCATAATCCAATACTTACTGCAGGGTTTAAGTGACATCCAGAAATATGACCAATGGCATATGCCATAGTTACGACTGTTAAGCCAAAGGCAATGGCAACGCCTACAAATCCAATTCCTAATTCTGGATATGCCGCGGCTAACACGGCGCTTCCACAACCTCCCAAAACTAACCATAAGGTTCCAATAAATTCTGCTACTAATTTTTTCATGATTCTGTATTTAATGATGGTTTATATAAACTGATCTATAATTCCTATTGAATTCAATATTGTTCTATTCTAACTAAATTATGTCTTACGATAATCGAATTTACTTTTTTATAATTGCAAAGTCAAGCTATTATGGTGACGCTGATCAATAAGTTTTTAACACTTTTATTTTTCTATCATCTTCCCAAGGAACTCCTTCATCATCTTAGCGGCTAAAAAAGCCGTCATATCTTGAAAGTCTCTATTTGGGTTATACTCAACTATATCAGCACCAATAACTTCTGAATCAATACTTTGTATCAAGTCGATGACCTGTCGAGAGGACAAGCCTCCTGGTTCGTGATACGACACGCCGGGTGCAAACGCAGGATCAAAAGCATCCATATCCAACGATATGTATAACGGGTTCTCGAATTTTGGAATACTAGAGATATCCAAATCCTTCATTTGATGAACCTCAACATTATACTTTTTAGCTTGCTCTGCTTGGTGCGTATTTAAAGTTCTAATACCAACTTGTACCAATCGCGCTGCGAAACCACTTTCCATGATTTGTGCAAATGGACAGGCATGCGAATATTTATCACCTTCATACTCATCATACAAATCTGCGTGGGCATCGATATGAAGGATATCCATAACTGGATATTTATCGTGATGTGCTTTGATAATAGGAAATGTGGTGGAGTGATTCCCTCCTAGTGCAAACACTTTGGCTCCGGAAGCTAAATAATCCTTTATGACATCTTCTTTCATATTCCAATTCCCGGTACCTGTTTCTATATCTAATGCATAGATGTTATAATCGCCACTTCCAAAATAAACGATACCATCGTGTACGAAGGCTGGTTTCTGAATTTCCCCTTTCGGAAAATAAGTGTCTCCAATAGTATTGAACTTCCAAATGACTGTTCCAATACCTATATCCAAAGAATAGAAATAGCCATCAAAGCTTCCAAAATACACTCTATTCCCATCAATTACAGGAGAGACATGAATAATATCATCAGTCTTGTACTTCCATTTTAAGCTTCCATTTGTTCCATCTATACATATAAATGACTATCACCACTACCCCAAAATAATCCCATCGGCAACTTTAGGTGAAGACAAATAATAATCCCAAAGTCCATAGCTCGTGTCACCTTTTGAGGCAAATTTCCAAACTAGTTTTCCATTAGTTTTATCCAAAGCATACAAATCTCCATCGGCACTACTGAAATATACCATATTCTGATATGTTGTTGCTGAAGAATGTACGGCGCCTTCTGTTTTAAACTCCCATATCTTCTCACCCGATTTGTTAGATACGGCATAGAAATTATGATCACCACTACCAAAATAAATCACCTTATCAACTATAAGTGCTGACGAATACACACGGCCATTGGTTTTAATTTCCAGAGCACATTTTCTTGTGCATATATTATGCTTTGAATTAAAATAATTAAGACAAATGTCAAACAACTTTTAGTAATATATAAATCATTTTAAGGGATTCTAGCCATTACATTTGTTCGTTGATATAGGCAATCGTTTCGTTTTCAATGGCAGCCGTTTGTTGGTAAATGGTTTCAGCTTTGGCAACAATTTCATCCGCAAAGGTTCTATCTTTTATATATTACTAAAAGTTGTTTGACATTTG
>CBESOB010000105.1:0-9842 GCA_965530995.1 uncultured Flavobacteriaceae bacterium
TTAAGCAAGATACTTTTATTCGATGAATTTAAAACAAGGATTATTCCAAACTTTTGTATGCACTTTTTTTCTTTGGAATTGCCAAGAAAGCAAGGTTTTAGATATTCCAATCAATACCGAGCAGTACATTACGATTCTGGGAGTTGCCCAAGATGCTGGGTATCCACAAGTAGCTTGTGAAAAGGAGTGTTGCGAATTATTTCACGAAGGCAAGGAAAATAAGAAAAACGTGTCTTGTATAGGGCTGATAGATAAAATCACTCATGAGAAATGGCTATTTGACGCCACGCCAGATATGACGGCTCAACTGGATGAACTGAAAAGGAATCATATCAACAATCAGCAAATAATCAATGGTGTTTTCTTGACCCATGCTCACATAGGGCATTACACAGGCCTCATGTATTTGGGTAGGGAAGCTTTAGGTGGTAAGAATGTACCCGTTTATGTAATGCCTAGAATGAAAGAATTCTTGGAAACCAACGGACCTTGGAGTCAACTAGTATCTTTAGGCAATGTTGATTTAAAAGAGCTTCAAAATGAGCAAACCGTCACATTGAACTCGAACTTGAAAGTCACGCCGTTTTTAGTGCCGCACCGCGACGAATTCTCTGAAACCGTTGGATACAAGGTTGAGGGAAATAATAAGTCAGCCTTGTTCATCCCAGATATTAATAAATGGCAGCTTTGGAAAAAAAATATAGTTGAAGAAGTCAAGAAAGTGGATTATGCATTTTTGGATGCAACGTTTTTTCAAGATGGTGAAATTCCAAGACCTATGAGCGAGGTGCCTCACCCATTTATTATGGAAACGGTTAAATTATTTGAAAATGAATCGGATGAAACTAAGGCCAAAGTGATTTTTATTCATTTTAATCACTCTAACCCGGCAATATTGAGTGCTCATAAATTGAAGGATGAGATCGAGACCTTGGGTTTCAGATTTGCGAGCGAAGGAGATAATTACGCATTATAGGATTCTTATATATTCCTTATAGATGGATCGAAATCTTTGAATAATCCGTAAATTTGTATCACTAAAATCAAGTTTTGTTACGAATGAAGCAAGTCACACCTTACAAACCAAAAAACAAAGTACGTATTGTTACAGCGGCATCGCTATTTGACGGACACGATGCAGCCATTAATATTATGCGACGTATCATTCAGTCGACAGGTGTGGAGGTCATTCATTTAGGTCATGACCGCAGTGTTGAAGAGGTGGTTAATACCGCTATCCAGGAAGATGTTAATGCCATTGCCCTTACATCCTACCAAGGCGGACATAACGAGTATTTCAAGTACATGTATGACTTACTGAAAGAAAAAGGTGCTGGTCATATCAAGATTTTTGGCGGCGGCGGTGGTGTCATATTACCGGAAGAGATCAAGGAATTAATGGATTATGGAATTACGCGTATCTATTCGCCAGATGACGGTCGAGAGATGGGGTTGCAAGGGATGATAAATGACTTGGTTCAAACGTCTGATTTTGCAATAGGAGAATCACTAAACGGAGAAGTTGATGTACTTTATAAAAAGAACCCTAAAGACATTGCTCGCTTGATTTCGTCTGCTGAAAACTTTCCTGAAGTAGCCAAAAGCGCGTTGGATAAGATTCACGAAAAAAATAAGAACTCTAAAACACCTGTTTTAGGAATCACAGGAACTGGTGGTGCTGGTAAATCGTCTTTGGTTGATGAATTGGTTCGAAGGTTCTTGATTGACTTTCCAGAAAAAACAATTGGATTGGTATCTGTGGATCCTTCAAAAAGGAAAACTGGAGGTGCTCTATTAGGAGATAGAATTCGCATGAATGCCATTAACTCGCCAAGGGTTTATATGCGAAGCTTGGCAACACGCCAATCTAATTTGGCGCTCTCAAAGTATGTGAGTGAGGCTATTGAGGTTCTCAAGGCGGCGGAATATGATCTGATCATACTTGAAACTTCCGGTATTGGACAATCGGACACTGAGATCATTGAACATTCTGATGTCTCCTTATATGTCATGACACCTGAATTTGGTGCAGCTACCCAGCTAGAGAAGATAGATATGCTCGATTTTGCCGATTTGGTTGCCATTAATAAGTTTGATAAACGAGGCTCTTTGGATGCCTTGCGCGATGTTAAGAAGCAATACATGCGTAATAATAACTTATGGGATATCCCACAAGGTGAATTACCAGTGTATGGCACGATTGCCTCGCAATTCAATGATCCAGGTATGAATACGCTGTATAAAGCGATCATGGATACATTGGTTGAAAAAGCCAATTCAGATCTTAGATCAACATTCCACATATCGGGTGAAATGAGTGAGAAGATCTTTGTGATTCCGCCGGCCAGAACGCGTTATCTTTCTGAAATTTCAGAGAGTAATAGAGCTTATGACAAGAAAGCAAATGTACAAATTGAGGTTGCCCAAAAGCTATATGGGATTTATAAAACTATAGAATCTGTTCTTAACGTCATTGCGAGTGAAACGAAGCAATCTTTTCTTGATAAGTATGGACTAAACAGTGATGAGATTCTCAAACAAGTTCAGGGAGACAATGAAGATTTTATAAAATTATTAATTGGCGAATTCGAGCGACTAAAGCTGAATTTGGATCCTTATAATTGGGAAGTGATTTTAGGCTGGGACGAGAAAGTCAATACATATAAAGCACCTATCTATTCATTTAAAGTAAGAGATAAGGAAATCAAGATCGAGACACATACGGAGTCGCTTTCACATTCTCAGATTCCCAAGGTAGCCCTGCCAAAGTACAAAGCATGGGGAGATATCTTGAGATGGTGCTTACAAGAAAATGTACCAGGTGAGTTTCCTTTTGCCTCAGGATTGTATCCTTTCAAGAGAACAGGAGAGGATCCAGCACGTATGTTTGCAGGCGAGGGCGGACCAGAACGAACCAACAGACGATTTCATTATGTGAGTATGGGCTTGCCGGCCAAACGATTATCCACTGCTTTCGATAGTGTGACACTCTATGGTAATGATCCAGGACACAGACCGGATATCTATGGAAAAATTGGTAATGCCGGTGTGTCTATATGTTGCTTGGATGATGCAAAGAAATTATATTCAGGTTTCAATCTTGCAGATGTCATGACTTCAGTAAGTATGACCATCAACGGGCCAGCTCCTATGTTATTAGGATTCTTCATGAATGCGGCGATAGATCAGCAATGTGAGTTGTATATCAAGGAAAACGGGATTGAAAAAGACGTTGAGGCGAAAATAGCGAAACTATACAAAGGAAAAGAGCGTCCTAAATACAACGGAGAATTGCCAAAAGGCAATGACGGGTTAGGATTGATGTTACTTGGTGTCACTGGGGATCAAGTACTGCCTAAAGAGATCTATGAAGATATCAAGATCAAAACCATAGCTCAAGTAAGAGGTACGGTTCAGGCTGATATTCTTAAAGAAGACCAAGCACAGAATACTTGTATTTTCTCCACCGAGTTCGCATTGCGCCTTATGGGCGATGTGCAAGAATATTTTATCGATAATAATGTCCGTAATTTTTATTCTGTCTCCATTTCGGGTTATCATATCGCGGAGGCCGGAGCGAATCCAATTTCGCAATTGGCATTTACATTGTCCAATGGGTTTACCTATGTGGAATATTACCTTTCTAGAGGCATGGACATCAATAAGTTTGGACCCAACTTATCCTTCTTTTTCTCTAATGGGGTGGATCCTGAATATGCGGTCATAGGTCGTGTGGCGAGAAAGATATGGGCAAAGGCCATGAAATTGAAGTACGACGCGAATACAAGAGCCCAGATGTTGAAGTATCACATTCAAACGTCTGGTAGAAGCTTACACGCCCAAGAAATCGATTTTAACGATATCCGTACCACGCTTCAAGCCTTATATGCAATCTACGACAACTGTAACTCTTTGCATACCAATGCCTATGACGAAGCCATAACCACACCTACAGAGGAATCTGTGCGAAGGGCCATGGCCATTCAATTGATCATCAATAAGGAATTAGGATTGGCCAAGAACGAGAACCCAATACAAGGCTCTTTTATCATCGAAGAATTGACTGATTTGGTGGAAGAAGCCGTCCTTTTGGAATTTGATCGCATAACCGAACGGGGCGGTGTCCTTGGTGCCATGGAAACCATGTACCAGCGCAGTAAGATCCAGGAAGAGAGTTTGTATTATGAAACCTTGAAGCATAATGGCGAATTCCCAATTATAGGCGTTAATACATTTTTAAGTAGCAAAGGGTCTCCAACGATAATCCCAAAGGAAGTCATTAGGGCCACTGAAGAGGAGAAGCAATTGCAGATCAAGACACTCGAAAACCTACATGCCAATAATGACACTGGGGCCTTGCTAAAGAACCTTCAAGAAAAAGCTATTCAAAATGAGAATATCTTCGAAGCCTTGATGGAAGTTTGTAAAGTATGTTCCTTAGGCGAGATCACCTATTCACTCTTTGAAGTAGGAGGTCAGTATAGAAGAAATATGTAAACAGTATTCTCTTCTTATTTTTTGTATTTTTAAATTTCAACTGATAATGGATGAAATTAAATAATTATTTCAAAGAACTGCAACGACGTCACGTTGTTAAGGCTGGTATTGCCTATTTAGTGATCTCCTGGCTGCTAACTCAAGTTTTATCCATTCTTATTCCGGTTTTTGAGATGCCGACTTCCATTTTAAAATCGGCGATAATAGTAATGGCCATAGGATTTCCACTATGGTTGATTTTTGCATGGATATATGATTTCACCCCTGACGGTCTTCAAAAAACAGATGATGTTGAATATGATTCTAAAATTCACGCTAAGAAAAATGTAAAACTGAACCGATTTATCATTGGAAGTTTATCAATGGCTATTATTCTATTGGTGGTCAACCAAGTACGCATGAAAAATCAAATGACCGAGATCAAATCCATAAAGGTGTCTGGCGAATTCGATTCTTCTATAGCAGTCATGGCATTTGCCGATAGGAGCCCTAAAAAGGACCATGAGTATTTTTCGGATGGTATTAGTGAAGAAATTTTAAATATTTTAGTTGGAATTCCGGATCTTAAAGTCATAAGTCGTACTTCGTCATTTTCATACAAAGGCAAAGATCTAACAGCTACTGAAATTGGTGAAGAACTAAAAGTATCTCATATACTTGAAGGGAGTATCCGAAAGGCTGGCAATATGGTTCGAATTACCGCGCAATTAATAAATACTAGCGATGGGTCTCAAGAATGGTCACAAACATTTGATCGTAATTTAGATAGTATATTCAAGATTCAAGACGAAATAGCCCAAAAGGTCAGTGATCAATTTCGTGTTTCCGTTAAAGGTGATTCAGAAGAATTGAGCCCTCCGGATACAGAAGCCTACAATTTATATCTTGAAGCGAGACATTTAAAGCGTCAAAATACGAAGGAGGGTTTAATATCAGCGGAAGAAAAAGTGAAGCAATCTATAGCTATTGATTCAACCTATTCCAATTCGTGGGATTTATTAGCCAGTATACATGTTACTGGGACTCATAATTTCAGTATCGGTGATTCTAACCAAAAATTTTCTGACGGACTTAAAGCAGCTAAGAAAGCTATAGAATTCGATCCTAATTCGGCAGATGCTTATGCCACACTTGCCTCACTTCAAAATTACACGTGGAATTTTGAGGCATCAGCTAGGAATATGGAAAAGGCTGTAGAATTGGGGCCTAATAAAGCTTTGATTTTAGGAACTGCCGCCCTTTATTCCTATGGTAATCTTGATAAAGGAGTAGATTTAATTAAGTCAGCAATTAAATTTGATCCATTAGTGTATATTAATTATTACAATCTCGGTTTTCATTATTACCGGATGAATCGTCTTGAGGAAGCCCAAGAATATTTCGATAAATTTTCATTGTATTATCCTAACTCACAAATAGTGCATTATATGAAAGGTATGGTGCATTTAGCCAAGGGAGAAAAGGAAGAAGCCTTGAAGGAAATTGAACAGGAAACCCATGAGTTTTTTAGTTTGTATGGGAAGAATTTCGTGTTATTTGCATTAGGTCGAACTGAAGAATGTGATGTAGCTTTAAGCGATTTTCTTAAGAAGTATTCAGAGTCAGATCCAGCAAATACAGCTGATCTATATGCATTTAGAGGTGATTATGACACCTCCTTCATGTATCTAAATAAAGCCTTGGAAATTAAGGATCCGGTATTGCTTGAAGCACTTTCTTACCCCTCATTTAAACCAATGCGTAATGACCCTAGATGGGATATGTTGATTGCGAAAATCAAATTACCAGAAGATCATGGGTATTCATCTCGGTAATTATCAAATAGTAAGACTACTAAATTAATAGTTATGAAATCTCAAAAAGAATGCACATGCGATTGCAAGGATTGTCAGAATGGCAACTGCACTAATTGCAGTTGTGAAAACTGTAATTGTTCCGGTTGCAATTGCTAGTCTTTAATACCAGGTTGTTTTAACTTCCATCCGGTTTTGGCTTTTTCGGCATCTACCATATCCTTTACGTCCTTTAGTAATCGTTTGGCATCATAGATCACTCCGTCCTTGATAGTATATTTAATGCCTTTTGTTCTAACGACTTCATTGTCCTTGGTGAGTTTTATGGCACCTGTTCCGTATAGGACTTTCAAGTTCATCAATGGGTTTTCCTCAACAATCACGAAATCTGCAAGTTTGCCTATCTGAACCGACCCAATTTTATCATCCCATCCCAAAGCTTCAGCGCCATTCAAAGTAGCCGCTCTAATGACTTCCAATGGATGAAATCCTGCTTCACGCAATAATTCAAGTTCTCTTGGGTAAGCAAATCCGTAAAGTTGATAAATAAATCCTGAATCTGTACCAGCTGTTACACGACCACCTCTGTTTTTATATTCATTAATAAAGGTCATCCAAAGTTTAAAATTATTTTTCCATTCAACCTCTTGTTCAGTGCCCCAATAGTGCCAATAACTTCCATGGCTAATTTTACTAGGCTCATAAAATTTCCATAATGAAGGTAACGTGTAATCTTCATGCCATTCAGCACGACGGGCTCGTTGTAGGTCGCGACTAGCTTCATAAATATTGAAGGTTGGGTCCAAGGTGAAATCCAACGCCAACAATTCATCCATGACATTGTTCCAATGATCCGAAAAAGGTTTTGCAGCTTGTTTCCAAAGTTTTCCAGCTTCTTCAAAACGATGCTGCTCATTTTGATAATTATAATCCAACGGATAATTTTGAACCGTTCTATCATTGAAAAGTGCTTCAGGTAAACCATACCAATGTTCCATAGATGTCATCCCCGCTTTAGCAGAATGTAACACATTCCATCTAGCAACACTAAGCTGAGCATGATGCGCCGTTGACCTTAGACCTAGTTTTTTATTTTCGTCAATAGCTGCAGCCATAATGTCTGGTTCTGCACCAAAGAATTTTATACCATCTGCACCTCTTTTTGCATTAGCACGAACCCATTCTCTTGCCAATTCAGGTGTACTAATAGGGGTGTCATTTAAAGGGTTGAAAGTTTTATTAGATTGCCCAAAACCTGTATAACCAAAAATACGAGGAGCAACAATTTCATGAGCATTGCTTTTGCGTTTCAAATCATTAGTATAATCTACACCACGTCCAGATACTTCCCTAACTGTCGTAACACCATGTGCCATCCATAATTTAAAGACATATTCAGAATCTGCACCTTGCGCATCTCCACCTATATGCACATGCATATCAATAAAACCAGGTAGCAAATACATACCATTGGCATCCAATTCTTTTCCGCCAGCTTCTAATTTAGGTCGTCTTTCTTCATTAATGGGTACACCATCGTAACCAACAACTTGAATTTTCTTAATGATATTGTTTTCTACAACAATGTCTATAGGTCCTCTAGGTGGTGAACCATCACCATTGATTAAGGTGACACCGCGAATGATCAATTGAGAATGTGGGCCATCTCCGAGGTATTTATCTTGAGCGAAAGCCTGAAATGCAAAGATCAGGCAGAATAATGTGGTTAGTTTTTTCATCTTGAAATTATTGTGTTTAATCGCGCCCTTTAGGGATGCGGATTTTATTACCTAAGAAAAGTGCATTTAAGAATAATCGGTTGGTACCATACCAAGAGCCCCTAAAATTAGGGTTATCGGCAAACATCACCGCTCGTCCTCCTCCAATTGGACTTACGATTAGTGACGCTGAGGGTTTAAGGTAGATTTCAAGATTATCGTTCGAAATATAACCATCGACATGAGGGTTTTTAGTGTATTTAGCCACAGTTGAATAGGCATTTTTGCTAGGCTTAAGAAAGACTTCATTGTTTTTGTAAACTGGTAAGACCGATGTGCGATATCCAAAGGCCAATGGATGTGTTAGATCCAAATCCACATTAAAAATGGCACCACCTAATTGTTCTCTACCAATATTATTCGATGCATCGACATAAGGCAGACGCTTTACTTTTTTCGTCTTGTCTTTTGTTTTGGAGGTGTCTTTTGGTTTTTTAGTGAATTCTTCTTTAACCAATTTTTTATCGACCAACCATTTCGACGCATTGGCGATAGTGATTAACGTATTTCCTTTTGAAGCCCAAGTCTTCAGTTTTTTTCTTTGTATTGAATCGAGCTGTCGGTAGCTTCCCGAAACCATCACTAAGGCGTTATATTTATCAAGATTCAAGTTCCTGAATCGATTGATCTGTAATTTGCTGATGGGCATTTGCATTCGAGTATCCAATAAATGCCACACTTCGCCTGCTTCGTATGAGCTTATACCGTCCCCGATGAGTAGTGCGGCCTTTGGTTTTTTCAAGGCTTGGAAATAACCACTGCCTAGATCTATACCTTTGGAACTGAAACCAGAATTCGTTCCGTAAATTGGGACTTGGAATTTATCCTGAGCTGCTTTTACAATATCATAGACTTCCTCAGGAGATTTCTTCTGAAGGCTAATAGGAATTAATATACTTCCATAGCTGAAGCTTTTATTACCACTAGATGTGTTTATGGAAAATGGCTTGAATGCCGAGGATGCTTTTACTCCCTTACTTTGTATATGATACAAAGCCGCAGGGGCATTATAATCATCCCAATCCATGATGTATGCATATTCTGCTTTATTGACCTTACTAACATTTACCAGTCCATCTGTTGTCGTGATTTCCTGCCCAAGATTATTGCTCTTAACGCCTTTGTGCTGCATATTATAAAAGTTGGCAACACTCCACGCTGAGGCATCATAAAAGACACTATCTCGATATTTGTTATAGCTTTCGAATAGATTTTGCACCATCCGTCGTTGCGGCTGCTTCATAGGGACAACAAATTTGTTGCCATTTTTATAGACCTTGATCTTATGGATCAATAGCTTGTCGATAAATGCCTTATTTCGGTTCATGTCATGGGCATCTCCAAATTCATACCCGGAAAACCCGGTTGCTACGCGTTCACTTTCAGCCGTTTTGAAGAATTTTTGCTGGTACTTTCTTAAAGTCGACCTATTCTCGACGGCGGCCTTTACTGTCGCTATACTCGATACATATTGATTCCTGATAGTGAAAGGAAATTTGATTTTACCATAATCCGTTTCCTGAATATGTCCACGAGAACTCGCTTGCTCGAACAATAGGGCCAAAGCACCTTGTAGGTCTGGATACGAAGATCCATAGCCTGGATACGTACCATCAAAGGACTCCTTGGTGTAGTAGAAAGAACCAATGCCATCCAATGCTTCTTTAAAATAACCGGCGAATAGATTGTTGAGATCTTCGTAATTCTCTTTTGGCATGATTGGATCCCAGGATGCGTTGGGTTTCATGGGCTCGAAGAAATAAGAGCTATTGCT
>CBESOB010000106.1:0-9770 GCA_965530995.1 uncultured Flavobacteriaceae bacterium
AACAAGCACCGTTTTTCTGAAAAAAGAGGGCATGAAAATAGGCTTTGGTGCCATCGGGAAGGGCTATGCAGCAGACAAGGCAAAGGACCTTTTGAAATCGAAAGGAGTTCTAGCTGGAATAATAAATGCTTCAGGCGATATGAACACATGGGGAAAACAACCCAATGGAGAGCTGTGGAAAGTGGCCATCAAGAATCCACTGAACAAGAATAAAGTGTTCACGATGTTTCCGGTCTATGAGAAGGCATTGGTTACATCAGGAAATTATGAGAAATATGTCACCTTCAATGGGAAGCGATATTCCCATATTATCGACCCAAGAACAGGATATCCTAGTAGTGGCATTGTAAGTGTCAGTGTTTTATCGCCTAGTGCCGAACTAGCGGACGCCTTGGCAACTTCCATTTTCGTTATGGGAAAAGACACAGGATTAAATTTTATAGACCAATTAAAGAACATAGAATGCATTATAGTGGATGACCAAGGTAAAACGTGGTACTCAAAAAATATAGACCGACAAAACAAATCAAATTAAGCCAAATGATCAAGAAAATCATCTTTCTATTAGCTATCGTAGCTTCCTTAAGCTCATGTGTTGCCGTAAAAGAATACGAAAAAATAAATATTAACGACCCAGACATGAAACTTTCTGCGAATACTATAAATCGTTTTGAAACTAATTTTCAAGTCTATCGAGAAGCGGCTTCAGGTGCCAATGGAGGTAAAACTGGTGGTGGATGTGGTTGTAATTAATATGAAAAGTATACTAGCAACCATATTGTTTTGTTTCCCGATCTTGATATTTTCGCAACAAAGTCAAGACTCGACTGGGGTTTACAAGAAACGTGTTTTAGAATCTACAGAAGTAGATTTCTTGATGAGTTATTACACGCAAGATGGTACTCATGCGGCTGTAACAGGAGGTATAGGTAATGAAAGATTAACAGATATTACGCCAACTTTTGTGGTGGCCATTCCGTTAAATGCGGACGACGTATTAACGATTGATGCGGGAATCTCGGCGTATTCATCAGCATCTTCAAGTAACCTAGATCCTTTTGACGCCTCTGGCGCATCTGATGGCGAAGAGGAAGAAGACGAAGATGAAGCCAATGGCGCAGCTGGGCCTAGTCCTTGGGTAGAATCTTCTGGAGCTTCAGCTCAAGACGTTTGGGCAGGCCTGAATGCAAGCTACAGCCATAGTTCTGACGACAGGAATAATATCTGGAGCGCTAATGTCGGATTTGCCACAGAATATGATTATACATCCATTGGTTTCGGAGGAGGTTTCACCAAGTTGTTCAACGAAAAGAATACAGAATTAGGTGTCAAAGGACAAGTATATTTAGATACTTGGAACCCAAAGTACCCCACTGAATTGGATTCGTATATTGAAGTTGGAGGAAATTTAAACGACGGTTTTTTTGAAGCCATAGAAATCCTTGATCAGGAAGGAAATATCATTGACAAAGATGGTACTCAAGTCTGGAGTCCTTTTAGCTCAACTTTAATAAATGATAAGGCCAGAAATTCCTATTCGCTGTCATTTAGTTTTTCTCAAATAGTAAGCAAAAATGCGCAATTCTCATTGTTCTTTGATTTGGTTAAGCAAGAGGGCTGGTTGGCTAATCCTATGCAACGTGTGTATTTTGCGGATAGGGATAATTATTACGTGGGTAACGCAAGTAGCATTCCAAATTATACATCACCTACCAATAGGGATGTGTTTCAGTTAGCGGATGATATTGAGCGTTTGCCAGACACTCGATTTAAGATACCAATAGGCGCTAGGTTTAATTATTATATCAACGAAAACTTTGTGTTGCGTACCTATTATCGGTATTACACGGATGACTGGGGTATTAATTCACACACAGCCAATATAGAGTTACCCATTAAGTTCTCACAGGGAAAGTTTACAATTTATCCAAGCTATAGATACTATACGCAGACAGCCGCCGATTATTTTGCACCCTATGAGGAAAATCTTTCAACCTCTCAGTTTTACACTTCTGATTACGATCTATCTAAATTCAGTAGTAATCAGTATGGTATAGGATTCAATTACACCGATATTTTCACAAAATTCAAGATCTTTAAGTTCGGATTGAAATCCATTGACTTGAAATACAGTATCTATGATAGAAGCGACGGTCTTAGTTCTAATATTATTTCCGCAGGATTTAAATTTATCATGGATTGACATCAACTTAATACTAGTTATTTTTAATTAAATGTTTAGTATTCTGATAATTGTCATGTACACTATCATTGATTTATTCCAACTTTGCTAAAACAGAGTAAGTAGCTAGTTAAATTCGAGATGCATATCTGACTATAACTTATTCATTACCTTTAACTTAAAATATTTAAAAATGGTAAATTCAATCGAAAAATTACTCAACAGTCAAGTCAAATTTGAGGCTATGGCATCCATGCAGTACCTTGCCATGGCTGCTTGGGCAGAGGCAGAAGGTTATAATGGTGTGGCCACGTTTTTTTATGGCCAGTCTGAAGAAGAACGACTTCATATGATCAAGTTGGTGCAATTTATCAATGAAAGGAATGGTAAGGTCAAAATTCCGGCATTGGAAGCGCCACAGCCTAATTTCAAATCGTTGAATGACCTCTTTGAGACCTTCTTGAAAAGCGAGGTGAATGTCACCCAAAAAATAAACGACATCATAAACGAATGTTTGGAGCATAAGGATTACATCGTGCATAATTTCATGCAATGGTATGTCACTGAACAACTAGAAGAGGAATCATTGGCTAGGACCTTGTTGGATAAACTAAAGATCATTGGCAATGATAGATCCGGTCATTATTTGTTTGATCGTGACGTTGCTGGGACCAAGGTCGAATAGGTATTGATTAATAGGGTTTATTCTATTAAAAGGCCTATATTTGCATGCAATTAATCTTTAATTGCAATGATTTCACACGAAAATAAAATAGTTGGAGAAGGGTTAACCTACGACGACGTGCTGCTAGTCCCAGCTTATTCAGAAGTACTTCCTAGAGAAGTCAATATCCAAACAAAATTCACGCGTAATATCACTATCAATGTGCCTATTATATCCGCTGCTATGGATACGGTTACAGAAAGTCGTTTGGCCATTGCTATGGCGCAAGAAGGTGGTATTGGTGTATTGCATAAAAACATGACCATCGCTGAGCAAGCTGCCAAGGTGAGACGTGTAAAAAGAGCTGAAAGTGGTATGATCATCGATCCAGTAACACTGCCCATTACGGCAATTGTTTCTGATGCCAAACAGAATATGAAAGAACACGGTATTGGTGGTATTCCAATCGTTGATGATAATATGACCTTGATCGGTATTGTCACGAATCGAGACTTGCGTTTTGAGAAGAACGACGACCGACCGATTTCTGAAGTCATGACAAGTGAAAGTTTAGTCACAGCTAAAGAAGGAACGTCACTTCAAGACGCTGAAGGTATTCTTCAAGAACATAAGATAGAAAAGCTGCCAGTTGTAGACAAGGATAATAAATTAGTAGGATTGATCACATTTCGTGACATTACCAAACTGACCCAAAAACCAATATCTAATAAAGACACATATGGCAGACTTCGCGTCGCTGCAGCAGTTGGTGTAACTGGTGATGCTGTAGATAGAGTAGAAGCCCTGGTAAAAGCTGGGGTGGATGCCGTAGTCATCGATACAGCTCATGGGCACACTAAAGGTGTCGTAACGGTTTTGAAAAAGGTTAAGAATAAATTTCCAAAGTTGGATGTTATTGTTGGTAATATTGCAACAGGTGAAGCTGCTAAATATTTGGTAGATGCTGGAGCAGATGCTGTTAAGGTTGGTATTGGGCCAGGCTCGATCTGTACGACACGAGTGGTTGCAGGAGTAGGTTTTCCTCAATTTTCCGCAGTTTTGGAAGTCGCTGCTGCTATTAAAGGCTCGGGTGTGCCTGTAATTGCCGATGGCGGTATACGATATACTGGAGATATCCCTAAAGCCATTGCCGCAGGAGCAGATACAGTGATGTTAGGATCTTTATTAGCCGGTACCAAGGAATCACCTGGAGAAACCATTATCTACGAAGGACGTAAGTTCAAGTCCTATCGCGGCATGGGTTCTGTAGAGGCCATGAAACAAGGCAGTAAAGACCGTTATTTCCAAGATGTGGAAGATGATATCAAGAAGCTAGTGCCAGAAGGTATTGTGGGACGCGTGCCATACAAAGGAGATCTGTATGAAAGTATTCATCAATTCATCGGCGGATTGCGTGCAGGCATGGGTTATTGTGGTGCCAAAGATATCGAAACCTTAAAGGATACTGGGCGTTTTGTGAAAATTACGGCTTCAGGTATTAACGAGAGTCACCCACATGATGTAACGATCACTAAGGAATCACCGAATTATTCGAGGTAATTTGTGGTTATAGTAAAATGAATTGTACACCGTATTAGGTACCGTTATTAATCTACCAATACTCAAAAATTCGAAATATTTTCCCGTTTTTAAATTCAAAAAGAGTCATTTGGGGGTCCCCTTCTTTTACTTCGTTATCTATCTTCTTAATAAACCTTTTTTGAGCAACTACGCCATTTAGTCCCACAATTTTATTTAATATTTCTATAGCGATTACTGTTCCGTCATAACCTCCATTTTTTTGATTTCGGATATAGCCATTATACAAATCCTCACGTGTGTAGGTTCCGCCATATTTTGGATGGACATATGTGAAATCTTCTGTGAAAAGTTCAAAGGTTTTATCGATATCCTCGATTGTTGAGTTTGACTGAAATACTTTTAGGTTCAAATCGTAATATTTTGTCACGACCGAGTTTAATGAATCTTGATGGGCCTCAGTTGCTTCTTGGGCGATAATTTGATTGGTTGTTATTCCAAATAAGAAAATTAAACTTAATAATTTCAAATGTGTTTTCATAGGTCCTTTTGTGTGTCGGCTTTTTGATCAGTTCTATTATTTAGAGACTAAAGCAAATCTTTTACTGCGGTTCCAGTAATTTTAACTTTTCCACCAAAAGGTAAAGCTTCAGCCTGATATATGGTTCTTGCCGGTCTTTTGTCTTTTGGAAATAATTCCATATATAATTTATTGATTTCAGGTAAGTCTTCTAAGTTGTCAAAAGCAATATCAATGAATACAATATCATCTTTTTCGAATTCGGCGTTTTTTAGAGCAGAAAAGAAATTGGAAAATGCCAGTCTACCTTCTTCTAAAATTGTTCCAGAAATATAGTCCCCGTCATTATTTACAGATAACTGACCACTTACAAAGCACATATTATTCACAACTACAGCGTGACTAATGGGGTTAGACCAGTTTGGAAGGCCTTCACCTTTTATAATATATATTTTGCTATTCATACTTTTTGGTTTCAGTACATTGTAAAGGAATCGTTAAAACACCCTAAACCGAAAGGAGTTGCGCAGAAATTACTGCTTTGCTAAATCTTCTTCTAGACCATTTATTATTATTTTTCATTACTCACCATCTTTATACTTTTCAAACCAGGCTAAAATGCTCGCTATTTTAGCAATCAAGTTACTTGGTCTGTTGGCAATACCATGCGAAGCACCGGGTATTCTTACCATAGCAGTTTCAACATTTTCCAATTTCAAGGCAGCATAAAATTGTTCTGATTCAGCTATGGGTGTTCTAAAATCCTGCTCGCCAGTAAGTAACATGGTTGGTGTGGTTACATTGCCAACATAAGATAAAGGCGAACGTTTTAAGTAGCTCTCAGGATCTTCCCACGGCTTTTCAGCAAACCAATATTTTGAAAAGAATTGAACACCATCTGCATACAAAACAAAACTATACCAGTTAATAACTGGTTTAGCCACAACTGCGGCTTTAAATCGATCGGTCTTACCTACGATCCAAGCCGTAAGCACACCACCGCCACTACCACCTGTGACAAACAAATTTTTATCATCAACAAATCCCTTTTTGATGACTGCATCTACTCCGGACATAAGATCATCATAGTCATGATTTGGGTAATCGTGATGTATCAAATTTCCAAATTTCTCGCCATATCCTGTGCTGCCTCTTGGATTAGAATAAAGCACCACATAACCAGCGGCAGCAAAAGCCTGTATTTCCGCAGAATAAACTGAACCATAACTTGCAAAGGGACCTCCATGAATTTCCAATATCATTGGATACTTTTTACTGGCGTCAAAATTTGGGGGAGTTACTATCCATCCTTGTATTTTCTGTTTGTCAAATGAAGATTCCCACCAAATTTCTTCTACATTTCCGAGACTCCTAAAGGAGAACAGATCATCATTAAGTGCGGTTAAACGCTTATTGGATTTTGAATCTGCAACACCCAGGTCCGCTGGATGACTTGTTCCGCCAAGTGTATAGGCAAATTTATCCATGTTTGATACGGTAAAGCTGGCTGCATTATAAGGCCTGCCAAGTGAAAGCCCACCTAGGTTTTCAGTTATAACAGATACCTTACCCGCTAATGTGATGTAGGCTAATTTGGTGTCTCCTTTGTCGTCATATTGAAAGTAAAGACCCTTGCCGTCTTTACTCCAATTCACATTCTGTATATCCCTATCGAAATCGGCAGAAATCAATTCAGAATTGGTGCCATCTGCATTCATTACATGCAGATTAGTAATTTGATATCCTTGGTATTTATCGTCAAATCCCAAGTAGGCGATTTTTGTTCCGTTTGGTGATAATACAGGGTTTTTATCAGGGCCATAACGTTTTGTTAATGGCTTGATCGTTCCATCATTTATAGCTATCTGATATATTTCTGCATCTAGAGGTTCTATTTCTTCTGGTTTGTGAAAATTGGCATTAAAGTAAAGTAGTACATTGTTTCTTGACCAAATAGGTCCGCCATGATCAAAATCAGTAAAGGTTAATTGTCTTGGTGTGCCTCCTTCAATTGGCAAGGTGAATAACTGCATATTACCACTTTTCAAATATCCCTGCCCATCACCACGGTAGTTCATATCGTCAATATACGTAGGTGGGGTGTTCCATTTGGCCCCCTCAGGTTTGCTTGGCATTTTTACAATTGACTCGTGTTTTTTGGGAACAAACATGTTAAATGCCAGGCTTTTATCATCATATGACCATGCCACCTCATTAGGCATCTCTGTCTTGTTTGTCAATGCAACAGATTCCTTAGTATCCATCCACATCATATAGAGTTTCATTTTTTCATCGGCCATATTCGATTTAAAAATTATTTTTTTTCCATCGTGAGACCATCTAGGGTAAAAGTCATTTTGGTTTCCCGTTGTTAATGGTCGATTGTTAGAGCCATCAAAATTCACCAGCCAAAGATTTGAAAGATTTCTATCTGTCATTACATCTTTAAAATTTCTCACGTAGATAATTTTGGAGCCATCTGGCGATATTTGTGGGTCTGATACAAACTCCATATTGAAAATATCTATAAGCTCTAAATTGGATTGTACTTGACTATAACCCACTGTACATAATGATAATATGAATATCAGCGTTTTAAGGAAATGTTTCATCTTGATTGGTTTAAATGGTTGATTATATTTTAAACAAAGGTAACGTGCTTGTGTATCGTTTCGTTGTGTCGGAACTAAGTTAGCAAAAAGAGAAAGACGTGAAGGAATTTCGGTAGAATTTTCGTGATAATTCTTAGACGCTATGAATTATAAACGGTGTTGCACACTGGCTTTTTTATTATGCACTTAGCAATGATTAAATATAAACTAAGGCCTAATGGAAACTGTCACTTCATCGCCTTTATTTACCCCTATTATAGAGTACGAATATGGGCGACCATTGTTATCTTTTGAAGAACAGACTGTCTTAGTCCCATTAATATATAAAAACTCATGGGATCCTGGCAATTTAGCAGACCAATTTATGGATTCGCCACTTACATTAGTCACAATGGTTTTAGACTTTCCATAATGCTTTACAGAAATCTTATTTGAGAGAAGCGGGATATTGTTCATTTCAGCCCAATCTTCATTTTCTTCTATACGTGGTAACGTTGAAAATGTATTAGAACTTGCATGTACATTTACACCCATCAAACCTCGAGTCAAGTGCTCAATAATGGTAAACGAATTCTCAGGATAGTCCCGTCTTTTATTATCGATACTACAGAGATCAATGATCATATTATTAGCCAATTCATATTGATCATTTTCATAAAATATAATTGGCAGATATGACTTTAATTCAACGATTAGCTGTTGATAGTTTGCTTCATAGTTGCTTGCGATACTGCTGATTTTTTGATGATCTGAAATAGCTTCAAAATATAATAAATAATGAAGGAATGCTTGATTATTTCCTACCATAAAATAATCAAAAGTCTCATCTTCATAAAGTATGGAACGGTATTCTTTCTTTTCGCTATCCCACCAAAATTCATCTAAGAAATCTTGTTCCCGTTTCGCTTTCTCTTTGTATGTATTTGATTCACTTATTTCTCCCCTCAGCTTAAGCATTTCAGAATATGCCTTGTAAGCGGCGATGATTGAAGCTGTCATATCAATTCCAATCAAAGTTTCTCCTCTACCACCTTCGTTGTATGTTGGAATTCCTCTTTTGTTTCCGAATCGACTATTTTCAAGATCTCCCTTTAAATGCATTGAACGATTACGGTGAATGATTTCCTCTGAACTTAAATCCCAGTGGTTGATATATTCATTAAGGCTTAATGCATAAAAATTTTCTAAATCCGGATTTTCGAGGTAGTCCTTATTCCCAGTCCATTTATAAAGGCGATATGCACTAAAAGTGACATCAAAGTTGGAAGGAAGATTATACCAAAAATCTTCATCATTTTGATAATCTACTGGGGCAGGTTTATTGTAACGATTTATTTCCCAATACGTACAATAATCTTTTTCTTTACTAATGTTTTGGGCAAACTTGAGAAACATATTGTAATTATGCTTACTTAACCCTAAAATCTCTGCACCAATTGCTTGATGAGAAACATCTCGCATACAAAAAGCTTCACGATTTGGAAGCGCTGCTTCATACCAAAATCCAACGGGATCTGAATTATCGTGAGCATAGGATAGGGCTTTACTTTTTGCCCATTTAAATGCTTCCACTAATTCTTTATTTGCAGAATCAAATTGCAAGTCTCCAGTGCTTTTTCCTGATGATTCATTGGTTAAACTATTGCAGCTATTAATACATATTGTTAAAACAAACAATACGCCGAATTTTAAATTATTGATTCTTGTTTTAAGCATTTTCATCCTTTTTAAAATTCAAAACATCTCGCAAACGTCGTATATACTAATTGGAAATTAATGTCAAGATCATTCTTGAGAGATGGCTGTTAATTCAAGTGCATGTTCTTTAGTGAAACCTTGTTGACGATGCCATTCAAGAGTCATCCAACTATGAAGGTGATCCCTTTTTTTACTCGTAATAATCCTTTTTCCTCAGGATTTATTTAATAATAAACGATGTTACATAATTTGCACTATTATTTTCAGCTTTTAATATGAAAGCTAACGGTTTTAAACACTGCGTTTTGTGTTCGTTTTTTATTTTAAAGGCATTCAACTGATACGCAATAGCAATCAGTCTGCTAGATGATGGCCCATATGAATATCTTACTATATTGGTACACAAAGGTTTTCCTTAATTAATGACGTTAATGACGGTTCCAGAGGGAATTATTTTGAGATATTAAGATAAAATTCTTGCTAGTAATTTGGTTCATTCCATAATTTCGTAGTCAATACTTAGTTTTCGCAAAGCTCTTAAAGCAGAACCAGAGT
>CBESOB010000107.1:0-9769 GCA_965530995.1 uncultured Flavobacteriaceae bacterium
TTCATTTTGGCTGAAGTCTATAATCCATCTTTATATAGAGACTATATTAAAAAAGGCAAAATGGATTATCTTTATGATAAAGTTCAGTTGTATGATACCATTAAACACATCATGCAAGGTCATGGAAAAACCGATAATATTCCACCAATTCAGGATGATTTAATGGATATAGAACATCATATGGTTCATTTCTTGGAAAATCATGATGAACAACGTATTGCGAGTCCGGAGTTTGCGGGAAGCGCGGAAAAAGGAAAGCCAGCGATGGTAGTTTCTGCTGCAATTAGTACATCGCCAACTTTGATTTATTTTGGACAGGAATTAGGTGAACCTGGGGCAGAGGATGCAGGGTTTGGCAGCCCTTCTCGAACCTCAATTTTCGATTATGTAGGAGTGCCCAACTTACAGCGTTGGGTTAATAATAAACAATTTGATGGCGGACAATCGACTGTTAATGAAAAAACCTTACGAGATTTTTATAAGCGTCTTTTAAGATTCACAATTAATAGTTCGGCTCTTGCAGGGAATTATCAGGATATTCATGCTTTTAACAGACAACATACCGAATGGTACAATGATCAAGTACTCTCTTTTGTTAGATGGAGTGCATCTGAAAAACTAATTATTATTTCTAATTTTAATGCGGATAGTACCTATGGATTTGAGCTAAGCCTTCCGCAAGACATTATCCAAAAATGGGAATTAAACGATGGTGAATACCAAGTAGAAGATCAATTGTTCAAAACCTATAAATCTACATTGAAAGTAAATAATAATCGGGCCACTGTCAGAGTTAATCTCAAACCGCTAGAATCTTTCATTTTAAAAATTAACCAGTAGATTATGAAAACAAGAATACTAATTGGCCTTTTATGTGCTTTATTTATAATGAACTGTGGCAATGATGGTCAGGATAAAGAAGTTGCTAAAAAGAGTGAGACGCCATTTTTTTGGGAAGGGGCTAATGTGTACTTTTTATTGACTGACCGTTTTAATAATGGAGACAGGTCAAACGACATTAATTTTGATCGTACCCTAGAAACCGGAAAATTAAGAGGCTTTGAAGGGGGCGATATAAAAGGAATTACCCTAAAAATTAAGGAGGGTTATTTTAATGATCTTGGTGTTAACGCAATATGGATGACACCTGTGGTTGAACAAATTCATGAGGGTACTGATGAAGGTACTGGCCTAACTTACGGATATCACGGTTATTGGGCAAAGGACTGGACAGCACTCGACCCAAACTTTGGTACAACAGAAGATTTAAAACAACTTGTTGAAACAGCGCACAAAAATGGTATTAGGATTTTGTTGGACGCTGTAATTAATCACACAGGTCCGGTGACTGACGGCGATGCAGTTTGGCCGGAAGAATGGGTGAGGACAGAACCTAAATGTATATATCAATCTTACGAAACTACGGTTACTTGTACACTTGTTGAAAATTTACCAGACATTAAGACTGAAAGTGATGAGGCCGTAGATTTGCCGCCTCAATTGGTTTCAAAATGGAAGGAAGAAGGTCGTTATGATGCTGAAATGGCAGAATTGGATGCTTTTTTTAAGCGAACAAACCTACCTCGTGCACCACGCTTTTATGTCATGAAATGGCTAACAGACTATATTGCAGACTATGGCATTGATGGGTATAGGGTTGATACGGTAAAACACACAGAAGAATATGTTTGGCAAGAGTTCCGGACACAATGCGACTATGCCTTTAGTCAGTGGAAACAAGATAATTCGGAAGCTGTCTTAGATGATAACGGATTTTATTTGGTTGGTGAGGTTTACAATTACAAAATCTCACACGGTAGAGCCTATGATTTTGGTGATAGAAAAGTGAATTATTTTGACAATGCCTTCGATGCACTAATCAATTTTGAATTAAAATACAATGCAGTAGAACAAGACTATGAAACTATGTTTAGTCGATACTCTAAACTGTTAAATGACGATAAAGCCATTGGAGCATTGAATTATTTCACATCTCATGATGATGGGCAGCCTTTTGATCAAGACAGGAAAAAACCATTCGAAAGCGCTACTAAATTATTGTTGTCGCCAGGGGCGTCTCAAATTTATTATGGAGACGAGTCTGCAAGATCTTTGATTATTGAAGGAACCACTGGTGACGCCACATTACGGTCGTTCATGAATTGGGATGATATAAGTAATAACGAGCAAACTAAGGCTGTACTAAAGCATTGGCAAAAACTCGGTCAGTTTAGAGCAGATCATCCGGCAGTAGGCGCAGGAATTCATCAAATGATTACTCAAGAGCCCTATCTGTTCAGTAGAAGCTATACTAAAGGAGATTATAAAGATATAATAGTGGTAGGATTAGATTTGTCTAAAGGAATAAAAATACTTGATGTCTCGAAACTATTTAGTGACGGTGATATGGTGCATGACGCTTATTCTGATCAAAGCGTGGAAGTGAAAAATGGAAAGGTTGAATTGGATTCAGAATTTAATATTGTGTTATTGGAAAAAAGGTAGAAATCATGATTCATAAAGTTTATTAGTTAATGCTGATCTAGATACAGAATTTGTGTTAATTCTTGCCAACTCTCTCGACTAATGTATTTTGGGATTTAATAATTTATTATCTTTATTAATTACAATCAACTACAAAATGGATATTAACAATAATATAGAATCTCCTTTTACTCTAAAAGTAAGCTTTAAGAAGTTATTGGATCAATACCAACTTTTGGCTAAAAGTAAGGAGGACCTTATATCTCAAAATGCCAAGAAGATATTAAAAGTTGCAGAGGATAATCCCGAATTAATTGATGGTATCAGTAAGCTTTCTGTCATTCAGGAAAAGAAAAAAGAGATTAATATAATTCTTCACGATGCTTTTAATCCGCTCTTGACCAATAATGAAATAAAGACGGCATCGGTTCCTTTTCATGATCTCATTTTCAATTCATCAGAACGTTTCAAGAATATTTTGAAAACGGCTGGAGATGATTTTGAGCTTAGTATCAAGAATATGCCTGAGCATGACACCTATATCATTGCTTGTACAATTATCCTAAATTATTGTTATAATTATAACCTAAATTTTAAGCGACCGTTTTTTTATGAAATTCCGGATGCTAATGGAATTATGCGTTATTATAAAATTCTTTATAACGCTGATTATTGCGAAATAACGCCAACTAAAAATGCAAAAAAAATAACTCAAGAAGATATTGATGTACTTCTTGATAGTTTTGACGATATCTCCATTTGGAAAGAGAAATTTCCACCGAATAGCTATTTATTCAAGGGGTTTGTAATATCCAACATATTTGATGTCACAGATGATCAATCGATATCGAATATTAAATCCTCCTTTATTGTTGGGGGTAAAAGGAAAGATGAGAATTTAATGGAATCCTTCCACGAAGTATTCAGGTCTCTTTTAGGTTTAAAGGACATTAAGGTTGGATTTTCGATATATGACGAGAAGAGCGATGCCTTCGAGCATGTATATGGTGCTGGCATGAAGAGTTTTCTCTTGGATGATGAAGAATCCAAACATTGTTCTGATACACTTTGCAGTAGATCTTATGCTCAATTGCTTAAAGACAAGAAGTTCTATTCTATTTCAGATGTTGACAAGTATTATGAACTATCCAAAGGAAGGGCTCCGCAATATAAAACCCTAAAAAAGCAAGGCATAAAAAGTGCCATTTTGGCCCCGATTGTAGACGATGATCATTTGCTGGGAATACTGGAGCTCGTCTCGGAAGAATCAAAAGTCCTAAACAGTATAAACGCGAATAAGCTAGTTGATGTGATGCCTTATATTGTCGCTGCTGTAAAGCGTTCGAAAGATGAAGAAGAGAATCTTATAGAAGCCATTATTCAAACAGAATGCACATCGATTCATCCTAGTGTGCATTGGAAATTTGAGAAAGAAGCAAAAAACTTCATCAAGGACCAAGTAAATGGTAATGAAGCTTCTTTCAATAAAATAGCATTTGAGAATATTTACCCTTTGTATGGGCAGATCGATATAAAAGGGTCATCAGAAGCCAGAAATTGGGCGACCCAGCAAGATTTAACGATTCAATTGAATTTTGTAAAGGCAATTCTAGAGTCTGCAGCTTCCATTGAAGCTTTGCCTATTTATGACCAGTTTATATATCAAGTTGATGAATTCTTGGAAGGCTTGAATGTGCATTTTCAAGTTGATAGTGAGCAGCAAATTTCTGCGTTCTTCAAACAAGACATAGAACCGGTCCTTGAACATCTTAAGTTATCAAGAGACTTAAAGAGTGAAGTCGAGGCATACTATAATAGTATAGATACCAAATTGAATGTGGTTTATAATCATCGCAAAAACTATGATAATACCATTGCGATGATCAATAAGGAAATGGCGGCACTCTTGGATAAAAAACAAGTTGAAGCTCAGGCAATGTATCCGCATTATTTCGAGCGATTCAAAACTGACGGTGTAGAACATAATATGTACATAGGTGAATCCATTACCAAGGAAGACAGTTTTAATCCTATTTATCTTTATAATTTAAGATTGTGGCAGTTGCAAGTAATGTGCGAAATGGAAAACACCTATTATCAAATGCAATCAAGATTTCCTGTACATATGGATGTGGCATCCATGATACTGGTTTTTAATCAGCCACTATCCATAAGTTTTAGAATGGATGAAAAGCAGTTTGACGTTGACGGCACCTATAATGCGCGTTACGAAATCGTTAAAAAGCGGGTTGATAAAGCCTACATTAAAGGCACGAAACAACGTGTTACAGAAAAAGGTAAGATAAGTATTATCTACTCCCAGAAACAAGATGAAATTGAGTACATGCGTTATGTTAGGTTTTTACAATCCAAGAAATATTTAGATACTGATGTTGAAATTGTAGAATTACAAGATTTGCAAGCGGTAACAGGGCTTAAAGCAATACGCGCGAGTGTTTTGTACCATAAGACACCAGATGATAAGGAGTTCTATACGTATGAGGATCTTATGAAGGAGGTCAAGGCTTAGTATCGGCGTTTTGTTTTAACTAAACTTCATGTATCCTTACCACAACAAGATAAAATCAAGAATCGCTAACGGCGAATTCATTAAGTATGAGTATGTAGAAAAATACAAAGATATTTCACCCTGTCTAGTGTTATATTTTAATACTGAACCTTATATCAGACCGATACGACAGCATCGTTTTGAAGAATACGCGAGTATTCTTGAAAAGTTATGATTAATTCTAAATAGATGCCCCTCCAGATAGTCGAAATGCAACTCCGAAGGATATAACACTAATAATGATACCTATCATAAAAACGGTGTAGGTTATTCGAAGGATTTTATATTTTTTATTTAGTACAAGGCCAAGAAAATAAAGATCTTTCTTCATGGATGAATAGAGATAATCCCTGTCCTGCATCATTTCTCCCATGGCCCATTCAAACTCGTCAAGTTTCATTTTATGAAAATTACCAAAGAACAATAAGTTTACTTTTTTGTTAGCGACATCTTCTTTTGTGAATTCACCACTGGTAACATTCGGTCTAGTGGCTAATACTGAAAGAATCATTGAAGCTACTGTAAATAGTACAAAAATCACGGTTGGAGTAATCAAATAATCATTGGAAGGATTATCTAATTTAGAAACAAGATTGGACAATACTAAGGACACGATAATAGCATTTACAGAAAGTAGGATGTTAGCTTTGGTATCTGCAATATTGCTTAAGGTAATGTGGTTTTTGAGGGTAACCCTAAACATGGTTTCAATGCCACGCTCAGGCAATTCCACTTTACTTTTCTTAAAGCTTAACTCATTTTTCTTTTGTTTTAATTTCGTGTTTTCCGCTTTTGTTTTTTTAAGATTCTTTAATAGCTGTGCAAGATTCTTGCCCTTGCCCTTGCCCCAATTGGCTAATGCTTCATCAGTGTGAAATTTATGTCGCGTGGTCAAAAAATCAATATTTTTTTTGAGCCAATCCTTTTCATTTAGTGTCTCTCCAGAGGTGAGTTCCCACTCTTTACGAAGTAATGAGGAAACTTCCTCATAGTTTTTACTTCCAATATGAGAGCAATCCGCATCACGAATTATTTTTTCTAACTGATTTTTTGGGCTATAGACCATTTTAGTTGCCAAGATCAAATGGCAGACAGTTGCTATATCCTTTTCAGGATAGTTATGTTTTTTCAAAAATGCTTCAGCTATTGCAGTACTCGCTTCTTCATGGTTTTCTTCACCTTCAGTATAACCAGTATCATGAAACCAGGTACTTAAGAGCAGTAGTTCCTTTTCGGAGGGGCCTAAGTTCGAAAGTTCAGCCAATTCGTTTGCCTTTTCAACCACACGCTGGGTATGCGCTAGATTATGATATAAATAAGCACTTTCTAATTTATCATTTAATAGATGAACTACATGTTTTTCCGCTTCTGTAATAAGATCAACCATAAAAAGAAAGAGTTTTGGTAAAAGTAGTAAACTTTGGTCAATGTGGTATCCACACAATTATTTGTCGAGGAATATTCTAATACTTTCAAGATAATTTAACGTAGATTAAATGAAAATAATATAATCTAAACAAAAAACTTGCTCTTGTATTTAACAGATATGTTGGTATGCTCTTTATGCAATAGATTTTATTAAAAATATAATGTAAGTTTACACAGCACGTATTTTTTTGTTTGAACCTGACCACTTTTAAATTTATTGCTAAATGAATTTTAGATATTCAAAGCATCCTGAGCAAGGCAGTCTCGTTTTGACTGATTTTAATTGTGCTTCTTTTGAAAAAAGACTGGGTACTGGCGATTATTATAAGATAATATGGGCAAAAGACAACGATATTTCTATAGGTATTGATGGTTATTCTGTAGAGCTTGAAAAAGATTGTGTTCTGTTTTGTACGCCTTACAACATGATACAGATAAAACCATTTTTAAAAGGTGTGATTTCATTAATTTTTGATCGTGAATTTTACTGCATTAGAGATCATGATCACGAAGTGTCATGTAACGGATTTTTATTTTTAGGCTCCTCGGCGCCTGCCATGGTGAAATTAACTGAAAAAGAACGACAAAGCTTCGAATTAAACTTTATGTTCCTAGAAGAGGAGTTTGAAACAGAAGACCAGATTCAAGGAGAAATGCTAAGAGTATTGCTTAAACGACTTCTTATAAAATCAGTCAGGCTTTTAAAGAAAACAATAGTAGATCCAACCTTAGAACAGCCGAAGGTAGATATTATCAGGCAATATAATTTATTGGTTGAAGCACATTTTAGAGAAAAACATAAAGTTTCAGAATACGCAGATTTATTGAACAAATCGCCAAAGACCTTGTCTAATCTATTTTCCAGATACAATAATAAAACACCATTACAAGTCATTAATGATCGTATAGTATTAGAGGCAAAAAAATTATTGTTGCAATCTGAAAAATCTTCAAAGGAAATAGCCTTTGGTTTAGGTTTTTCTGAAGCATCACACTTTTCAAAATTTTTTAAAAACCAAGCTGGAATGTCTCCTATTCACTTCAAAAAAAACACATTAAATATTTATTAAAAGTCTGTTTTTATTCTTCTTAAATAATCAAAATAGGCATCTTATAGGGTAGAATTTAATTTTTGAGTTCTAATGTCTATACAAAGAGAGTTCAAAGTGAATTTCCGACTAAACACATAATAATATTTTAAGGGAAAAAGTACAATTCATAAGGAAAAATGGATATCTTAAATTGCTCATTAGGATTGTACATTTGTACTATTAATAATAAAACTAAAGAAAGGAAGATATTATGCTTACTTGGAAAGAAGTGATTAACTTTTCCGTAAAAGGAAACCCAACACCAGACAGGCGTGTTGAAAAAACAGAGAGCGAATGGAGAGCTCAATTAACTCCAGAACAATTTAGGATCACAAGACAAAAAGGTACAGAAGCACCACATAGTGGAGCACTATGTAGTATTCATGACGCAGGTAAATACAATTGTGTGTGTTGCGATACCCCTTTGTTCGATTCTACCATCAAATTTAGTTCAGGGACTGGGTGGCCTAGTTTTACGCAACCCATTATGGCAAATGCAATTAAGCACGAAAGAGATACGGCTTTTGGAATGGTGCGCGTAGAGGTGATGTGTAATACTTGTGATGCCCACTTAGGCCATGTATTTCCTGATGGTCCTGAACCTAGTGGATTGCGTTACTGTATTAATTCGGAATCCATGACATTGGAAACGGAGGCTGCACATGACAACTAAAAATGTTCAATTGGCCACAATTGGTGGAGGTTGCTTCTGGTGTACTGAAGCGGTGTTTCAGGAAGTAAAAGGTGTTGAGAAAGTCGTTTCAGGCTATTCTGGAGGTGATGCTCCAGGTCACCCTACCTATCGCGAGATTTGTTCTGGGTTAAGCGGACATGCTGAAGTAATTCAAGTCACTTTTGATGCCAATGTGATTTCTTATGAGGACATCTTGGTGATTTTCATGACCACTCATGATCCAACGTCCTTGAATCGTCAAGGAGCGGATCGAGGAACGCAGTATCGTTCGGTCATTTATTATCACGATGAAAACCAGAAGGAGATAGCCGAAGTAGTTTCAAAGGAAATTACACCCTATTACGAGAATCCCATAGTCACTGAGATTGCACCTTTAGATGTTTTTTATGAAGCAGGAAAAGAGCATCAAGATTATAACAAGAATAATCAAGGACAAGGCTACTGTAGTTTCGTGATTGCACCAAAACTGGCAAAGCTGCGCAAGCTTCATGCAGATAAATTAAAATAGAACGAAATGGGTTTCCAGATCTTGAATGTTTGGAAACCTGTTTCTTAAACAATTAAACAAATGACCGATATATTACTATATGGCGCAGACTGGTGTCCAGATTGCAGAAGAGCCAAAGCGTATTTGAAAGAAAATACTATTGAGTATACTTTAATTGATGTTGATTTGGATAAAGAAGCAACGGCTCGAGTAGAAGCTATTAATAATGGAAAGCGTATTATTCCTACGGTTATTATAAAAGGAAAATCTTTCACTAATCCTGATAATATTGAATTGGCTTCCGTTTTAGGAATAAATGACGTTGGAAGAGTACAATTATTCGGAGCAGATTGGTGTCCCGACTGTAGAAGAGCGAAAAGTTTTTTAAGAGATAACAGTATCAATTTTGAATTTATTGATGTCGATAAACACAATTGGGCTACCCAAAAAGTTGAAGAGATCAACAACGGGAAAAGAATCATTCCAACCATATTAATCGATGGCAAACCATTTACAAATCCTGATAATGTTGAATTAACTGATCTACTTTCAATAAATGTTGAGAAAGAGCATAAGATTTTTGATACGATAATTATTGGAGGAGGAGCAGCTGGATTAACCACTTCTATTTATGCGCAAAGAGATCGTTTTGATACATTAACACTAGAAAAGTCAACCATTGGGGGCAATGCATTTTTAACTGAAAAAATCGAGAATTATCCGGGGTTTCAATCTATTTCTGGTCCTAAATTAATGGATAAAATGGAAGAACAGGCTAAAACCTATGGCGCTGTCATTAAAACAGGAGAAGAAGTAGTTGCCATTGAAAAACTAGATGATGTGTTCTCGATCAAAACTAAAAGCACCACGTTTTTAGGAAAATCGGTTGTGCTATCTACAGGTTCTACCTATCGGAAATTAGGGATTCCTAATGAGGAGGAATTAATAGGTTCTGGAATTCATTTTTGTGCTACTTGTGATGGTGCTTTCTATAGAGACAAGGATATTATTGTTTT
>CBESOB010000108.1:0-9749 GCA_965530995.1 uncultured Flavobacteriaceae bacterium
TAATATTCTCGTACATAGATAATGGTGCAGGATCTAAAGCCGATTCTGTTCTACCCGCTTTACCCACAACGGTTTCAATTTCTGGAATACTGGCTACTGCCATATCTAATTGCTGTAAGACACGTTTATTCTCAGCTACACCAGAATGAGGCATTGATGTTGGCATTAAAAGGAATGAACCTTCATTTAATGATGGCATAAACTCTTTTCCAGTATTCTTCATAATGAAAAAACCACAAACAACAATTAAAGTCGGTAAGGATAAGAACAACAACTTGTTCTCCAAACACCATCTTAAAATACGAGTGTAATAGTTTCTGAATAGCGTAAAGACACCTAATAAGCTGAAACAAATAACACTTACAAAAATGAGATTCCAAAAAATGCTTTTATCCACGCCTAAAGGGCGCCAATATTCAGCCAATAGAAATACAATTGCTAACGCAGAAATGACAATATTGATGAGGTTAGCCTGTTTTTCAGTTACTTTTTCTTGAAGTTTTAGTAATCCAACGATTCCGAAAGCAATAATGATTAATCCTAACCAATAGCCATATAAAATAGCTGCTACACCTAATCCTATTAAAACACTATTTAAAACATAATTAAAGCTTTTTTTAATGCTTTTCTTTCTAAATAAATAGGCTGCAAATGGTGGTATTAAGAACAAGGCAACAATTAAAGATGCAGTTAAAGCAAATGTTTTTGTAAAGGCTAATGGTCTGAATAATTTCCCTTCTGCACCAATCATCGTAAAGACTGGAATGAAACTAATGATGGTTGTCATTACTGCCGTTACAATGGCACCGGATACTTCTGTTGTAGCATTATAAACGACCTCGTTAATAGGGATGAGATTCCCGTTTTCACGGGAACTATTTTCGTCAAGATGACGAATGATGTTTTCTGAAAGTATGACACCTACATCGACCATTGTGCCTATAGCAATAGCAATACCAGATAACGCTACAATATTGGCATCAACTCCAAAGAGTTTCATAGCGATGAATACCATTAACACGGCAACTGGCAAAAGGCCTGAAATGAGTACCGAAGCACGTAGATTAAATACCATTATGATAATAACCAGAATGGTTATTAGAATCTCCAATGTTAATGCCTCATTGAGTGTGTCTAATGTTTCATGTATGAGTTCTGTTCTATCATAAAATGGTACAATAGTAACCTGCGATGTTCTTCCATCAGCTAATATTTTAGAAGGCAATCCAGCACTTAATTCATTGATTTTTTCTTTAACATTGTTAATGACTTCCATCGGATTAGCTCCATATCTCGCCACTACCACAGCACCAACTACTTCTGCACCTTCTTTATCTAATATTCCTCTTCTTGTTGCGGGACCTAATGATACTTTTCCAATGTCTTTAATTTTGATTGACGTGTAATCTTCAGAAGTGACAATAGCATTTTCAATATCTGAAATGGATTTTACATAGCCTAAACCGCGTACTAAATATTCTGCTTTGTTGATTTCTAACGTTTGTGCTCCAATGTCTTTATTGCTTTCCTTTACTGCCTTTACAACGTGATGCAATCCGATATTATATTGACGCATCAGTTCTGGGTTGACATCTACTTGGTATTCCTGAACATAACCACCAATAGAAGCAACTTCAGACACACCACTTGCAGACGATAAAGCATATTTCACATAGTAGTCTTGAATGCTACGCAACTCTTGTAAATCCCAACCACCTGTTACATTCCCATTTTCATCACGACCTTCAAGTGTGTACCAAAATATCTGTCCTAATCCTGTAGCATCTGGACCCAATGCAGGATTAACTCCATCAGGAAGTAATCCACTTGGTAATGAGTTGAGTTTTTCGAGAATGCGACTTCTACTCCAATAAAACTCTATGTCTTCCTCAAAAATGATATATATACTTGAAAAGCCAAACATAGAAGAACTACGAATAGTTTTTACTCCTGGAATACCAAGTAAAGAGGTAGTTAAAGGATACGTGATTTGGTCTTCAATATCTTGTGGTGAACGACCATCCCATTTAGTAAATACGATTTGTTGGTTTTCACCAATATCAGGTATGGCATCCACCGCTACAGGATTGCTTGGCAAAAACCCTGTGTCCCAATTAAAAGGTGCATTCACCGTTCCCCATCCTACGAAAAGGAAGAGCATTAAAACTGCTACGAGTTTATTTTCTATTAAAAATTTGATGCTTTTATTTAGCATTGGCTTTGATTATTGAACAGTTAGACATTGGTGTTAGGAGAACACCGAATACAGCGAATTACCCTTACAACTTACAAGTCGTAGGATAATACAGTCTATTGTTTAAAAATCAAATTAAATAAGTCTCGTCAATCTTGTAGAGTTGCCTTATGACGAGTGGTGGTTTATATTCTTCGTAAGAAGATACGTTTTCATCAATTCCTTCAAAAAGATTGATATAAGTATAAACAAATGAAGCAACGAATAGTTCTTGATCAAAGGTGAGTTTATCGAATGAGACCTTTAAGTCATCTTGGCCTTTTATAACTTCCAATTCATCCTTACAGCAGGGATTTTCTCCTGTTGTTGGCATCTCCATACCACAACCTTGAGCTTCAGAAAACAAAGCGACATCTACTAATGTGTTTCCACAAAAATGCTTTTCAACCGTAAAGGACATGGTCGAGAACAGCACTAAAAGTGCCATTGTCATTGAGAATCCTTTATGTATTATCGTATGCTTCACCCTGTAAAGATAGTAAAAACAAGATAAGGGTAGTTTTTATTAACAGTTCCTTACGATTTCTTGAAGTAGTAAAACGCTGGCAAAAACAACAATAAAAAAATAGGTTGAATCAAGAATCGTCGAATGTAAAAGAACATGAGATAGTCTTCCTGTCGTGGGTTCAAGACAAAATACAGGAACAATATTAGAAGAATGACCAAGGCAATTGCATATAAGATCCCAGCGAATTTGACCATACTTCTATCACGGAATATCACATAAATTATTCCTAGGGAAATCACCGTATTCATCACGTAACGCAATATGGTGAAAGCCGTTAACTTGAAGACTTCTCGATTAGGATAATCCATTCGTAAATAATCATCCTGAAAGAATAACAGATAAGGGTCATAAAACAATTCGTTCTCAAAAAATCGAATTAAAATAAGCAGAACTGCTAAAATTCCAACTACTATTATTTTTGGTAGACTATTCATTTTCCTGATTTAAATTAGAAAAACGATTGACCCAAAACATCCATAATAAGAATACCATTCCATAAATTATCAATGGGAAAATCACTGTATGCAATATTTCCTCGCGCCAAGGATAGTGAAATAGGCCTATTGAAAGAATGACAATCCGAAACAGGTTAACAATATAAATGAGTACACTACCTACCAAGGCATAAAGAAACGTCGCACGTTTTCGCCCTGCAAATGCAATGATAAATGACACAAATAATATAATGACGCTCAACGAATTACATCCTTCAATCACCCTAGCAACATATTTATCTCGAACTATAAGCTTCATTGATGGCTCATCAGGATGCGTCAAGGCCTGAGATTCATATCCAAAAACATTAAGCAGATCTTCAGTTTGCCTTGCAACGGTATTCGTGATATAATCCGGATAATATTTGGAGCCGTCAGAGAAGTCCAAGTAAAACTTATAAACCAAGGATAGCACTATATAGGTCAATAAGAATGTAAGGATAAATCGAACAACCGACTTATATTTCTTGAAGAGTTCGCGCACGAATTTATGATTAATAAGATGTTATAAAAATATACAAACGATCAGATGATTTTAACCGTAATTTAAATACTTTTGATCAAACTTTTCAACAGATATGACTTTCATAGAATTAAAACCCGAGATTACAGGGATTATCGCAGATGATACAGCATCTAAATTTGAAAAAATAATGAGAGTTTGTGAGCTGCTGGAAGCGCATGTCGAGTATTACGATTGGGTTGGTTTTTACTTTAAGAATGGCAATAAAAATGAACTTAAGCTTGGTCCCTATGTAGGAGAACCAACGGATCATACTATAATTCCATTTGGGAAAGGTATTTGTGGTCAAGTTGCAGTGAGCGATAAGAATTTTGTAGTGCCGGATGTCCAAGCGCAAGACAATTATATAGCCTGTAGTATCACGGTCAAGGCCGAAATAGTGATCCCGATTTTTGTTTATGGTGAAAACATTGGTCAAATCGATATAGACTCAAACACTGCAAATCCTTTCACAGAAGAAGACGAACGGTTTTTAGAATTTGTATGCGAAGAAGTTGCTACTTTACTCGAGTAAATTAACTTACATCCCAGTGCGAATCGCTTCTACAGGGTCCAGTCGGGACGCAGAAATGGCTGGAAGCACACCCGATATTAAACCTATAAGTGTTGACAGTGAGAATCCTAATAGCATATTTTTAACTGAAAGTACGAATTCAAAATCTTCCATGGAGCCATTTGCAATCAATGATATTCCCCAAACAAGCATCAATCCAACAACACCTCCGATTACAGCTAAGATAACGGCTTCAAATAAAAATTGAAATAAAATAAATCGGTTCTTAGCACCTAAAGATTTTTGAATGCCAATTAGGTTTGTTCGCTCTTTAACAGACACGAACATGATATTTGCAATACCAAAGCCACCAACTAAAAGCGAAAAACCGCTGATGACCCAACCAATGGTATTCATAAAACCAATGATACCATCAATAAAATCGGTAAAGCCAGAAAGCACATTAACGAAAAAATTATCAATGGCACCAGCCTTGAGACCTCTTCTGTTTCTGATCTTTTGAATGATTTCAGCCTTGAAACCATCAATATCAATCCCACTCTCTGGTTTGACAATGATCACATGGTTCATACGCTCATTATTGTCACCAAAGCGTTTCCTCAAGTAATTGACAGGAATGAAAATAGATACATCATTACTGTCTCCAAGAGCACCGGACCCTTCTTTCTTAACGACACCAATAACAGTGAATCGCTGCCCATAGAGACGTACGCTCTTGCCAATTGGTTCAACGTCTTCAAATAGCGACCTTGCTATTTCATCCCCAATAACGACAACAGCCTTTCCTGAATTAGATTCAGATTCGTTGTAAAATCTACCCTTAGAGAATTTTAAGATTTGGATATCGACAAATTCATGAGAAACTGGCACAACATTTATATTGGTCAACGATTTGTCTTCATACTTGATACTCTCTTGTTGGACGAACATCTGGTAGGCAATTTCTTGGGCATCTGGCAGTGACTCTTTAAGGTATTTATATTCATCATATGAAACCTCTGGAAAATTCTGTCGTTGCCATCGCGGAATTTCTGTAGGACCAAATGAGAACTTCGCCAAATACATAGTATTCTTGTCAAGGCCACTAAGTTGCTCTTTAATGTTCTTGTCCAATGAATCTACAGCAGCAAGCACTCCAATAATTGAAAATATCCCCACAGTAACTCCTAGAAGGGATAAAAACGTTCGTAGTTTGTTATTTATTAAAGCATTGATTGCAAATGAGAAACTCTCTTTGAAAAGACGAAAATAAACTAGCATTTATTCATTTATCGATGGGTTCTTTGGGTGTTTAAACCCAAATTGATATTAAGTTACAATAAAAATCACATTCCAGTCCTTATAGCCTCAACAGGATCCAGTCGCGACGCAGATATAGCTGGCAGCACTCCCGAAATCAACCCAATAAGCGTGGATAATGAAAAACCTAGCAGCATATTACCTGGAGAAAGGATGAATTCAAATCCGCCAGCTGCAGCTGTTGCTCCCAATGATGTTAGCCATACTAAAACCAATCCAACTAAACCACCTATAACCGCTAAAACAACGGCCTCAAACAAGAATTGGAACAAGATAAACCTGTTCTTGGCACCAAGTGATTTTTGAATACCAATTAAGTTGGTTCTTTCTTTAACAGAAACGAACATGATATTGGCAATTCCAAAACCACCTACCAATAGCGAGAAGCCACTAATGATCCAACCAATTGTATTTAACATACCAATAATGCCGTCAATAGCATCTGTCATACCAGAAAGTTTATTCACGAAAAAGTTATCTGGCTCACCAGCTTTTAGTCCTCTGTAATTCCTAAATTTTTGCGTCAAAACTTGTTCAAAAGCACCAATATCAACACCAGCTTCAGGCTTGATTATTACGGCTCCAGGAATACCGTCAGACCCTCCATTGTTGAATCGTCGCACAAAATTTGCGGGTATAAATGCCTTTTCATCTGGCGAATCGAAAATAGTCTGACCAAACTTTTTGAGTTTACCAACAACGGTCACTTTTCGTCCATAAACTCGTATTTGTTTACCAATGGGATTGGAGTTTTCGAAGAGGTTCTTGGCCAAGGCATCTCCTATTACAATGACAGGTTGGCCAGAATAAGATTCGGCTTCTGTATACATTCTACCTTGATCTATTTTAAGATCGTCTATTTCATATATTCCGTTAGAGACAGGTGTTACTTCAATACCCGTTACTGTTTTATCCTCAAACTTCATGGTCTCAAGCCCTCCAAACATCACATAGGCCGATGCTTGTATACCAGGCACATTTCTCTGGACGAATTCAAAAGCATCATTCTCTACTTGTTTATAGTTCTCACGCTGCCATCTAGGAACATCTGTAGGTCCGAATGAATATTTAGTAAGGTAAATGGTATTCTTATCCAATCCAGAAAGATCATCCATGATGCTCTTTTCCAATGATTCCACGGCTGCTAAAACACCTATGATAGAGAATATACCAACGGTAACTCCCAAAAGAGACAGAAATGTTCGTAACTTATTAGTTCTCAGCGCATTTAATGCGAAATTAAAACTCTCTCTGAAAAGACGTAGATAAACTAACATGCGCTATTTTCTAATTGGTTTACTCTTTGATATAAAGGTAAGACGTTGTTTGTTAATAATCGTTACAAAAAAGTTAATTAAATCAATTGTATAATTCAACTATTCATCACCCAAATCTCTACTTTTGAGGCATTCTTAAAGAACGCAATATATCTCAAAAATGAGCAACGAAAAAACTATCAAGTCGGCTTTAATTTCAGTTTTTAGTAAAGAAGGCCTGGAACCGATTGTACGAAAATTGGATGACTTGGGCGTCACCATCTATTCCACAGGAGGCACTCAAAAATTTATTAACGATTTAGGTATAAATGTAGTTCCGGTGGAAGAAGTCACTTCATATCCATCAATACTTGGCGGGCGTGTTAAAACATTGCATCCAAAGGTCTTTGGTGGTATTTTGAATAGGCAGGATAATGAAAGCGATGTGGCAGAACTGGAAAGTTTTGAGATTCCGCAAATAGATGTTGTTATCGTGGACCTTTATCCTTTTGAAAAAACTGTTGCTTCAGGTGCAAACGAGCAAGATATCATCGAAAAAATAGATATTGGTGGTATTTCCCTGATTCGTGCTGCTGCCAAGAATTATATTGATGTGATCTGTGTGTCATCAGTTGAAGATTATTCAGAGTTCTTGGAGCTTATTACCAATACCAACGGAACTATTTCCCTAGAGGACAGGAAACGTTTTGCTACTAAGGCTTTTAATGTTTCATCGCATTACGATTCGGCGATTTTCAATTACTTTAACAAGAATCATGAAGAAGCCACGCTTAAGATAAGTGAGACTAAAGGTAAGGTATTGCGCTATGGTGAGAACCCGCACCAAAAAGGTTTCTTCTTTGGGAATTTTGATGAAATTTTCGACAAACTTCATGGTAAGGAATTGAGTTATAACAACCTGTTGGATGTGGATGCAGCAGTGACTTTACTCAATGAATTCAAGAATGACGATCCTACCTTTGCTATATTAAAACATAATAACGCCTGCGGAATTGCGACTCGAAACTCGATTCATCAAGCCTATGTTGATGCATTGGCAGGTGATCCAGTGTCGGCATTTGGCGGTATCTTGATAAGTAATACAGAGATTGACCAATCAACTGCCGAGAAAATTCATAGTCTATTTTGTGAAGTAGTAATAGCACCATCTTTTACGTCAGAAGCCTTGGAAACCCTAAAAGGAAAAAAGAACAGGATATTACTCATCTTAAAAGACGTTGAGTTACCGGAAACAACGGTTAGGACTTGCTTAAATGGTTCGTTGGTGCAATTCAGGGATTCTAAAACAGATAACGTTCAAGACCTGTCTCATGCCACAAACAGTAAACCAACCGCTAGTGAGCTGGAGGATTTGATATTCGCTTCAAAAATTTGCAAACACACCAAATCAAATACCATTGTATTAGCTAAGAACAAACAATTATGTGCTAGCGGAACAGGACAAACGAGTCGTGTAGATGCTCTTAATCAAGCAATCCATAAAGCTAGATCTTTCAACTTTGATTTAAAAGGTGCCGTTATGGCAAGTGATGCGTTCTTTCCATTTCCAGATTGTGTGGAGATTGCCGACAAAGCTGGAATTACCGCAGTTATACAACCAGGAGGATCAATCAAAGACCAATTAAGTATCGATTATTGTAATGAAAATAATGTCGCTATGGTATTTACAGGAACACGTCATTTTAAGCATTAATTTTATTACTTTTACAGCGTTCCATGTAAGAACACCAATTTAACCTATTAAACTACGTAAATACATATGGGATTTTTTGACTTCTTAACTGAAGAAATCGCTATAGATCTTGGTACAGCAAACACACTGATCATACATAATGACAAAGTAGTGGTTGACAGTCCATCCATTGTTGCCCGAGACAGGATTTCAGGCAAGATCATCGCTGTTGGCCAAGAGGCAAATATGATGCAAGGAAAAACACATGAAAACATTAAAACAATTAGACCATTGAAAGATGGGGTAATTGCCGATTTTGATGCCTCTGAGCAAATGATCAGTATGTTCATCAAGAATATTCCAGCACTAAAGAAAAAACTATTTACACCTGCCTTGAGAATGGTGATTTGTATTCCTTCTGGGATTACGGCAGTCGAAATGCGTGCAGTAAAGGAATCTGCTGAGCGTGTTAATGGCAAGGAAGTGTATTTGATTCATGAGCCTATGGCCGCTGCTATTGGAATTGGTGTGGACATCATGCAGCCCAAAGGAAACATGATCGTTGATATAGGTGGTGGCACCACAGAAATTGCGGTGATTGCCTTAGGTGGTATTGTTTGTGATAAATCCGTGAAAATCGCGGGTGATGTATTCACCAATGATATTGTTTACTATATGCGAACACAACACAATTTATATGTTGGGGAACGTACCGCTGAAAAAATAAAAATTCAAATTGGCGCAGCAACTGAAGACCTTGAACTTCCACCCGAAGACATGAGTGTTCAGGGGCGTGATCTCTTAACGGGGAAACCTAAACAAGTCCAGATCTCTTTTCGCGAAATAGCAAAAGCTCTCGACAAGTCCATTCTACGAATTGAGGATGCAGTCATGGAAACTTTATCTCAAACGCCTCCTGAATTGGCCGCAGACATTTATAACACCGGAATTTATTTAGCTGGTGGAGGGTCTATGCTTCGTGGCTTGGATAAACGTCTGTCCCAAAAAACAGACCTTCCAGTCTATATTGCCGAAGATCCATTACGCGCTGTTGTACGTGGAACTGGAATCACCTTAAAAAATCTCAATAAATACAAAAGCGTATTGATAAAATAAGAGACTAACCCATGCAACGGATCATTAATTTTATCATAAGAAATCAAAGTTTTCTTTTGTTTTTGTTGCTCTTTACCCTCTCAGTTGTCTTT